>DUML01000087.1 GCA_012839895.1 Peptococcaceae bacterium | reverse complement strand
TACCGACGTCCGTGCCGCTTAACTGGCAAGATACTGTAATTACTCTCTCCTGGTCCTCGCGGCTGATTGTAACCGGACCGCGTTTGATACTGACATCTGCTACCTGCCCCAAGGATACAGCGAAGCCCAGGTTGGTTGTAATGGGGATCTGTTCTAAGGCCTGGATATTTTGGCTATAATACTCATCGCCTTTAATAATAACATCAATCTCCGTACCTCCATACTTGAACCTGGTGGCAGTGGTACCGGAAACAATCCCGCGAACAGCTTGGGCAATCTGGCTGGCAGTCAGCCCATATTGAGTTGCTGCCGCCCGGTCAATTTTAATCTCCACTTCCGGAATGCCGTCTTCATAGCTTGATTCTACTTCTCTAGTCCCTTCAATACCTTTCAAAATCTCTTTAAAATCATCGCCGATCATCTTCAGGGTATCCAAGTCGTCCCCGTAAATATTTATACTGATAGGTGTACCTCCACTCATACTGCTTGCCATTGCCATGGAGGATACTCTGATCTCCGCACCTGGAATATCCTTAACCTTGCTGCGAATGATATCGGATATCTCATTAACTCCCCGATCCCGTTCGGCTAATTTCTTAAGCTGGACATAGATTGTCCCTCGATTGCTGTTGGCTGCTCCGGTCATATCTCCGGCATAACCGGCTTCCAGGAAGACATTTTCAATCTCCGGAATGTCTCCTTTAATCTTAGCTTCGATTTCTTGCATAATTTCTAAAGTATTTTCCAATTCTGCGCCGTCGGAAAGACGGACATTAATCTGTATATACCCTTCGTCTGTAGCAGGGAAAAACTCTGCGCCTACAAAAGCAATGGAAGCCATAGAAGCAAAGAAAGCAAGGGTAGCCAGCGCAATAACTCTTTTGCGATGGTTTAAAGCTCCTTTTAACAAGCTCTTATATTTGGCATTTAACTGCTCATAAAATACGTCAAAAAGATTAGTAATTTTTTGTAATCTGAAATGCCGGGCAAAAAATCCTCTTGAGAGTTCTTCCTCGGTTCCGGCCAGGGCTTGTCCGCCCTCCGACCTAAGGATGGAATCAAAACCGTTGGCATCCTGCCGGCTCCTGTCCACCCTTAAGAATTTAGATGAAAGCATTGGCACCAGGGACATGGCTACCACAAGAGAAGCTACCAGGGAAAAGCTTACGGTCATAGCTAATTGTTTAAAAATAGTGGAGGTAAGTCCCTGAACAAAAACAATGGGTAAAAAGACCGCCAAAGTGGTAGCGGTTGAAGCAGTTAAGGCCATCCCTACCTCGGAAGCACCTTTGACTGCCGATTCTATCCGGGAATAGCCGTCTTGCCGGAAGCGATAAATATTCTCTAAGACCACAATGGAGTTGTCTACCAACATCCCAATTCCTAGAGCCAAACCGCCAAGTGTCATCATATTCAGGGTAACCCCGGAGAAATAAATCAGGCAAAAGGTAGCAATAATTGAAATCGGAATGGAAGCAGCGATGATAAGTGTTGTCCGCAAATTGCGCAGGAAAAGATACAGGATAAAAAAGGCCAAAAGCCCGCCAACATAAGCACTCTTAATTACTGAACCCAAAGCCAGCTTGATATAATCAGCGCTGTTATAAATAGTGGTAATTTGTATGCCGGGAATTTCTTTATGCAGAGCATCTATTTCTTTTTGGGCGGCTTCCGAAACTTGCACGGTATTAGTACCGGACTGCTTGCTTACCATTAAAGCAACACTGTTTTGACCGTTAACTTGGGAAATATTAGTGGGTTCGTCGGCTTTAAGCTCAACTTCCGCCAAATCATTCAAGCGTACAGTTGACCCGTTAGGCAAGGGGATTAAAAGTTCTTGAATCTCTTCAACGGAGGTAAATTCACCGGTGGTTTTAAGCGTTAAATCCTGCTCGCCCTTTTGGACTCTGCCGCCTGGCATACTAAAGTTTTCGGCCCTTAGAATATTAGCCAGATAATCCAGGCTTATCCCATAGCCCTGGATTTTTTCGCTGCTGGCTCTAATCTCGACGATATCTTTAACCCCGCCGACTATTTCAACGGAGACAACACCATCGGCCCTTTCCAGGCGGGGTTTTATCGTATCCTCAGCTATGGTTTGCAGCTCGGAAGCGCTCATATTCTCGGCCGAAAGTGAAAGCATCATAATCGGCATTGCCGTCGGGTCAAATTTAAAGACCATCGGGTCGCTGGCATCCTCAGGCAGGAAACCTTTTATCATATCTATTTTTTCTCTAAGTTCCAAAGTTGCATCATCCATGTCCACGCCAAAATTAAACATAACCATTACCGTGGACGAGCCTTCGGAAGAAAGAGAGTAAAGGGTGTCAATATTTGCTGTCGTGCCGATAGCTTCTTCTATTGGCCGGGTAATGAGTTTTTCTACTTCCTGGGGCCCCGCTCCGGAATAAGTGGTCATAACCGCAGCCACCGGGATTTCTATGTCAGGCATCAAATCCAGCGGAATCTTGGTAAAGGAAACAAATCCTAAAATGAGGACAATGAAAACCAGCATCAGGATGGTGACTGGGCGTCTTACTGCCAATTCGGAGATTTTCACTTTTCAGTGCCTCCCTCCGCTTGGCTGCCTTCGGCTTTCTGGCTGCCATCCAGCTCTATTATTTTTATCTCGGAACCGTCGCTGACAAAGTTCATGCCTTTAATGACAATAACCTCGCCTGCGCTTAGGCCGCTAAGGATCTCGCTTTGTTTACCGTTTTCCAAACCTACGGTTACTTCCCGTTCCTCAACTTTATTGCCGTTTACTACATAGACAACATCCCGGCCGTTATGGAAAATTATCGCTTCAGTAGGAATAACTATAACATCATTTTTGGTCTCGGTAGCAATGGTGACTTTGGCAAACATCCCCGGTTTGATCAGGCCGTCCTCATTATCGATATACACTTTTAGGTCATATTTGCCTGTCCGAGCATCTGCCGCCAGGCTTAAACTCTCTATTTGGCCTTTAACGCTTTTGCCGGCCGAAGCAATTTCTACCAGGGCTTCCTGGTTATTTTTAAGGAGATTAATAACTTTTTCACTAACACTGACTGTGACAAAGACTTTTTTCATATCTACAACAGTGGCAGCCGGGGCGGCATTTGTAACCATATCTCCAATCTTGACATTTAAGGCAGTCACGATCCCGGCGATAGGGGACTTAACATCCAGGTCAGCATAGCTTCTGGATACAGACTCAAATTGAGCCTTGGCCTGGGCAAACTGGGCTTCCGACGTGCGCAGGACTGCATCTGAAGCCTGCATCTCAGCCAAATCCAGGTCATTTTTGGAAATAGCCCCTATCTCGTAAAGTTTTTTGGCATTTTCGTAATCTTGGACAGCTTTATTGTATTTTTCCAGGTTCATCTCGTATGCAGCTTCGGCAAGCTGATAGCCGGCCAATGCCTGCTCATAAGCAGCTTGCATGTCGGTTTTGTCCAAGCTAAAGAGGACCTGGTCCTTCTCAACCATATCACCGACTTTAACAGCTATAGATTGAACTCTACCGGCTGTTTTGGCCAGCACCGCAGCTTCCTTATCGGCCTGCACCTTGCCGCTTAAAGTAATACTGGTAGATATATCACCTTTTTGGACAGTCTGGGCATTAACCGCTATATAGCTTTGTTGGACATCCACCGGCACATTCCCGCTGCCTGAGCCAAATATCCTTACTCCTAAAAACAACAGTATGAGTACCCCTACCACAACCGTAATTATTTTTTTCTTCCGGCTCATAGCTTTAAACTTACTGAACCTGTCTTTTAAGCCCATCTCTTTATCCTCCGTTTAAATTAGATTCCTTTGCCTAAATGTTTAGTGTGCTCAATTATCATCCTGAGCGCCCATGTCACCCTGAGCTCACTTGTCACCCTGAGCTCCCATGTCACCCTGAGCTCCCATGTCACCCTGAGCTCCCATGTCACCCTGAGCTCACTTGTCACCCTGAGCGCCCATGTCACCCTGAGCGCCCATGTCACCCTGAGCGCCCATGTCACCCTGAGCGCCAGCGAAGGGTCTTTATTATTCATAAGTTTCTTCGCTTCGCTCAGAACAAGCCTTCGCTTCGCTCAGAATGACTAAAGTTTTCGATGACTAGGGCGGTTAAAAACCGACCGGTCAGTCGGAACACTACTAATAATATCTTCTCTCAATTTCTTAGTCAATGGTTTTGATGTCGAATTTTGGTGAATAATCAGAAATTAATAAGCAACAAGTTTTTCAAGAACCTCTTGACATAGGGGACAAGTATGATTATAATCATAATCGAACATATGTTCGGGGCAGTACTTTTTCAGGTTGATCTGCCCGCCAAACTGAAAAGTAAATAAGCAGCCGGGCAGCCCCGGTTGCTTTTTTGTCCCGAACATAGTTCACCGGCAATGCAAGCCCTCCGTAAATAAATATCCAGTCGTTGCTCAACTTATGCCAAAAGCCAAAAATGGACAGGGCTTGACGACTTCAGGAAAGGAGGTGCAAAAATGGCTGTTGTAGCTACCCCTATCGAGTCTGTCCTTGTAGCTCAGTACCAAATCGGTGAATCCGGCAGCGGAGCTCCTATCACCCGCCAGAAGAGCTTCCCCAATATCAAGTCTGAAGCTGCCGACCAGGACGTTTATGATGTCGCTGATGCTCTTTTCTCCCTCACCAAGTACCCATTGGTAGGAGTGCGTAGAGACGACCGCAGCGAACTGGTCAACCAGTAATTTCTGAGCATCTCTTTACACCTAACATTGTCTTTGATGCCATTTGATCCTAACAGTGACATTAATGCTTTAACTCTTGCAATGCTCTGATGGCACTTTTTCTGCAATTGCTTGATGCTTATGCTAAACGGTGGCATTGATGTCCCTGCTACTACAGACGCTTGATCCATCTGCCAAGCATCATGTCTGATGTTCCTGGTAGCTTGCAGGAATGTTCCCCATCTCTCACCCTTTAACCCCATACACTTTTCCAGAATCAATCTCATTTTTCTTTAAAACCTTATCACTTGAATGAAGGGAGGAATAAATATGGCCGCTACTACCAGCAAGGTCCTGCGCATGACTTTCGAGAACGCCGGCGGACGTACTTTTAATATCACCATGCCGGAACCCAGAGAAGACTTAACCTCTTCCGAAATCGAAACTGCTATGGACTTAATAATCGACAGGAATATCTTCAGCACTTCCGGTGGTGATCTCGTCGCCAAACGCGATATTAAGATTATCGACACCATCACTGACGACCTCTATGACCCACCTAGAGCTTAATTTATAGTGGGACGGGAGACGGTTCTCCTGTCCCACCATCCAAGCGTAGACTTATCTAAAAAAGAAGGTGAACCCCGTGGAAGAACTCCTTGTCCAGATTAGCAACTTTGGTTTCCCCATTGTTGTTAGTGCCTATCTCCTCATCCGCATTGAAAAAAAGCTCTCCGACCTCTCCTTTAACATCAATGAATTAGCCCGGGCTATTGATGTCTTGAGCCTTAAAAGGGACAGCTAAACTAAAAAGTTGGCTGTCCTTTCTCTTCGCTATGCTAAGTTCCTTCTCTTCGCTCAGGACATGCCTTCGCTGCGCTCGACAAATAGTCATCCTGAGGGCACAGCCCGAAGGATCTTGTTCTAAAAATGTTCCTTCACTCCGTTCAACCTCCACTCATATATTATAGAAACTTATTTGCAAAGGAGGGGTGCCGGATGCTGATCCATGTGGTTAAAGCAGGCGATAGTTTATGGAAGATAGCCAATACTTACAGGGTTTCCATGGCCTCAATAATTAGTATTAATGAATTGGCTGAACCCGACCGCTTAGTAATCGGCCAGGCCCTGGTCATACCCGAAGTACAGGCAGAAACAGTCCATACCGTCAAAGCCGGCGAATCTTTATGGAAGATAGCCCAAACATACGGAACTACCGTCCAGAACATAACCCAAGCCAATAATATTGCTAATCCCAACCTTATCTACCCAGGGCAAAAGTTGACAATCCCGGGCAATCATAAACCCAGCATCGCTGTCAATGGCTATATCTATATCTACGGACAGGCAGCCGTTCCTATCGTAAGGGAAGTTGGAGAATACCTCACTTACCTAAGCCCTTTCGCTTACCTTATCCGGGAAGACGGCAGCATGCAGCCTATTGACGATCAACCGGCGCTGGAAGCAGGCCGGAATCTGGGTGTCGTACCCATGATGTCCATTACGAATTTTACTTCCACTTACCGGGGAGAAAACTTAGCCAGTGTGGTTTTAAACAGCCCGGAAATCCGGAGCCGCCTGCTCAATAATATCCTACAAATCATGCGAGAAAAAGGTTATCGCGGACTTAATATCGACTTTGAAAATGTACTTCCGGCCGATCGGGAAGCCTACAATACCTTCCTGCAGGAAGCTGTAAACAGGTTACATGCCGAGGGTTATTTTGTTTCCTCCGCTCTGGCTCCCAAGACCAGCGCCACTCAAACAGGCCTCTTGTACGAAGCCCATGACTACGAAGCCCATGGTCGAATAGCCGACTTTGTCATTCTCATGACTTACGAGTGGGGCTACCGCAAAGGCCCTCCCCAAGCCATTTCCCCTTTAAACCAAATCCGCCGGGTGCTTGATTATGCTGTTACTGTAATACCCAGGAAAAAAATCTTTTTCGGCTTCCAACTCTATGCCCGGGATTGGCTCATACCGCATGTCTCCGGCCAAGAAGCTGAAACATTCAGCATGCAGGAAGCCATGGCTCGGGCCGTGCGTTATGGTACCGTTATCCAGTATGACACTGTAACCCAATCACCCTTCTTCCGCTACCGGGATGAACGGGGCCGCAACCATGAAGTCTGGTTTGAGGACGCCCGCAGCGCCCAAGCCAAATTTGATACCGTCAAAGAGTATAACCTTGGCGGCATCAGCTATTGGGCCTTGGGCTACCCTTTCCCACAGAATTGGGCACTGCTCAGAGATAACTTCCGGATCCAAAAGCTATAAATCTTTCCATTTAGCAACGCCATAAACTTGGTGCCTTATCTTTTTGCCGCCTTACATAGGCGGTTTTGCTATATTCAGATCAGATATTATTGTATGCTTTACAGCGTATGCTATAATTTAAAATGCTAATTGAGATTAAGTGTATTTAAATGCTACTTGAGATAGGAGCTATACGATATTGAAAAAACTGCTGAAATATCTAACCCTGGCCGCACCATTAGCCTACATGGCCTTTATCTGGCTGCTTTCCAGTAAGCCCAGCGATGCAATTCTTAACTTTGGCTTTACCTTTGAAGATTTCCTGAAAGAATCCCTGCACTTGGTAGAATTCGGGATACTCTTTGGGTTAATAATACTCGCCTTCTGGACATTGGGAAAGTCAGGTTACAGATATCAGGTAAGCGCAGCCGTCATTGCTATCCTCTATGGCTTGCTGGACGAAATCCATCAGTATTTTGTCCCTTACAGATCGGCAACCTTGATTGACTTTATCAAAGATACTATAGGGGTCTTAGTACTATTCTACATTTTAAGGCACTACGAGAAGAAAGAAGACAGTAGGCTTAGCCGGGTAATCAATGAAGTAAAAGATTTTTTAAGCCAATAAAAAACACCGGCAAACGGCTTTAATTCAACAAATATATTCCGGCGAAATTGCATAAGAAATTGCATTAATCTAAAAAAGTACCGAAAAAACTGCTCCGGTACTTTTTAAATATTCTTTTCTTCAATCTATTGTGGAACGTATTTATAACACACATTTTAATAAACGTATTGTAGCTCTAATTTATAGCACTTTTTTCGTGGTACTTAATTATTTCAGCTAAATGTTTAATACTAGGGTAAAACTATTTTTGGGAATATCCGTTCGGATGGTTTTGATGCCACTTCCAAGCGGTTACGATCATTTTCTCCAGCTCAGAGTATTGAGGCTTCCAGCCTAAAAGCTTCTTAGCCTTTTCGGAGCTAGCCACCAAAACAGCTGGATCACCGCTTCTGCGGGCTCCAACTTCCGCCGGGATAACCCTACCCACGACTTCTTCAGCAGTCCGAATAATTTCCTTAACGGAAAAGCCTTCCCCATTGCCAAGATTAAAAATCTCGGAAGCATTTCCCTCCCGTAGATAGCCTACGGCCAGCAAATGCGCCTGGGCTAAATCATTAACATGAATATAGTCGCGAATACAAGTGCCGTCTCGGGTGGGATAATCATCCCCAAAAATAACAATCTTATCTCTTTGTCCTAAAGCTGTTTGCAAAACCAAGGGAATAAGATGGGTCTCCGGCTGATGATCTTCGCCAATCTCCCCGGAATCATCCGCTCCACAGGCATTAAAATAGCGCAGAGATATATATTTTAATCCATAAGCCCGGCTGTAATCCTTAAGGGCGTTTTCAATTATAAGTTTAGTTTGACCGTAAACACTAGTAGGCTTTAAGGGGCAATCCTCATTAAGGACAAGCGGTTCCGTCTGACCGGCAGTCGCGAATTGTTTGGCGATTTCCGTTACGCCGGCCGTCACAAACCCTTCAATAAGTCCATTTTCACTGTTATTCCCAGGTTCTCCGTAAACCGCCGCAGTGGAGGAAAAGACTATTCTTTCTACCTTACAGGCAACCAGTGTATTTAAAAGGCTAATTGTCCCCACAACATTATTAAGGTAATATTTACGGGGATTCTGCATAGATTCGCCCACAATACTGGAAGCGGCAAAATGAATGACATCTGTAATCTCGTAATCCTTGATAACTTTCGCTAATCGCTCTCCATCAGCTATATCCCCTTGGACCAAAGGCAGGCCCTGAACGGCTTCGGCATGCCCGGTAGATAAATTATCGTACACTAACAAGTCATGCCCTTGCTCTTTTAACATTTTAGCCGTATGGGAACCGATATACCCTGCTCCGCCGGTGATTAATATTCTCATTTTTCTCTTTTAACTCCTCCGTCTTTTTAGAGGGTGAGACCCTTCTTCATCCATTCATACTGCCGATAGGCTTTGAATAATTCTTCCTTGGCAATCTGGACGTTCATTTCCTGGTTATCCAACGCTAATTTTTGCTCCTCGAAAGCTATTTTGGAAATCAACCCTAACTCATATTTCAAACTATATTGCTTAAATAATTCTTTTTGTTCTTCGAGCCTGCCTTCGGCCAGTTTTAGGTTCTCATATTTTGTAAAGACGTTATTGTAACAATCCTTAAACTTCAATTTAAAGTTTCTCTCTTCAGCTTCCCATTGGGCAGATTCATTAACAAGTTTCAGGAGCACACTATAACTGTTTGGTTCAGCAATTTTATAATCTTGCTCAAAGTCCATCTGGAGTAAAAGATCCAAATCAAATTCCGGAGTTTCCTCGATTATCATATTATAGTCATAATCCTGGTTAAACATAACATTGAGCTGTCCTTTCAGCGAGGCCAGCTGATTTTTCATGGTCTTTAAAGCAAACTCCAGATCCTTGACATTCTTTTCCATATTCTTATAAGTAGTTGCTGTAATCAACCCTAACTCTTCTTGTTGTTTCATAATAGCTAGCTGCTTAGAGAGAAATTCCAGCTGGTCGCTTTGCCCTTTAATCTGCTTTTTCAGTGTGTTATGAGTGAGGAAGAGCTGCTCTGCTCCCCAGATAATCTGTTGGTTAGCCATCTCGGCTTGTATAGCGGCTTTGGTCTGAGCGTCAGAGGCCCTAGCTACGTTAGCATCAAATTCCTTTAGCTGTTGTTCATAGCTGGTCTTGTTAAATTCACTAATAACAACTAAACTTTCGTAGTTAGCGATCAGATTATTGATCATTTCTTTTTCTGCGTCGGGAAGGCTTCCATTAAGCTTATCTTTCAACTGGGTGATACTTGTATTATAAGTGTCAATTTGAATTTTAATTACTTCAATTACCCGCTCCAAAGCCTTTTTCGCATCAACAGTTGGAACCACAATATCTGCTACAGCACTTTTATTCTCGCTAATCTGCGCATTATAAGTATTCATATACTCTTCTATCATACCGAAGGCAAGCCTTGGTACATTAACCGTTCCGTCAACCGTCTCATTGGCGGGCTCACTGTCCGCCAAGGCCGGCAATGGCAATAAGAGTAATATTCCAGCCAACAATACCGCTAAAACTTTTTTCATTTTCATCTCTCCTATAATTCATTTCCTCTTACCTGCTATGTACTATCCGGCTTAATACGCGTTTCCTCAGTACAATAATGGTATACTTGACAATAATAGTATACTTGTTTCCGCTGATTAATGTCAATTAGCGCATATCTTGCCCGATGCACAAGGGATATAACTTATTATAGTATACGGGTAAAAGTATAAGAGCCTATGAGCAGTGTTCCGGGATGACAAAGAAAATGTCATCCCGACAAAAAGTTCCTTCATGGGGCACAAATTATAACTAGGCAAGTTCGCTAAAATCCATTTTCAAGTTAAATCTAACTGTTTTATATGCAAACATTTCGTCTGCGGGCAATTGGATGGTGACTTTCAAATAGCCATAGGAATTAGGTGCCAAATCAACGATGGTGCTACCCTGGGAATCCACTAAGTAAGTAGCTTTAATTTGAAGATTCTCCTGCGGGTCATTCATTAAGTTATTGCCATCAAACCAGGTAATGTTCTGCAGGCTAACCCCTGATAGAACTACCGGAATCTTGTTAATATTCGTTATCCGCACGGAGACTGTGAAGGTTTCACCCGGTGCCAAAGAGACATAATCTTCCACGATAGGTGCCCCGACGCTCATATCAACGCCCGAAGTCTGGATGGTAATCATACCCGATTGTTTGCTAACAGTCATCAAAGCGACCATAATGGTTGTGGAAATAGCTATAGCAATTACAGCCGAAATAGTACTTAGAATAATTTTTCGTTTCATCCCCTACCATACTCCTTCCTGCTTGGCTCCTTCCCGTTACTATTATCGTATCATTACTTAAAGGACAAACCAACCGGTAGATTCTGACAACTTCTTGAGCAAAAAGAGAGAGTTATTTCTTCCGCAGAAGAATTAACTCTCACTTTGCCGTTCTAGCTTGGCCTACTATGGCCTATTTTTTATCCAATTTTTAAGTAGAAGATCCTTCGCTTTGCTCAGGATGACAAGCAGGATGTCATTCTGAACGAAGTGAAAAATCCTTTCAGAATGACAGACGCGCTGACCCAATAGCAGGGCCAGCACGTATAACTAGCAAACACCATGCTACAAATAGAGAACCTTAATAATTCTTACAAATCTACCATTACATAAGTTGTTTGAATGACCTTATCATCCGGGCTTTTTATTTTGAAGTAAACTGTTCCTGAATCACCGTTTGTAACTCTTATCCCATCTTCAACATTTACTCCCGCGTAATCACTGAAGTCACCGCTTGTGGAGATTTCTAAGTAGCCTAGCTCAGTATCATCGTAGCTGTAACTGCCATCACCGTCTTTATCCAGATATAAGCGCCCATCGTATGTCTGCAGACGGATACTATAGGATGATGGTGAGTAAAGTGTTATACCCGTGATAATCGGGTCATTGCTCGTCTCTGTATAATTTAAGACAGACTTATAATTAAAGGTACGTGGATATGAAGGAGATGTTAGCGATTTAAAACTCACAGATTTGATACCGGTACCTTGCTTGATGACAGTGATTTTTTGGGTATAAGTTCTTCCACTCTCATCATCTTTGAAAATAAACGTAGCCGTACCTACCTTCAGGCCTTCTAAAATAAACACACCTTCGCCATTGTCTGTCAGACGAACCACATCCGAAGATGACTCCCTTATCTCTATGGTTCCAGTTGTGTCCGCCCCAAGATAATCGCCCTCATCATTATACTGGCTTACGCGGAAAGCTACATATTTGTCAGCCAAGATATCTATGGTAGCGTCTGCTGAAAAATCAGACTGCTTAGTATTATATATCAATTTTTCGCAATCTTCATCCCGTGCCGGTCTGTAAATACCAAAGGACATCGATGCTATATTGGAATTGTCCGATACAGTCACCGTTAACGAACCTCTTTTAATATTATTACTGTCATAGACAGAAATAAAAGCTATACCCGTATCATTCCCAGTTACTACTACGCGGCCATCACTAGGCACTATGGAAGTATCTAAGGACATTATGTTATCATTTGTACTTCTACAGTCCAAACTTTCAGATGGCATTCTATCTCCATACTGATCAAGGCCCTCAATTCTTATTACAGAGGCTTTAACCAACGAGTCCGGGATAATTGTTTTCAAAGAAGTAATAACTTTATCAGTATCAAAATCCTTAAACTGAATTTTGGTTAATTCCCGTTCACCGTTAACTACCGTTAAATTGAATTGTTTGGAAATGCTCCCGTAAGTAATCGTTATTCTGGCTGTCCCCGGCGATTGGGCAGTTAAGTACCCTGTATCGCTATCAACGGATACTATACCGGAATTATCAGATTTAACGCTAAAATCATCTGTATCTGTTACTTCACTCTTTTCACCGTCTGTAGTAACAGTAATGCTCTTGATATATGCAGTTTCGCCGATAACCAGTGTTTTACTGTATTGGTCAAATTCTATTCCGGTATTATTAGTCAGCACATAATCAGTGATTTGTGGCCCTTGGGGATTTTGGGGACCTTGTGCAGTTATTCTGTTCAGTATAGTATTCGAAACTGCTCCTGTACCACCCAATGCCACAACTTTGCCACCGTCAGGCAGCTTGGAATTGAATGTTTGGTTGACAGTATTATTATCGGTAATAATTATAGGCGAAGCTGTTTTCGCTGCCAGCGGCGAACCGGCGAGAGCGTCGACCAGGCTTAAGCCGTTTGCCAAGTAAACAGTTTCAAAATTAAAATTAAGACTATTAATAACAGCCGCATTAGTCGCAAATCTGTCGGCACCGCTCAAACGGGTTGCTCCCGATATGTTCTTAACTAGAGCCGGACCGCCAACTAGATAGATTTTAGAACCTAAGAGTTTGCGGCTGTCCACACTGCCGTCCGGGTTGGCCAGGACGATGGCATAGTTATTGGCAGCAGCGTAGGAAGCAACCGAAAGAGCATCTGCTATAGCATTATAACCGACGACGAAAGTACCGGCTACATTACTCAGCCTGGCATTAATTGCATCATTTGTCGCCAGCCGGTTAGGGCCGGAAAGCCTGGTGGCAGAATACGCTACTTGCTGCACTTGGGCAAATACAGCGTCGGAAATCGCGCCTATGACAAAGACATTTTTACCGGTAATCTTGGCTTTAACGGTAGCATCAAGAGAATTCTTACTCGTTAAATAAATTGGGCTTACTTTCCCTGCCAAGGGAGCCACCGCCAAGGAATCGACAAGATTGGCGTTATCGGCAGCAGCCAGGATGACAGTATCGGCAGCACCAAAAGCATCAGCAATAGCTGTGGCTGTAGAAATGCGATCGTTTCCGGCTAGGCGCGAGCTGGTCGTAGCAGCTGTCATTTGAGCCGGAAACAGGCTCATCAGCATAATGGTTACAGCCGCCAATACTCCCAGAGCACCTTTCCGGAAAAATCTAGCCTCAATCATCAATCAAAACCTCCTCTTTTTACTACTCTTGGTAGTTTTCATAATTTGAATAATATCGTAAATTTATAAATATTTGATATTTATACTTCTATATTAGACCTATAAATCCTTTTCTTATAATAAAAAATTTCGACCCTAATTAGCCATCCTATAAGAAAACCCACCACGATCATTACAGAACATTTTCTTTATCCTTATTCGAATTAATTATATCCAAACTTTTCTCGGAATCAAAGATTTATTCGTAACAAATATTAAGATGATGCTTACGAATCTGTTACCTATTTCTACTTTGAACTATATATTAATATCTATGAATGTCCTAACTGCAAGAAACTAACTTATGACTGAGAGCCGGAATTAAAAATGGAAGGACTTTGGCGCACGTTTTGCGCCAAAGTCCGTTCTTTTTAATCCCTATCGCCTGACGTAAAGTCAGCCTTTAGTGATTAGATTAAAGTTCAACCTTAACGGATTTGCTGGCAACAACTTTATCATTGACGTCAAATACCTTAAAGATAATTGTGCCGTCATCGCCTGTTTGGGTCGTAATAGATGAACCTGTTAAGCCAGTAGTTGTACCATTATCTCCAATTGTTGTAACAGCGTTACTGCCTGCAACTTTTCCTGTAGTAGTAATCACCAGATAACCTACTAGAGTATCACCAGGGCTAAGATCACCGCTGCTATCTTTATCAATATAGAACTGATATGAATCTGGGCTAAAGCGGATTTCTTGAGCAGCAGCCTTATTCAAAGTAACACCAGTAACAATCGGATCATTTCCGGTGGAAGTGTAATTCACAACGGCACTCCACTTATAAGACTTACCGAAATCAGATGTCGCAGGTGTCTTCAGGGAGATGGACTTAATGTTGTAGCCTTCGTTAACAACGGTTACTCTAATTGTGTAGAGCTTGCCATAGGAATCTTTAAACTTAACTGTTGCAGTACCTTTTTCAGTTCCGGCAGCAATAACAAGGTAACCACTGTTAAAGCCAGTATTAGTAGAATCCAATACGTCGGCCTTCGACTGAACAACATCATCGTCAAAATCAAAGGCCAGTGTGTCTGTACCGAGGACTATACCGGCTTCATTCAACTTGTTAACTTTGTAGAGTAAATAGTTGTCATCAGAGATATCGAGTGTTGTATCGGCACTGAAATTGTCTTTTGAAGCTACACCAGGAAGATCTTTGATGGGTTTGGGTAAAGCATTGAATTTCGAATTGGTATCAACTTTGTGCAGTACAAGCTCTGTTTTGGCAACTGTATCGTCATCGGATACAGTTACAACAAATGTGCCGAGTTTTACAGTTCCAGATTTAAATGTGAGTGTAGCAGTACCTTTTTTACCAGGTGTCAAGGTAAATTCTCCACCAGCACCGGGAGTAACGGTTAAAGGAGTAACGGTTAAAACAGTAGTATTTGAATTTTCGATGGTGAATCCATCACTGAATGGATCACCGTACTGGTCAAGGACTTCAGCTTTTAAGTCGGTTGCAGCAACAATCTTCAGTGAAGTAACAACAGTTCCATCAGTTTTCTTAACTTTAATACCCTTAGCCTCACGAGCATCATTTACAACAGTAAAAGAAATAGCTTTGCTTGCGTTACCGTAGCTGAGGGTGATGGTAGCAGTGCCAGGAGCTTGAGCGGTAATTTCGTTGCCAGATTTGGATATTATACCGGCATCGGAAGTTTTAACAGTGAAAGGAGTAGTAGCGTATACAATATCCTCTTTGGAGCTGCCGGCAGTTACGGTGATTTGCTTAAATTCATATTTTTCACCGACAACCAGCTTGGTGCTGTTCATTTTAACATTTGCTAAAGAAGAATTGGTATTATATAATTCGTAGTCTGAAATACCGGTTGCAGCCAGGTTGAGGTTTTTAATTGTGATCTTGGTAGCTGCGGAAATTACTACATCTGTACCCTTGGTCAAGGTTAATTGTACATAGTAGTCGCCAGTATCAGGATTTCCAGCGCCGCCGAATTTATCTACCAACAGACCGATAGTTTTATCAGCAAAAATGTCGTCATTCTCACCAATCTTGTTCTTAGTTTTGCCAGCAGAAAATTCAAGATCCCAGCCAGCAGCGTTCAGAGCTTCAATTGAAACTTTTTTGCCGTTAACAGTAAAATCTACATATTGGTTCTTGGTGTCGTCATCATAGTCTTTCGCTACAACAGCACAGACTGTAACTGCGCCAAGTTCGCCGGTGAGGGCTTCGATAACAGCCTCAGGAACAGCGTTGGTTCCGCCGAGAGCAATTACCATGCCTAATTTGTCTTTAACAGCGTTGCCGGCAGGTACACTGCTGCCATTGGAGAGCAGAACAGGAGCATTGTATTTAGCTGCCAGAGGAGAAGCTGCCAGAGCGTCTACCATGGAAAGGCCATTGGCAACATATACTCTGTCAAAGCTAAAGGCAAGACCTGTTACTACTGCTTGGTTAGTAGCAAAACGGTCAGCACCGCCCAGACGGGTAGCACCATTGTAATCTTTCACAACGCTTGCTCCGCCAACCAGATAGGTTACATCGCCAACAAGCTTGTCAGCAGGAACGGAACCGTCAGCATTGGCAAGAACGATGGCGTAGTTGTTAGCTGCAGCAAAAGAAGCTACGGAAAGAGCGTCCGGAATAGCATTGTAACCAACTACGAATGTACCTTTGGGATTAACCAGCTTAGCATTGATAGCGTCAGCTGTTTCCCAACGGCTGTCGCCGGAAAGTTTTTCAACTTCTACGCCTTCAATAGCGTCTACTTCGTTTTTAACTGCATCGGAAATAGCTCCAATAACATATACTTTGCTAGCTTTCAGTTCAACGATTTTGGCTTTGACTCTAGCATCCAATTCGTTTTTGAATGTTAAAAGGATAGGAGCATTTTCCTGGCCTGCTAAAGGTGCAGCTGCCAGAGAATCAACAAGGTTAGCTTGATCAGCGGGAGCAAGTACTACTGTATTGCCCCATGTTCCGGCACTGGCAATTTCCAGAGCTGTTGCAATACGATCTTCACCAGCGAGTCTGGTGTCATCAGCAGTAGCTGCGAACAGTGCAGCGGGCATCATGGTCAAGACCATTGCGATGATAGCTAAAATGGCTATCTTTTTCGTCTTACTCATTTAGTCTAATCTCCTCTCTTTCATAAAAGGGTTTCTGTCTGGGAAATCAGTTAGGTCAGTAAGTTGGAATTAAGATTGTTAGTAGTTTAGTTCTCCTTAATGACCGTATTCTGCTTTCCGTTCACTTAACCGTCTGTTATCCTCTCTTACTCACCCCCTTAATGTCCGTCGCAAATCATTCTCTAGACATTGCGCAATATCTAAAGGCACCACCCGGTCGGGGGCGTCCCCCCTCTGAGCCCGTTCCCTCAGGGGCGGCTATCCCTTTAGACTGGCTATATGGTAAAAGAAGCACACAAAAAAGGCTTCATTACCTCCTTATATATATTCTTCAAATAGCTGATAATTCCTGCTTATATATTCTTTAGAAAACTGATAATTCCTGCCTGTTTTTCTATTTTTTTTATATCTTTAACATTTGTTGTAACTGTTTGCCAAAATACGCCTAGAAATACAGGGGAACAAGATACGCTTTGTTTTCGTATTTTACTATTAATTCAGTTACATTTCTAGTCCCTTTTCTAAATAAATTCACCAATCTTCTGCCCCAAAACCCCCTTTTTCCTTGTTTACGCGAGTTCCGCCAGAATTATCATTATTTTTATATTTATTTAGACGTTTAAATTGTTAAATATCTTCCGTCACCATCAAAGGTATTTGCTGGAAGTAGAAAATTAATTTAGCAAATTCTCAGGAATATATTACCTCTATATAATATAATTGTATGTAGCCAGTTGAAATATATTACGGCTATCCTTTTTTAATAGTGACGGCCCAAAGGCTTTCAATTCCCAATAATTATTTTCTATTTCAATAATTATTTTCTATTTCTATGATGACTATTATATGTTTTTGCCCGGAAAGGAGTAAAAGAAATGAGGAAAAAGCCTTTTATTACACTAATTCTAGGATTATGCCTGCTAATCACCCTGCTCACACCGCAGAATTCCTGGAGCTTAAGTAAGCCTTCCGCTCCTGTTAATCTTAGGGTGACTACTGCCAGTACGGAGGAAATAACTTTGACTTGGAATTCCGTTAGCGGAGCCGACTATTATGAAGTTTTCCGTTCGACATCACCCTCAGGAACCTACTCTTATCTTGGTTCGACAACGTCCAGGAGTTATACCGACACCGATGTAACAGCAAACAACGTTTATTATTATAAGGTGCAGGCTGTAAATGATGCCGGCTCCAGCCCCTATTCGTCCTATATTTCCGCTACCGCCACGGCGTTTAACAGTCTGGAGGCAGAAGCTATCGGCTCCAACCAAATTTACCTGTCCTGGAAAACTGTAAGCGGTACTTCTTCCTATAAAATTTACCGGGCAACATCTTCTTCCGGAACCTACACCGAAATCGGGTTTACCAAATCTACCAATTATACCAATGGTGGACTGTCCAATGGTCAAACTTATTATTATCGAGTGGATGCCGTCAGTTCTTCCGGAACGGCGACTTCTTCCAATATAGCCAGTGCCACTGCACGGTCTTCCTTGACCATCCCTTCAACCAGGTTGGCCGGTACCGACAGATATACCACTTCCGCCAAAATCGCCCAAACCGGCTGGAGTTCTTCTTATTACGCCATAGTGGTAAGCGGGGATAATTATCCCGATGCTTTATGCAGCGCTCCCCTCGCAGCCAGATACAGCGCTCCTATCCTTTTAACACCCAAGAGCAGCTTGGATTCCAGGACTAAATCGGAACTGACACGCTTAAATGTCCAAAGCGTTTTCCTGATTGGAGGAACAGGGGTTATTTCTTCGGCGACGGAACAGGAAATCCGGAACCTTGGAATCGAAGTAACAAGAATTGCCGGTAAGGACCGCTATGAAACATCCCTGAAAATAGCTGAAGCTTTGGGCCCAAGCAGTCAAGCCATAGTCGCGACCGGGGAAAACTTCGCTGATGCCCTTTCCATCGGCCCGATCGCCGCGGTAAAAGGCATCCCGATTCTGCTTACACCTAAGAATAATATTTCAAGCGGCCTGAAGCAAAACTTGCAAAATGTTGAGAGAACTTATGTTCTAGGAGGAACCAGTGTTTTAAGCAATACAGTCTTTAATCAGCTCCCGTCAGGGAAAAGGTTAAGCGGTGCCAACCGGTATGAGACTAATATCAAAATCCTCCAGGAGTTCAAAAGTGAACTAAATCTGGCTAATACTTATCTGGCTACAGGTGAATCTTTCCCGGATGCGCTGGCCGGCTCGGCTTTGGCTTACCAATCCAGTGCTCCTCTTATCCTGGTCAGCAATCCGCTAAACAGCAGCACTGCGACTTTTTTAAAAGATAACAGCAGCTCCATCAGTAAATTGACTGTCCTGGGGGGCACCGGAGCGGTGTCGGAAGCTGTGCTTAACAGTGCAGCCGGTATTTCCAACACCAGTATTTCCGCACCGGCTGCGCCTACTAATCTAACTGCGACAGCTACAGATACCGATGAAATATCCCTATCCTGGTCTTCAGTCAGCGGGGCAACTTCTTATACTATTTACAGGGCGACATCTTCCTCCGGCACCTATAGTAATATTGCTACTGTGAATTCTACTTCATATAAGAATACCGGCCTTACGGCCAATACCACTTATTACTATAAGATCCGGGCAGTAAACAGCGCGGGACAAAGCCCTGATTCATCGTCTGTTTCTGCTACAACTTTCAGCAATGCGGCCCCTTCCATCCCCACCAACCTGGAAGCCAACCCTCTAAGTTCCAGTCAAATAGAGCTTACCTGGTCGGCAGCCAGCAGGGCTACTTCCTATGAAATATACAGGTCTACTTCCTATTCCGGTACTTATTCCAAGATTGCTACCGTGTCAACTACTTATTATACTAATTCAGGCCTATCCGCTGGTACTACTTACTATTACCAAATCCGGGCGATAAACAGCGCCGGCCCTAGCTCTTTTACTTCAATAGTGAGTGCCACTACTCTGGCCAAGAATGTTCCCGCCGCACCGCAGAATCTTACAGCAACTGCTCTTAGTCCATCTGAGATATCTCTAACCTGGTCAGCTGTGAATTCAGCCAATTCTTATACTATTTACCGCTCAACAACTTCTAACGGAAGTTACTCAGTGATTAAGACCGTTACCACCAACTCCTACACCGACACAGGGCTTACGGAAAATACCACTTACTATTACAGGGTTAAAGCCTCAAACAGTGCCGGGTCAAGCGATTATTCGTCTACAGTAAACGCTACTACCCTAGCCGGCAATGTCCCACCGGCACCCCAGAATCTTTCTGTTACGGTCCTGAACTCCACCAGTATTTCCCTCACCTGGTCAGAGACAGTCGGTGCCACTTCTTACGAAATCCACACCTCCTCGAATTTGGAGGGGACATATACCCGGTTAGTCACAGTATCCTCTCCCGCCTACACTCATACCGGCCTTAAAGCCAATCAAACTTTTTATTATAAAATCAGAGCTATAAACAGTAACGGTGCCGGCTCTTTCTCAGAAGCAGTTCATGCTACTACTCCACCTTCCGTTCCCAACGGCCTTAAGGCTACAGCCGACAGCAGCAGCCAAATATCCCTAAGCTGGTCACCTGTGGATGGAGCAGAAACTTATACTATTTTCAGATCTACATCTGCTGAAGGCCAATATATTGAATTAGCCACTATACTGGCACCACCTTACGCCGATACGGGCGCCGGCTTAGAGCCGAACACCGGCCTGGCTCCCGGCACAACGTACTATTATAAAGTGCGAGCTAATGGAGCGGGCGGCTCAAGCGATTTATCCTCCCCGGTAGCGGCTACTACTTTAACTGATAACTGATGCCCCGCTTGGGGACTCGTAAGGTCACCTTTGAGGGATTGCTAGATTGGACGATTCACTTGAGGCATCCTTGTCATCCTGGGCATCCTTGTCACCCAGAGTAATATATTTGCACCCCTAGCAATATACTTGTCACCCCGAACAATATATATGTCACCCCGAACAATATATATGTCACCCCGAACAATATATATGTCATCCCGAACAATATATATGTCACCCCGAACAATATATATGTCACCCCGAACAATATATATGTCACCCCGAACAATATATATGTCACCCCGAGCGTAGCGAGGGGTCTTAAACCTCACAGTATAGATTCTTCGCTGCGCTCAGAATGACTATTTGGGGTCTTTGACCTCACTGTAAAGATTCCTCACTTCGTTCAGAATGACTGTGAGGTATAATAACTTATTTTATGATTTTCCTTTTTTTAAATTAACTAAAGTATCTTCCGAGACGGCTTCTTCCCCGCCGAGGGCGATTATCCTTTTAACTTGCAAAGCTTCCAACAGCTTTGTCTGCTCGGGCGTCGGGCCGCTTGGCGGTAAGAGGAGGATATTGGAGGAATTAAGTGCAGCCAGGAGGCCACCGGTTAAGGCGTCGGGAAAGGCCATTCCTGTGGCGATGTAGAGAATATCCCCGGCCGCCATATTGCGTCGGATTACTTCCGCTGAGGTAGCGAAGCGGTTGGCTCCACTTATTCTCTTCGGACAGATTAATTGTTCGATAACCTCATTTGATACTACCGCCGGGCCGCCGATTACTTCAGCCTGGGTCACTGAAAACCTTCTCAAGGCCTCTGCTGTTTCCGGCGCCAAGTCGTTTGTCGGAGTAAGTAGGATTGGCTTCCCCTGAAGGGCGGCGTAGGAAGCGGCCGCGATAGCATCCGGAAAATTGAGGCCGTTCACGATTATAGCTTGGCCTGTTGTTCCCAGCATATCGGCTACTGCCGCCGCGGTAGCATAACGGTTTTTGCCGGCTATCCGGTAGGTATAGGCAAGCTCTGAAAGTCTTCTTTCCACTGCAGGGCTTATGGCGCCTGTACCCCCCAGGAGGTATATTTTTTTAGGTTTATAATTGGCAATAAACCGGTAAACTTCATCCGGAAGCTCTTCGGGATAGGTTAGTAGGATCGGCGCCTGGAGTTTATAGGCCAGCGGCGCTCCGGCCAGGGCATCGGGAAAGTCATCAGCCCTGGCTATTATTATGGTGTCCGCCCCGCCGGGAAAAGCTTCCAAGGCTATTTCCAAAGCCGTAGCAATGCGGTCGTCCCCGGCCAGACGTTCTGTATTGTTTTCGAGACTCCAGCCTGCCCGATAAATGCCCGGCTCATAGATGGTTGCTTCCAGGATCTTGGCAGGATCTGTCACTCCCCCGCCGACTTTTAGCCACCTGCTGCCGTTCCATTTGTAGAGGTACGCAGTTAAGACAGGCTCCGGAAGCGGTTCCATTTCCGGTTCCATTTCCGGTTTTATCAGGTCATTGGATTTTATTAAATTATTTGCTTCGTTATCGTTTTGTATATCATTTTGGCCATTTGCTTTTGTATTGCTCAGTTTATTATCAAGTTTATTATCACTTTCAATGTTTGTATTTTCGTTGCCATTAGCTTTAAATGAAGTTGCGGCTTTTGCAGCTCTAAATTGGGGTAAAGCGGCGTTTTCGGCCGGAGGCGTTAGCTTCAGGCTTAAGCTCAGGGCTTTTCTGACAGGCATTTCTCCCCAGGGCTCAAGGACGATGGTCTCGCTGGCGGGTACTATACCCATGGGAAAGTCCTCAGCTGAAATGGAAGTTTGCAGCGAGATATTTATTTTTTCTTCAACACCCATGCCTGTGACCCTTAAGGGAAAAGTGTCTTTTGGCACGGTTAATATAGCAGCGGGCTCCTCTGCCGTACCTCCTACATAGATTTTGCCCCCTTCCCAGCCGAGTGCGGCGGTGGAATAGTATGTCTCCTGCTCTTTGAAGGTTTGCAAAGCCCTGTAGACATCCAGCCGACCAAAGCCGTAGTCATTGTCCCTGCCTTTGGCACCCAGGTCATAGGCGGAGCTGAAGAGAGCTTGCTTGATCTCATCTGCAGTCAACTCCGGGTATTTGCTCCAAAGCAGGGCTGCCGCGCCGGAAACAAAGGGCGCTGCGATGGATGTCCCGGTGGAATAAGAATAGCCTGTTTCTTCTTTCGACCAATAGGTTGTAAGGATTTTTTCGCCCGGGGCGCTTAGAGCTATTTCCGGGCCGGTTAAAGAAAAGGGAGCAATATTATCATGCATATCAACAGCCGAGACAGCCAGTACAGCCGGGTGGGCGGCTGGATAGGCGACAGCGTTTTTTCCGGCCGCTTTTTCTTGCTGTAAGTTCTGGCCATTTTTTGTATAGGTTTTGTTATTGCCCGAGGCGGCAACCAAGAGACAGCCTTTATCTTTTGCGTACTGCAGGGCATCATCCAATACTTTGGCTTGGGTGTCGGAACCGATGCTCATGTTAATGATTTTAGCTCCGTGGTTCACTGCCCAGATAATCCCGTCGGCAATAATACTGTCTTCCCCTTCTCCGGCGTGATCCATGGCTTTTATCGGCATAATCATGGCTTCAGGGGCAACGCCGACTATTCCTACATCGTTCATCAGAGCGGCAATAGCTCCGGCTACAGAGGTACCATGGCCGTTATCATCTTGTTCAGCCCCCGGCAAAGCGCTGCGGGTAAAAGCGTTATAGCCTTGGATTAAGTTGCTTTTATGCCGGACGTTATCCACCAAGTCCGGATGATCCAAATCTACTCCGGTATCTACAACTGCGATTATTACCCCTTTGCCGGTAGCTCCTTCCGCCCAGGCTCGCTCTGCCCGGATTCTCTGCAGAGCCCATTGCAAAGTGTATTCGGGGTCGTTAACAGTGATTTTCCCGCTTTCCTCGGGGTTTTCAGCGAGATTTTCGGTGGATGCCCCGGTGAGTGATCCGGCAGCGATCATTGTGGCGGCTTTCGTCACAGCTTTCGAGCTTTGGTCGTTACTGTCTATTTGGGGGCTCAAAGAAGTATTATTTTCCAGATTTTGGGAAGAAATAAAGTCGCTTAGTGTATAAGTCTTGCTCCACTCGGCACTTTTGACACCAGGAAAAGCCAAGACAGTATTTTTTATTTTATTTAATTGATTTTGGTTAAGTTCTTTTCTAAAATCCGGTTCATTGACATTATTAATTTCTGCGGTATTATTATTATTTGTCCTACTGATATTACTTTTTTTCTCTAAGTTTTTGCTATCAAACTCCAGGACGCAGTAGTTTAGGGGGCCTGTCCGCACCAACTCCCCGCCGCTGGTTGCGGCCAAGGCATAAAGGTCGGTCCCCGGGGTTACTTCTACCACGAGACGGATACTTTGGGGATCATAAGGTCGGGTAAGCGGTGCTAGAGTGTCATCGGTTCCTAGGGCTGAGCCTGGGTTATCTTCTTCCAAGACTGGGCTTGGATTGGTTACCACTGCTGAGCTTGGATAAGCTGAGCTTGGATAATCTTTTCCCAGTGCTGGAGTGGGACTGCAAAAAGTAAAAGGGATGGCCATGATTAATGCCAGAACGGTAGATAGGATTGGCCTAAGTGACTTTTTATACAAGCTTTGGGATTCATTTTGAGATTTACTTTGAGATTTATTGAACATGTTTTCCTCTTCTTTCTTATTAGGGTGACATAGGTGGCTCAGGGGGGCCCATCAGGATAACTTACTTTTTCAGCTTTTTTTGACAGGATTTTTTCTTTGTATGGCGAAATAATTTATATCACTATTGTCATTGAACTTGCAGAATTTGTAAAGGAGAAAAGATATGTTCCGGGATTTATTTGGTTTTCGATCGGTTAGGCCGATTTTAAGAAAGGCGGCTGCCACTCTTACTTTAACTGCTTTTCTATCCGGAAGTTTTTTAAGCGGGTTAGGAAGCCCTCTATCCCCTGTTTATGCCCAGGATACCAGCGAGGGCGCCTATGCGGATGTAACCGTGCCCACTTCTTACCAGCGTTTTGCAGGCAATTCTCGCTATGAGACGGCTGTGCAAATTTCCAATAAAAACTGGTATGAAGCTTACAATGTGGTCTTAGCCCGGGGGGATTCTTTCCCTGACGCTTTGGCGGGCGCAGTGCTCGCTAATAGCGCTATTGTCGGTGGGCCGTTGCTTTTAACCGAGCCTGGGTATTTACGTCCCGATGTCCTGCAAGAGATGAAGCGCCTTAATACTTCCACAGTTTTTATTTTGGGCGGTACCAACGCTGTTTCAGCTGAGGTGGAGAAAGAGCTTAAAAGAAACGGTATTCATACCTATAGGATTCAAGGGCAAGACCGCTATGAGACTGCTGCCGGTATTTCTCTTGTAGCAGTGGAGAACAGTTCTAAGGCTTTTTTGGCTTCGGGGACTTCTTTTGCCGATGCTTTAAGTATTTCTGCTTATGCCGCCTCTAAAGGGCTGCCGTTGCTTTTAACCGACAGCAAGACTGTTCCGGCAGCGACGCTGAATGCCCTGCAAAAGCTGGGAGTCACAGATGTGACCCTTATCGGCGGAGAAAGTGTTATTAGCGCGGCGGTAGAAGAAGCACTTAAACAGAACGGTTATAATGTTGACAGGCTAAGTGGCGCTGATCGCTACCAGACCAATGTTGCTATTCTGGAAAACCTGGATTTTAATACTAATAAAGTGGTTGTAGCTACCGGGACGACTTTTCCCGATGCACTGGCCGGTTCGGTGCTGGCAGCCAGAGAACAAAGCCCGATTGTCCTTGTCCCGAAAGATGAAAATCAATTAATAGGCACACCAACAACCTCTTATTTGAATAGGATTAGAGCAGGAGTAAGTAGTTTTTCTATCTTGGGAGGTTGGAGTGTCATTAATTACAAAGTTGAAAATATTATCCGCACCGGCAAGTTGAATCCCAGGATTTCCCTGCAGTTCTGGGATGGGTATGCCAACCTGGAAAGATATATGCAGCAGCTGTCTTTTGTTCCCGGAAATCTCACCGATTATATCCATATTCTCGTTCCTAATTTTGTCGGTGAAATGAAAGCTGACGGCACTTTTGGCTACAGATTCGGCAGCGCTGATAATCCCAAGTATTTAGTTTCTCTTGGCCAGAGCAAAGGGGCAAGAGTCGTGCCCATGGTGATGAGCAGCGGGACAATTGCCGATGCCATGTTGCTTGATTCTGCGAAGCGCCAGAATTTTGTCAATAGTGCTGTCAAGCTGGTGCAGGAAACAGGCGCCGACGGTATTTTGGTTGATTTGGAAGCTTTAGCCGATAATACCGAGCAGGGGTTGACGAGTTTGATGAAAGAACTTTACGCCCGTCTGCATCCTCAAGGTAAGCTGGTCTTAATCTCAGTGGCAGCTAAGACTTCGCCGACTGCCCAGCCTTGGTATGCTGAATATAATTACCGGGAGTTGGCTAAATACACTGATTACGTGCAGATTATGTCTTATGATAAGCATTATTCCACTTCCGCTCCGGGGCCAATTGCTCCGCTGGATTGGGTAAGACAAGTTATGGCTTATGCTGTTACGGAAATTCCTTCTGAAAAGATCCTGATGGGTGTCCCTTACTACGGCCGTTCTTGGAAATCCTTAGGGAATGGTAAATGGACCTCTACGGCCTTTGGCTGGGCTGTGGCTACAGAGACTGCCGCTAAAGCCGGGGCAATAATTACCAGGGAAACAACCCTCACTGATCCGGTAGGCGTACCAACATTTAAGTATGTTGACGAAAACGGCGATCAGCGAACCGCTTACTTCGACGACCGCCTGAGTTGGGGCGCGAAGCTTGACCTTTTGGATGAGTTCTGCCTGGGTGGCATAGGCGGCTGGGCAATGGGCTGGATCAACGAAGTCAGTGCCCCGGAACTTTACCCACTTTTGAAGGAACGTTTCAATTAATTTAATTAATAAGATCTTTCGGGAATCAGATCCTTCGGGAATCAGATCCTTCGGGCTTCGCCCTCAGGATGACAAACATAGCTCAGGATGGCAAAAATAGCTCAGGATGACAAACATAGCTCAGGATGACAAACATAGCTCAGGATGACAAACATAGCTCAAGATGGCAAAAATAGCTCAGGATGGCAAAAATAGCTCAAGATGACAAACATAGCTCAGGATGACAAACATAGCTCAGGATGACAAACATAGCTCAGGATGGCAAAAATAGCTCAGGATGGCAAAAATAGCTCAAGATGACAAACATAGCTCAGGATGGCGAATAAAAAGAGCGCGCGTCTTGTTAAGGACGTCCGCTCTTTTACTTTTTTCTTCATACTAATTTCTACATATTAATATACATATATTAATATTATTGTCGAATATTATTTAGTTGCTGTCGTAAATGCGAAAGTAGTGACCCTTTATCTGTACGTAAATCTAATTCCCAACCCAACTAAAGATAGATTTAAAGAACTGAATAATGCGCTGGAAGAAACTCATTTTGGGTTTGGCGTCCCCATCCAGGGCATAGTTTTCCTGGGCAGGGCTATCCTGGGCAAGGCTCCCACCACCGGCAGCATCCGGGGCAATGGCAGGTTCTGCGCCATCTGGCTGAGCAAGAAGATGAACTTCATACCCCTGAACAACTTCCACCATGTCGTTGCCGAAAGCTTGGTGAATCTTGGCGATGGTATTTTCATTATATGGTTCAATTCCTACTTCAACTTTATTGATAAAGACGTTGATGCCGACAGTGTGAATTTTGATGCCTTCGGCATTGAAACTGTCCCAAGCCGCACTGATTTCCCTTTGTTTGGCCATTAATTCTTTTTCCGTAAAATTGACCAGGCGAAATTCTATTAGTTCCGGATTTTCAGCCAAGGCCAGGATTGCTTGTTTATGCTTAGGACTTACTTCAGCCGCAAAGGAAAGCACTACAATTTCCTGGCCTTTGGCGTTCCTGTCAATGTGCAGGCTGGCAAAGATGTCACGGAGATTTTCGTCTATATAGGCTTGGATTGCAGGTATGGAATTCCTATAATCCGGGGCTTGGCTGGATACCGGTTGGTCTGGGTCGACCGGTCCTCTGTCAATTTTGGGTGTCATACGTGGTTCTGGCACCGGTTTAACAGGCTCGATAGCCGGTAGCGCTGCCGGTTCTGCAGTAATTGCAGGGTCTAGCTGAGGTGTCCTGTTGGGCCCCCTTTGGGGTTCTGTTTGCTCTGCAGCCAAAACAGGTAGGCTGAGAACAAATAAGAAGATAACATTCAGCGCTATAAGCAATTTACATGATTTCATTTTGTCCACTCTCCTATTTTTACTGTTTTTTCTGTTTTTGCTGTTTTTACTACTTTTTCAATGCTACTTTTTTAAGATTTCTTTTTTAACTTCTGCTACCTTTTAAGTCGTATAAAACGCTTGATATCTGACTGTTCTCCATGAAAGTTTTCTGCTGGGTGTAATACTGGTATATAATATAGATTTCTCAATATAGATAGAGAGCCAGTCCCCCAAGGTGGTGGATTGGCTCCTTATTTTCTAATATTTAATATTGCTATTACAATTTAATATTACTATTACATTTATATTATTATTGTCTATTTTGTTAGCATATTATTATTAAATTCCAGAATGATCAAAAACATTTAAACAGCCAAACCGGCTCATCTACTTCCGGACATGTATCATAAAGTTGAATTGGATCAAGATCCAAGCAATCTTCTTCGCTATAATTGCCATTTATATCCCAGGCCAAAGTATGGTTTAAGACCGTACACCTAGTCGTAAACAATTCTTTATCCTGAAGCACTTTAAAGACTCCGTTTTTAATCAATTCTTTGGCGTCAAAGAGTTTGATTCTACCGTCATCAAAATAAATATATACCAAGTAATCTTCAGTAGGAATTACCTGAACAACTTCAGGAAAATAATCTTTGTCAAGATCGGAAGCTTTATTCCAAATTTTTAATTTATGCTCTCTCCTAGCTTCGTTTATCTGACCCATTGCTCTCGTCCCTCCTTAACACAAAGGGGCAATCTTGTTTAAAGGTTGGTTATTTCTTGCTAATTCCCAGTTTTGCATGAGTTCATCACTATGCATCTCAGCCCAAGCCAAAACCATCTTCAACTGCCTTTTCGGCAGTTTTCCTTTTATTACTTTCGGATTAATTAGTATTATATCAAATAAAATCTAACTAAGGATAATTCAAGTCTTCTTTTATGATTCCGTCCAAAATAAAATTATATTTTATTTTAGTCATAGTATTTCCTTCCTTTCAAGGTTCCAACTATTGTCATCCTGAATTACTTTGTCATCCTAAGGGCTTTGCCCGAAGGCCTGTCCTGAACGAAGTGAAGGAACTAATTTTGATTAAGATTCTTCGCTAAGACCCTTCGCTACGCTCAGGGTGACAGAAAGAGGCTACCTTAGACAAAACGGCAGTGATAAACTCTTTGGCTTCTTTGACACCTAAAAGGTAAGTGGCAAGAAAATAGGACAGGCAGCCGACAACAACCGGCAGCATTAGCCGTATGAATTTGAGATAGACTGCTGTTCCCGGCCAAAGTACTGCAACTCCTTTTTCCGTCAGGATTACCGCCAGGGCCATGATGAGGCAGGCTAGGCTGACTTTCATCAAAAGTCTTAATAATTGGGCAAAATTCAAATTCTTCAACCTGCAGCCGCTACGGTAAAGCATCATTAAGCCGCCGACCAGCACAGATATGGAATAGCCCAGGGCTATCCCTTTAAAATCCAGAAACCTAATCAGGATCAAGGTGACGGATATATTGGTTACAGCTACCAGCACGCCGTTTAAGATGGGGGTTTTGGTATCTTGTAAAGAGTAGAATACTCTGTCTATAACTTCTTTCAGGCCAATGCCAATAATGCCCAGAGAGTAAAGCATCATTACCAGTCCTGCGGCTCGCACATCGGCCGGGGTAAATTTACCATACCCATAAATAAGGTCTATGAGCTGTTCTCCTACAAGGCTTAGACCGACAGCCGCCGGCAGGAGGGTAAAAAGAAGCACATTCAGCACTGAGGTGAGATTGCGGCCGATGCCTTCGAGGTCATTTTGGGCGGCCAAAACTGAGAACCTGGGGAAATAAACCGCTGTCAGGGAATAAATATAGGATAAACTCATCACCAAGGT
The DNA here is from genome assembly GCA_012839895.1 of Peptococcaceae bacterium. Classification (GTDB taxonomy): domain Bacteria; phylum Bacillota; class Desulfitobacteriia; order Desulfitobacteriales; family Syntrophobotulaceae; genus DUML01. The sequence goes on along the minus strand of DUML01000087.1, from coordinate 1,254 downwards.
GAGGTTATAAACCGTGTTGAGAATTACTATCCCTGAGGGGAATCCGGTAGCAAGCAAATTCCCAAAGAGCATGTTGACCTGGTAAGCGGCAGTACCCAAAATCACCGGCAGCATTAAGCTGAAGGCTTTACGGATATCTTCGCTGCGATAGTCAAAAGAAGGCCTGAATCTGTAGCCTTGCTTCTTTACCGGAGGGATTAAAATCAAGGCCTGCAGGGAAAGACCGATAAAAGTTGCTATGACAAGCCCCCGGACGCCGAATTTAGCGCCAAGCAAGTAGACATACAGGATAACAGTAAGGCTGTAAGGTATGCTGACGATGGCCGGCATATTGTATTTTTGGTAGGACTGCAGCACCCCTTGTAAGATATAGTTAAGGGCGTAAAAAATAATCACCGGAAACATTACGGCCAGGGCAAAGATTCCAAACTGGGCGTCTATTTCCCCAAACCTGGTAAACCTGATAATGGTAGGAGAAAGGGCTATGCCTGCCAAGCTTAAGGCGATGGTGGCCAGCACCATTAAGCTGATTAAGTTGTTCAAGAAGGTATGAGCTTTGCCCTCTTCGTTTTTACCCAAGTAACCGGCAAAAATGGGGATAACTACTACGGTTAAGGCTGTGCCCAACCCGTTAAATAGAATTAAGGGGAGGGACAAAGCCAGGGAATACATTTCCACATAGGGGCCTGTCCCGAAATGCGTTAGGTATGTTTGGGTATTCCATAAGGAAAAAAGCTTAGCAAGGACTGTGAGCAAGGTCACTGTGCCGACAGCTTTGACAGTGCTTTGGCTTTTTGTTTCCATTTTTATCTCCAAATTCGATTTTTTGAGTTTTACTTGAGTGTTACTAAGGATTAATGAGATTAATGATAATAATAAAATTATTTAAAATTAGTCGGATATGGGATTTGGCAAGAACACCTATTTTAATTAACACCTATTTTAATATTATTACAGAATTATCGGCTAGCGTAAACGTAAACATTAAGACCTTGTCGTGCATGCTTGTATTTTAGGAAAAGACCGTGATAGTATTAATTAAGACCCTTCGCTGCGCTCAGGGTGACCATCATTTTGTCATCCTGAACGTAGTGAAGGATCTTGTACCTCGGTATAAGACCCTTCGCTGCGCTCAGGGTGACGAGGCTTAAAGACTCTTCACTTCGCTCAGAATGACAAAGGGGTGCTCAGGGTGACAAAGGGGTGCTCAGGGTGACAAAGGGGTGCTCAGGGTGACAAAGGGGTGCTCAGGGT
>DUML01000086.1 GCA_012839895.1 Peptococcaceae bacterium | reverse complement strand
TGCCTCCTAGGCAATTCCTCCACCGTTATCGCAAGGCTTAAATTCTGTATGACTGCTGGTTTTTCATGGCCAAAATTGCTGGTTTTTTTGTGACCAAAAATACTGTTTTTCAAATGACCATTGACACAGGAGCTATATATAAATGTGTTACATAAAAATTAAGTTATATAAATCAAGTTTATTTACCAATAAAGGAGGAAGGTTTTATTGATTAACACTAAAAAAGTATTATTCTTGGCTTTCCTGATAACTGCGAGCACTATGCTTTCACAGTCATCAGCTTATTCTTCAGCCAGTGTTAGTTCAGAAACTATTACAGCTATTACCGATGAAAGGAGTGCTCTCGTTGCCCTAGACACTAATTCCCAGCCCGGTGAACTAACGGTTACGATTACCAACAATTTACTATTTCCTTTAAATGAAGTATCAATCAAAGAATCATCATCAGACAATGTCCTGGATGCGAAAACAAATATAATGCCAGGCGATAATACGCAATTTTCTATTAGTAAGGATGGCGACTACATTATCGAAGCTAAGTGGGACTATGGTTCAGCAACCTTGGAAAAAACTTTTGAAGTTGCACCTATGCCTTTGCCAGCGCCAGCGCCTCTTAGAACTATGGAAGTGCCAAATGGCTTAACAGATCTTCCGATTGTTGAGCCCGGGGATGGGCAGGCCGACGAGGAACAGTTTATTGGAAATAATGGGGCACAGCAACAGCAAGAAAATTCCGCTGAAGAGCCTATAGTTACAGAACCGGCAGACGTGGCTGATGGGACTCAAGCAGTTGAAAATAGCGATAATTCAACTCAAGTAATTGAAAATAGCAGTAATTCGACTCAAAAGTTAAATATTTCCAGAACAATAGTTCTTGATAATGTAAAAGTTAACATTATTCCTAAGTAAGTCTTAAAACAGAAAAATTAAAAGTCTAAAAAAAAGTTAATAATAGCCGATATAAAAATAAACTTAAGGAGAATACCGAGTGAATATAAAAGTACTGTTTAAAAGTTCAAAGGGTACTGATATCGTCTGTCTTTTATTTTTTATTTTATTTCTGGTAGCTTTTGTTTTCGCCTTAATTGTTTGGACAAAACCACTTGCGAGCGAAGAGGTAGTAACAGAAAATTCTATCCTGCAGAAAGTTGACTATAAAATAAAAGCTGATGTTAACAGTTCTACCTTGTATCCCCAAGGGGGCATAGTAATCCCTGAAGGAGCAATTTTTTCAAATATAACCAAAAATATAAACATCCGTATGATTACAGAGTTTCATGCTGAACAACCAATATCTGTCGAAGGGGAACAAAGTGTTAGAATTATTTTGGAATTAAAAGATAATTGGGAAAGGGAATTCTACTCATCAGATAAAGTAGATCTTAAAATGCAGGATGATACAGATAAAGTGATTGAAAAAGATTTAATTATTAATTTAGTACCACTTCAATCCTTTATTAAAAAAGTAGAAGAGGAAACAAAAGTAAGTGGTGACTACTTATTAAAAATTAAACCACAAATTAAAGGAGAGGTTATTAACGGTACTAATAGAATACCTTTAAAGGACTTTCCTGAATTGGTCTTTAGTTACAAAACAAATCAAATACTCCTTCAACCAGACAAAAAGACCGAAGAACGACCCAGGTTTGATGAACCAATATTTTTTGAAGAATTAATTCCAATCCAAAAAACCATCACAAAACCTCAGTACATGTCTTTCTTCGGCTCACCAATTCTGGTGGAAACAGTTCGCAATTATTCCCTGATATTAACTATTTTCTTGTTGATGCCCTTGGTCTTTTTCTTAAAAGTTCGGCAGGAAAATAAACCTGTGCTTAGTGAAGCGGCTAGAATAGATAAAAAGCATAAGAAACGCCTGGTTACTGTTCAGGAAAAAATCCGCACCAGTCAGGCTTTGAACATGAATTCTTTTAAGGAGCTGCTGAATCTGGCTGACGAAAAGGACCAGCCCATTTTCCGCTACGAGAGGGAGGATGGGTACGTCGAGTACTTTATAGTCAGTGAGGGTTATTTCTACGGATACAAAGCAGATACTAAAGTGCCGATAAATAAAAACGATCAAGCCCAAAAGCATGATATTACCATGTCTTCCGGGAGTGGCCTGAATGTATAACAGTTTGCGAGAGATTGTCGGTAAAGCCAATGTCTTATTGATTTACCGCCATCTCTCTTGGTTAATTACTTCTTTGTTTTATTTAGGCGGGGAACCGCAAGGGCCTTTGGTCTACAAAGCAGGAGTTATTGCAGCTTTGTTTTGTTTGGGGTTCTTTGTCAATAAATTCTACCTCGGTTCACAGCCCCAGCAGGTTATTCAGCTTATCGTCATAGTTGAAACTATTGGCTTGGCGATTCTCCTTATCCCTACCGGTGGCTTGTTTAGCCCTTTTTTGTGGTACGCCATTAACCCGGTTCTTGTAACAGCAACCCTACTGTCTTCCAGATACTCTTGGCTAAATTTAGCCTTCTTTCTTTTCTGTGCGCTCCTAATATCCCAAAATATATTTAACCCGGAGAAATTGGCATTTTTTGAACTTATTTTAAAAAACTCTAACACAATCCTTGCCTTTGTCCTTATTTCAATTGCCTTAAGATTGCTCGCTAAAGCTCTTCAGCATCTTAATACTTTAAACGCGCAGCTCCTGGAAGCGAATCAGAAAGCCCAAGAGGCTATGAATCACCTGATGACTCTATATCAGGTGATGGAAACCCTTTCGGCTAGGGATAACCCCAAGAGGACTTTACAGCGGCTTGTCAAGCATGCCAAGAAACTGCTGCACTGCCGGGCGGTGTTTTATGCTCTCCTGCCTTTGGAGGACAACTCTAATTTTATCTATATTTCTCTTGCCGATTCTAAAGAGCCTTTGCAAAACATCCCTTGCAGTGAGCTCAGGCAGTATTTGCTAGACAACCAAGATAACCTAATAAAACCTGATTTGGAAATGATGGAGATTTGTCTGCAAAATTGGCCCTGTCTACTGACTGCACTCAACTCTTCAGCTCAATTTTATGGCTTGATTGGTTTTCTGCCGGAAGCCAAAAACGGTTCTTTGGAGCTTTTTGCAGCTAAAAAAGAGTTTGAGAGTGCAGATAGCCTTAGCTCCTTAGACAAATTCAGTTCTTTAGGCGAGCGGCAAATAATAAAGTTTTTAGCTGACCTTAGTGCCCTTATTCTGGAACGCCACGACCTGGAAGAAATGACTTCCCGTCTGCTGATCAGTGAGGAGCAAAACAGAATAGCGGGTGAGATTCATGACAGTGTATCCCAAAGGCTGTTTAGCATTGTCTACAGCGCCCATGCCCTAAACAACAAGTGGGAATTGCTGAATAAGGAAGACATATCCAAGCAGTTGGCTCTCCTGAAGGAAGCAGCCGGGACGGCGGCCCAGGAGCTGAGATCTTCAATTTACCGCTTAAGTTCTATTAAAAAAGGAGAAAAAATTCTCTTTGCCAATATCAAAAAATACTTAAATGACATTGCTGCCTTATATGAAGTGGAGGTCGAGTTCAGTGCCGGCGGGAAAGACGAATTGCTGGGGATTGACTTAAAACAAGCCGTTTACCGCATCATTCAAGAAGCGACCGGCAACGCCATTCGGCATGGCAAATGCAGTAAGCTCACAATTAAGTTAAATATTGACCATGTCTATGCTCATATTTTGATTGAGGACAATGGTTGCGGTTTTCAAGTTAAGGAGACTTTAGCGGCTGCTAATAGCCAAAAAGGATTGGGACTAAATAACATCATGAACTTAACAGACCGGTATAATGGCCACTGGGAAATCCAAAGTGAGCTAGGTCAAGGCACAAGAATAAAAATAACTATTCCGTTAAAAGGTGAAGTTCAAAGCCTAGATACAGGGGGGGTAGCTTAGATGAATGTCGTCATTGTTGATGATCATCCCTTGGTCCGGCAGGGGTTATATGCGGTCCTTTCCGCTGAAAATGATATCAGGATTACCGGCGAAGCCTCCGGTGTTCCGGAAGCGACTGAACTAATCCTCAATCTGGAACCCGATATAGCCTTAATCGATTTGCGACTGGCGGATCACTCCGGTTTAGAAATAGTAAAAAAGTGCAAAGCAAAAAATTCACCAAGTAAGTATATAATATTAACCTCTTCTGTCGAGCATGAAGATTTTCGGCAGGCAGGTGAGGTAGGCGTAGATGGCTACATCCTGAAGGATGCCTTCCCGGAAGAACTCCTTACGGCAGTTCGCCTGGTTTATAAGGGTAGAAAATATTATGATCCGTCCCTATTGGAATTCGTCCTAAAAAGGGAAGAAGATCGGAGCTACCAACAGCTGACCCAAAGAGAAAGGGAGGTACTCGGGGCTTTAGGGGAAGGACTTTGCAATAAAGAAATCGCCAACAAACTGTATATTTCCGAATACACTGTTAAAAAACACGTCAGCCAGATTCTAAGCAAACTGGAACTGGCCGACCGCACCCAGGCAGCCCTATATGCCAGAGAACGCCAAGAACGGCTGAGATAGAGAAGATAATCTATCATAAAAAAGATCCTTCGGGCTTTGCCCTCAGGATGACAAAGGAATGGACACGTCATCCTGAGCCGCCTGTCACCCCGGGCCACCTGTCACCCCGGGCCGCCTGTCACCCCGAGCCACCTGTCACCCCGGGCCGCCTGTCACCCCGAGCGCAGCGAGGGGTCTTTAATCTTTATAAGATTCTTCACTGCATTCAGAATGACATAGGAACGATATCGCTTCGCCTGGCGCGGACAACAAGGCGCCTGCTTTTGTTTTCGGCAATACAGGTTGTCAGAGTTAAAGCGGGATAGCCGCAGTCCTGTGTAATACTTAGATCTGTACTGTCTACCGAGAACTTTTCTTCCACAATATAAATGTATTCATAACCGCCGTGTTGCAAGTAAATCGGTTCACCCGGAGATAAATTGTCTAAAAAACGAAACCAACTGCCGTACATATTTAAATGGGCAGCAATTGCCGTATTTCCCTGCCCGGGCAGGGCAGACTCCTCAAACCAGCCTGGAGTCTTTTTCAGGACATCCGGGGAAGTCCCTTTTTGTACTGCTGTATAAAGCCCAATAGCCGGAATTTTAAGGATCATTCCTTGAAACTCCTGGATGGTGCTTGCAACCGCAGCAGTATCCCGGTTCGAATTCAAAAGAGAATTTTTTTCTTCCCAAGACTCCCGCAGTTCTTCTTCATACCAACGGGCATACAGATTAGAGAAAGAGGGATAAAGCATTAGCATTATCCCTCCTAATATCAGTAGTGAGCTAAATATGCTGATTATCAGCCGCTTGCTCTTTTTTATCCACATTGCAAATACCTCTATAAACTTGGAAATTCTTGAAAATCAGTGCTTAAAATTTACGTTTGAGGATGATACCTACACCGGCCAGGACAAAGCCACCAAGAATATAAAAGAAGACATTTCCGCCGGTTTCCGGAAGTTTGGTTGTGTTGTTCCCAGGTGTGTTGTTCCCTGGTGAACCAGGTTCTTTGGGTTTAGTTGAATCCCCAGGCTCCTTTGGCTCTCCGTTCTGCTCTCGATCTTTTTCCAAGATAATTGATAAAGTGGCTGAATCTTCTACTTTAGTTCCGCCGACATACCCACTGGCTGTCGCTGTATTATGCAAAGGCCCAGGGAAATCCTGGTCAGTAATCCGATATGTTTTACTACCGGTTGCTTTTTCGCCTGGAGCAAGAGTCGTTTTGTCCAAGGGGATGTTGCCCAGGAGAGAATCGTGGACAGTAATATTGGTAATTGTTTCGTTGCCAATATTGGTCACGATAAAAGTATAAGTAACAATATCACCGGGAGAAGCTCTGTCTACATCTGCCATTTTTTCAAGTTTAATTTTAGACGTTTGATCTCTACCGTTGCCGCCACCATTACCACCACCATTTCCACCGCCGTTTGTCCCGCCGCAGTCCGTGATGATTTTCAGAGTGCCTTGTATTATGCCAAGCTGGGCGTCAGCAGGGATAGTAAAGTAGATTCTGATCGGGCTGGTTTGACCTGTTTCGATTGTGCCCCAAACACTATTATTAATTCCATTGCTTACAAAGCATAAATTTGTATAGGCATCTTCCACAGAAATGTACTGTAGTCCATCATTTTCTATCTTGTATTGCAGGGGGCCGTTTTTCAAATTTTCAATAAAGAACAGTTCATCCCAGACATAAATGCTGCCCGGTTGAAACCCATAACTTTTGCCATCAAGGCCTTTGGAAAAATCAAAAGACATACTGCCATCGGCATTAAAGGTAACTACATTGTCCGAATAACCAGGTTTGTTGGGATCATTAGCATACAAACCTATACAGGGAGCATTCACAGGAACTACGCGCATCCCTGCAGGAGCGGCATGTACCGATGAAAGATTGAATGACAATAACAGAGATGCCATGAAGAGCATAAATGTGAAAAGCGACAGTTCTTTCTTCACTATTCCCCCCTCATTTCATTTAATACCTATTTTTATATCTATATTATTGATCCTAATAAGAAATGTTTTTTTCTACCCCTCCAGAGTTTACTTCCTGATAATCCTTCCGGATACTACAGTCTTTCGGTGCCCGTTCATTTATTGCCAGTACCGGTTCCAGGCTAAGATCGGCAGCACATTTGGCACAATACCAGGGATTGGCTGAAGAGGACGAATAAGAATATTCCCGACAATAAGGGCAATACTTTCTTATCATTGAATGCACCCCACTGACATTTAAACCTGCGTTTATGGAAATTTTAACCATTAACAGAATTAATGTCCAGAGCGAGAATACTAAAATAATGAAAATATATGGAGAATTATCTATTTTTATAATCCTAAGAAATGTTTTTTCTATCTCACCAATACCCAAAAAATACAGTTGGCTTAGAAGTTGTAAGTTGTCCTAAAGATATTATAAAATTGTGTCATAAGCTAAGAAAGGCAGGTCCTAAATTTGAATTCAGATCTTTATCCGACTGCAGTCATTGCCGACAGTGCTCGCATCGGAAGGGCTGTTAGTATTGCCCCTTTTTGCGTGCTGGGAGAGAATGTGGAGATTGGCGAGGAAGCTATTCTTGGTCCCGGCTGTGTTATTGGTGAGGGAGCAAAAATCGGAGCAGGAGTCAGACTCGCCGCCCATGTAACCATCGGGGAGCACTGCCAGATAGAAGCAGGAACAATAATTGGCGCTCAGACCACAATCTACCCCAAGACCAGAATCGGGGAAGGCACATTTATTGGCAGCAGCGCCTCAGTAGGCAGGCCACCGCGGGCCGCTTCCACCAGTACGGTCAAAAACCAAGTCGACTTGCCGCCGCTAAATATCGGGCGTAATTGTACAATAGGTTGCTCAGCGGTAGTTTATGCCGGTACAGTGCTGGGGGACGGTGTATTTGTCGGGGATGGAGCTTTAGTGCGGGAACGCTGCCGTCTGGGCGAGAAAGTAGTAGTCGGTAGCGGCAGCGCTGTGGAGAATGATACTAAAATCGGCGCTTATACCAAAATCCAAACCGGCAGCTATATTACAGCCTACATGGAAATCGAAGAGCGGGTGTTCATTGCTCCTATGGTCACAACTACCAATGACAACTTTATGGGGCGAACGGAAAAACGCTTCAAATATATTAAAGGGGCTACCATTCGGAGAGGAGCCAGAATAGGCGGGGGGGCTATCTTGCTGCCCGGAATTGAAGTGGCGGAGGAAACTTTTGTTGCTGCTGGCTCTTTGGTGACAAAAGATACCCCTGCCCGTAAAGTACTAAAAGGTTTTCCGGCTAAAGTTTCCGGAGATGTGCCGGAAGAAGAGCTGCTGGAGCAAGAATAATCCCTTGCAAGAATAAATCCCTGTTATTTAAATTTTGTCTAATATGTTGGTTTTTATCTTTAGTTGCAATAAAATAGAGTAAATGTACATTTTAAGTCGATGATTCCTTGTAACCGGCTAAAGGTTAAAATTGGGGAGAAAGGAAGAATGTTTGTGTCCATTCCGCTCTTGGATTTAAAAGCTCAATACCAAGCAATAAAAGAAGAAATAGACCAAGCAGTTTTCAGGGTTTTAGAATCTGCCCGGTTTATTTTTGGTCCGGAGATGAAAACCCTGGAAGAAGAAATTGCCGCTTACTGCGGAACCCGGCATGCTATTGGCGTCGCTAACGGTACGGATGCCCTGGTGTTAGCCTTGCGCGCTTTAAATATCGGCCCCGGCGATGAAGTTATTACCACACCCTTTACTTTTTTTGCTTCTGCCGAGACCGTTGCCAATGTAGGAGCAAAACCGGTATTCGTTGATATTGATCCGCTAACCCTAAATATAGATGTGGAAAAAATCGAAGCCAAGATTACTGCGCGCACTAAAGCCATTATAGCCGTGCATATCTTTGGCCAAATGGCCAATATGGATAAAGTTATGGCTTTAGCCCAAAAATATAATTTAAAGGTGATTGAAGATGCGGCTCAAGCCATCGGAGCGGAGTACCGGGGGCAAAAAGCGGGTTCCTATGGTAACGTCGGAACCTTTAGTTTTTTCCCGACCAAAAACCTCGGCGCTTACGGGGATGGCGGGATGGTAGTCACGAGTGACGACCAGGTAGCTGAAAAGATCAGAATGCTTCGTTTCCACGGGTGCAAAACTAAATATTATCATGAGGAAATTGGCTACAACAGCCGTTTGGACGAGATTCAAGCTGCTATTCTCAGAGTGAAACTCCGTTACCTTGATGACTGGAATGCAGCCCGTCGGGCCAAAGCCTTGGTCTATGACGAGTTGCTGGCTCCTTTGGCTGAGGCCGGCAAACTCCTTCTCCCAGGCAGGGATCCCGAGGCTAAGCATATTTACCACCTGTACGTTTTGCGTTTTACTGAAAGAGAGAAAATAATAAAGGCTTTAAATGTCAAGGGAATTGCCAGCGGGATTTATTATCCGGTACCCCTGCACCTCCAAAAGGCTTTTGCCTATTTAGGATATCGTCCCGGGGATTTACCGTTTGCCGAGGAAGCTTGTTCCCAGGCTTTAGCCGTTCCTTGTTATCCGGAGTTAACTCTAAAGCAGCAAGAAGAAATCGTCGAGACGATTCGCGAGGCCTGCGAAGAGTGACGAAGGTTACTTCTTTCGCTCTAACTTTTAATCAACTGCAACAGCTTAAGCTATTGCGAAGTGATGTGTTTTGCTTCCGTTGCTCTAACCATTTCAATTTAACTTAGTGCTTTTTAATAACAAAAATTTTTATAAATTTTAATAACAAAAAAATAATTATAATAACAGAAAATAACAAGAAAGGTAGGACAGGAGAGACATCTCCTTGTCCCACCAAGTTTTGGCATGGAGGAAGTATGTTCTGGAATAACGGTTTAACCAAAAATAATGATACACGGCTTTTCCTGCTTGTTACGGTTATGCTTTCAGGGATGATCCTCCCTTCAATTCCTATCCATCCTTCTTTGCCTAACATTCGGCTGGATGAGATGCTCTTATTCAGTGTTTTTGGCCTGAATGTTTTATTATTTTTGGTGCAAAATTTTCGTTGGGGAAATTGGGTAGAAAATATTAAAAAAGAGCTGAGCAGCCGGAAGCAAGAACTCAAACAAATCTGTATAATTTTCGGACTCTTAACGGCCTCCTATTTTGTCTCCAACATCTACGGTGTCTACATCCGCGGAGCCGGCTACTACGGCCTGCGGGATCTTATGGAGCTAGTGACTTATTTCAAGTATTTCCTGATCATAACTTTAACATTGTCCATAAATTTTGACCGAGATGAATTTGATTTTATGGCAAAGGCTTTTCTGGCGGGGGTTGTTTTCCTCATCCTCTTTGGTTGGGGACAGCATCTTAACCCCTTAAATCTGAACACTTGGCTCTCTCCATATTTTAATCCGGCCCACTGGGAACACCTTATAGTCGGCAACCCGGCCAGGGTACTGGGAACTTTTGATAACCCCAATTTCTTTGGGATCTTTACGGTAATTGTTCTTTCTTACCTGACTGTCTGTTATTTCTTCGGGGACAATAAAGGCAAATTTCCTTGGCTGTTATTCATTCTGATCGGGCTGGTAATAAAACTGGAGTTTCTAACCATATCCAGAACAGCCCTTTTTGGCATTGCCCTGCTTTTTACCATCCTTTGTATTTGGGCTTTTCTCTATTACCAGCGGGATAAAAAGGTTATTATAAAAATTTTAGCTTTGTTCCTGCTTACCATAATTTTGTTTGTAACAGCCTCTGCAGATTTCTTCTACAGACTGACTGAGGGCTTGGATTTTAGTACCAGTACATCCTTTATAGGACATGTGGAACGCTGGGGAGCGGCTATCGGCACTATTTGGGAATCACCGGTATTTGGCTGGGGCACCCAAAAATACGTCATGACAACTCTTGTGGACAATGAATATGCCCTTTATGCCAGAAGGTACGGTTTTGTTGGGTTAGCCTTCTATTTAAGCTTCTTCTTGGTGCCCTTTATTAGGGGGCTGAAGAGCCTTTACCAAAGGACAAAGGCCTTAGGCAAAGGAATTCCTTTCGACCGATTTTCCCTCTGCATTGCCGCCTACCTCGCTGTCCTGCCGTCCATCTTTGTATTTAACTTTATGGCAGGCATCTTCTATAACCTGCAGCTCATGACGGTCTTTGGAATCTCCATCGGACTGGTCTACAATTCTTTAGCTTCCTGTCACCCTGAGTACCTTAATGTACCCCGTGAAGGCTTAGAAACGCTTTCACGCGCAATGAAGGGTCTTGAAAAATAATTACCTAGAGGCAAGAAAATGAAGATTTTGGTTATTTCCCATATGTATCCATCAGCCCAAAATCAGGCTTATGGGATCTTCGTCCACAAACAAGTTAAAGCTTTAAAGGAGCAGGGACTTGAGGTAAAAGTGGTCTCTCCGGTACCTTATGCCCCTTGGCCATTAAATATCTTGAAAAAAAAGTGGCGCTCTTACGCTGCCATTCCTCATAAAGACACCATTGAAGGGATAGAGGTTTACTACCCGCGTTACCTGGAATTTCCCCGTTCAATCCTGATGGAATACTCCGGTTCCTTCATGTATTTGGGATGCCGGGGGCTAATAAAACGTTTGGCCGCAGAATTTCCATTTGACTTGATCCACGCCCATGTAGCCTTACCGGATGGGCAAGCAGCATCTTTGCTAAAAAGGGATTATGGAGTGCCGGTCGTAGTCACCGTCCATGGCCAAGATTTTCAGTCCACTTTCCACAGAAGCAAAAGGCTGCGCGCCAGATTGACAGAAGTCCTGGGCAAGGTGGACAAAATAATAACTGTAAGCACCAAATTAAAAAGAATGGTTGAAGACCAGCCTTATGCCTCCAAGATTGAAGTTATTAATAACGGGATAAACTTAGAAGATATAGAAAATATAAAAGATATAAATGAAGATATAAATAAGCAATCAGTTTTGGCAACAGGACCACTGCATGAAAATTCACATGAAAATTCTCTAGGTAATTCTCAAGAAAGTTCCCAAAATGATTCCTTAGATACTACTTTAGATAGTTCCTTAGGTAATTCCTTAGATAGTTCCCTAGATAGTTCTCTAGATAATTCCTTTGAAACAGGATCCAAAGAAATAAGAATACTCAGCGTCGCCAATTTGAAAAAAACCAAAGGGTTGGACCTTAACATCAAGGCTCTTGCAACCTTAAGCTCCAAATATCCAGGATTAAGATACTATATAGTAGGGGATGGTGAAGAGAGGGAAAACCTTGAGGATCTCGTGGCCAAGCTTAACTTCAAGCAAAAGGTTGTATTTCTAGGCAAATTGACCCACTCTGAAACCATGGCGCAAATGGCTGCAGCCGATATTTTTAGCCTGCCCAGTTGGCAGGAGGGTTTTGGGGTAGTGTACATTGAAGCTATGGCCCAAGGCATTCCCGTAATAGGCGTCAAAGGTGAAGGAATTGAAGATGTAATTAAGCACGGAGAAAACGGCCTTTTAGTGGAACCGTGCAATGTCGAAGACCTCACCAATGCTTTGGACTTACTGTTAAGTAATCCGGCCTATGCCTCCAGACTAGCCCAAGCAGGTCGGGAAACAGTTATTAATGGTTTTACCTGGACTCATAATGCAAGAAAAACTAAAGCCTTATATCAAAATCTGCTCAGTTGAAAATTTGACAGATAACTAATTAAACACAATTATAGGCTTAATCCTTGCCAGAGAGTGGGAGGAAAAAAATTGAAAATATGCATTTTAACCACCGGACACAAAGCATTGGACAACAGGATTTTCTATAAACAGGCTTTATCCTTAAGAAAAAAATATGAAGATATAACTTTAATTGCGCCGGATGAACGGGAAGAATATAGTGAACAAGGGATTAAAATAATAGGTGTCAAGAAGGCTGAGTCCCTTTATGGCCGCTATAAGCTCGGTGATACCATTGTCCAAAAAGCCATTGAAGTTCAAGCCGATGTTTACCATTTTCATGATTTTGAGCTGATTTATAAAGTCCTAAAAATAAAAAGAGCCTTACCTGAGGCCAAGCTGATTTATGATGTACACGAGCACTATCCGGACATGATGAGGATGTCCAAAAAAGTTCCAAGGATTCTAAGGCCTTTAGCGACTTTTCTGGTTGATAAAACCGAAATATTCCTTGCTAAAAAATTTGACCAAATCATCACTGCAGATGATGCTGTAAAAGAGAGATTTGACCCTCACCATTCCCGAGTGGATGTGATCTATAACTTCACAGAGTTTGAGCCTTGTCAGGAAACAACCATAGAAAAGGAATACGACGTGATTTATCAGGGAGGCATTAGCCTGGAGCGCGGCGCGTTTAACGTTGTTCGTGCTATCCATCTGCTAAAAGAAAAACTGCCGGAAATCCGTATGATCTTTGTCGGCCCCTTTGATGACCCTCAGGGTAGAGAGTTAGTCTTTAACTATATCGAGGAGCATGACCTTGATCATAACATTCTTTTTGCCGGCTGGGTTCCCCATATTGAGGTTAAAGATTATATCCGAAGGTCCCGGATAGGGATAGTAACTCTCCTGCCGGTGCCCAAGTTTTTCAAAAATATCCCCATAAAACAGTTTGAATATATGAGCTGCGGTATACCTGTCATCGGGAGTAACTTGCCGCCTATTAAATCTTTCTTAACTAAATATAACAGCGGAATAATAGTTGACCCGACTAAACCGGAAGAAATAGCCAAGGCTATTCATATCCTTCTTTCCGATCCCCGCCTCTGCCAGGAAATGGGGGCAAACGGCATTAAAGCAGTCCGCGAAGAATACAACTGGGGCAAAATGGAAGAGAAGCTCCTTAAAATATACACCCGACTCTCCGACATATCATCCTGATCTTATAATGTCACCCTGAGCGATTTGTCATCCTGAGCCCCACTTGTCACCCTGAGCCCCACTTGTCACCCTGAGCCCTACTTGTCACCCTGAGCCCCACTTGTCACCCTGAGCCCCACTTGTCACCCTGAGCCCCACTTGTCACCCT
>DUML01000085.1 GCA_012839895.1 Peptococcaceae bacterium | reverse complement strand
CGAAAACACACTCCCAAGTGCAAGGTTTTTTATAGGTATTTTGATGTTTCCGTATACTATTTTACCAAAATATAAGGCAAAAACCGAGCGTTTATGCTGGTTTAGCTGTTATTCAGCAATCCCTAAATAAATTATTATTTCCCCAACCCGGCCTAATAAAGCTCCAAGCAAGGCTGCTAAATCATTAAAGTTTTCAATAATGAGACCTTGCGGATGCAAAACTTGGGCACCTAAAACCCAAATCGACAAATCTAATACGATAATAACAATAATCCCGAATAAAAGATCATAACGGACTATTCTACGATATTTCGGCCCTCGCCAGCCTCTTTCTTGTATAAAAGTAGGATAGAGCAGATTAGCCAAGGAGCCTCCTATAGCGCCGATAAGAGAAATTACAATAAGCATGGCTTCGAAAGAACCTACTGTATCAGGCACATCAAATGCAAAAGTTCCAGCCGCCATAGCACCAAAATCGGGGCCGACAGCAATAGCTCCTCCAAGAAAGGTTATAGCCATGATCCCTAAAATTATTTTCTCGATAAATTCAAGCCTTTTATAAATTGTTTTTCCGGCAATAAGTAAACCGGCAACCACAACAATAGCACTCCATATAACTACATTAAATGACTCGCCAGTTAAATGGTATAAAGCTTCACCAGCGCCCCTAATAGTATAAGAACAATAGAAGTGTCCTAACAAAAGGCCTCCAAGTGCTAATAATATTGGATAAACACGGTGTAACGCAGCGTATCCATCAAATATAGTATGACCTTTTACATTCATCAGCTGATAATTGGCAATAATATCACATAAAACAAAGCGAACTATTAAGGCTATTGCCAAGGCCCACATTAGAGTGTATCCGTAATTGGCACCGGCGATAGCATTATCTACTAGATCGCCTGCTCCAAGCCAAGTTAATACAAGCACAATACCAGGGCCAAAAGATTTAACATACTGAAAGAAAGTAGACGGAATTGAAACATTGCTTTCTTGAGTAGTTTGGGGATTTGTGTTCATTTTTCTATACCTCCTCTTTTTTTTCGAGCTTCTCGAAAATCATTCGAAGTATAACAACATCAAATAATTATTTTCAGAATATTCCGAAATTTTTAAACATATTTGTACTATATTTGTTAACCTTTTTCATTACTATTCTGAGACTTTTGGGAAAGTGCTTTGTCGACAACCTAGGGAAGAAATGCAGAAAAGGCTTTCCTCCCTAGGCGATATCTTCTTATCTTAAGAAATAACGTCTCTTTTTAAGGATATTTATTTTAAATTTAATCCAAACTTCGTCAATTCCTCTTTGACACTCTCATAAATTTTTTGGTATTCAGGGCTAGGCCGATGATGTACCAAATCATAACATTCATTTATAAGATAGCCCGTTTCCGGTTTCCTGTCTCCAATCTTGGCAGCTATTTTCTTCAGTATTTCTCCTGCTTTTATCCTGTCTAGACCTTGTTCAATTACAGCATCGGATACTTCTAGCATCCATTCGGCTTCAAGCGGGGTCTGTCCGCCATTTACGCGAGAACGACTGTGTCTGGGAGCATAAAGGTTAGCACCATTAATTGGAGCTTCTATACAGCGAATGGCACTTTCAAATAAATGGGTTTCTGTTCCACAACCACTGGTTGGAATTACCCATGCCATACAAATAACGTGAGTTTTAGTATTCAAAACCTGATTAACTACTGACCTACCCCAGTTATAAGGCTGTAGAAGGATCTTTTGAGCGCTTAGGGCTGCAACATGTTCTACCCCAGTGTAATGAATGTAATCATGATAAGCAATTGTGCAGGCTATCGGTTTGGCTATTCCTTCGATAATAGCTCCTTCTACTCCTCCACAGAAACCACCTGATAAAGCAAAACTGCCGCTAAGCTTAAAACATCCATAATCTTCATAAGTTATTGCTGCCGCTAACATATCATGCTCCATTTTCAAATCAGGTAACAAAGAAAGCAAGATACCGTCTGTACGGCGCAAACCATAATCAGGATCCATTCCAGCAAGTAATGATGCAACTCTTGTATTGATTGGATAATAAACAATAGCTAGCCCTGGACGGCCTGCTTTACGGATACCTTCCCTCATCCAAGCCAATTGCCGTCTTGCTGCATAAGCTTCCATTGGGGAACCAATAATCTCTCTGCCATCAACTACGGGAAAGTTAAAACCTTCAATAAAGTCTGTTCTTTGAATTTGGGCGAAATTCTTAACTACAAGATTAGCTAGATCCTCTGTAAAAGGAGTATGATGACCGGGGCAGAAATTCAACAATTCTTTCCCTTCTATCTTCCGCTGCTTAAAAACTCTAGCGTCTCTTCCTTCACCCATAATAATTTCAGTAGGCGCGTCATTTATGCATTCCAAAATTTCTTTCCTTGTTAACTCAACAACCCTATTTGTTGAAATGCAATAAATACCCATTTCTTCCAAGAAAGTAAGGGCTGCTTCAAAAGCTCTTTCTACTAGGTCATCATCCATATTGAACCAATATTCGTCTCCAGGATATTTGATTTCGTACTCTTTGACTAACCTAGTAATAGTTCTATAAAACTTCATATCCCAATCTTTCTCTAACATTTTAGGACCTTTTTGAGTTCGTTCAGCAACTTCCAAAAGACTTAGCATAATCCTTCTCCTCCATTATTCTTAGTTCTTAAATTTTAGCCCCATCGTTCTAAACTCTTCTTTTGTTTTTTCGTACAATTCAGCATATTCGCGCAAAGGTTGTTCCTTTTCTATATCATAAAGTTCATCATAGGTATAGCCACGTGGTGGATTATCCAAGTGTTCTTCATATTCTGCTAATAGCTTGCAAACAATTTCATTTGCATGTTCGCGGCTAAGACCTGCTGCCCCTTTACATATTTCTCCCATCCAACGAGATTCCAAGGGGGTTCCAAAATTAGGGGTATCACCAATTACAAATTTTCTTGTGCCTCCTAATGAATGCCCTCCACTCACTGTCGAAGCAATATGTCCCGCTGCTGTTTCAATTAAATATTGCCTTGTACCAGGGCCTGCTGCCGGATGATCACCTATTGAACCATCCAAAATCAAATGAGTATTTCGGCTTAAAGCTTGTAGAGCCAGACTTGCAACCCAAATATGGGCTCTCATAGCTCGGCTTTTAGTTTTAAACGGGATACCTCCTGGCCTCACATTATTTGCTCTATTAACCATTACTAAATGTAAAGCACCTGCAACTGCCACTATAGCCGCGCCTTCAATACTACCTGAGAACCCTCCTATAACAGCATTGTGTGCTCCGTGCAGAGCACCATTATGAATGAGACCCCATACCGATCGATTCAAATCATCATAGTTAATTTTCAATTCTGAAATTCCCGTTGTTTCGAATAAATCACATGGTCTTAATCCTTTTTCGCGATCATGTAAACCAATTGTGGCTATAGATGTAGGACTGTTATTAACAATAAACATACCTGGCCGCCCAGCTGCTTTAATCGCCTGACGCAAGATTTCGGTGGCAACCCGGTAACCGTAAATTTCTGATGGGGCACCAGCTAAAACTTCATATTTATTATCAATACTTCCCAGAACGCCTCCCCAAATACCGTCTACACACCGATCCTCAGCACAGCCCTTGTAAATTTTAAACATCATTTCTTTATCACTGTAAAAAGCAGTTTGAATGCCTCCAGCAACAATTGGTTCTTCAGATCCTTCTACATTGCGATGTATCATTTTTACAGCGTCTTCACCCTCGCCAAGAATCAATTCAGCCGGAGCGTTTTCTAATGCTTCCTTGACCTCCTCTTCGCTAAATTTAATGATTCTGCCCGTATTGGTACAGTAACTGCCTACCATTAAGTATAACCTTAATCCTGCTTCAAACACCTCGTCCGCCATTTGATCATCAGCAGGAATTGGTGTCTTAGGGTCATATTTTATATTGTAGTCTTTTCTTATGGCTTGAACCGCTCGAAAAATACTCATATCAAATTTGCTTTCTTCGATTTTTTCGCCAGTTTTAGCCCTTTCAATAACATCCCAAATTGTCAACATAACTCCACCTCTATTATTTACTGGATAGTTTTTTAAAGACTTTCACTGCTTCAATAGCATCTTTACCATAGCCATCAGCACCAATTTTATCAGCCCACTCTTGTCTTACTGGACCTCCGCCAATGACAACCTTAAATTTATCTCTAATTCCTCTTGCTTTAAGCTCATCAATTACTTCTCTTTGATAAGGCATAGTTGTAGTTAGCAAGGAGGATAATGCAATAAAATCGGCATTTAAAGCTATCGCTTTATCGATGATCTCAGAACTCTTTACATCTACCCCAAGATCGTGGACAACAAAACCACTCGCTTTAAGCATCATTCCAACAATATTTTTGCCAACACTGTGCATATCTGCTTCTACCGTAGCCAAGACAACAGTACTTTTTATAGAACTATCAGTATCCAACGCGCTTTCAAGAACCTTGCTAGCTGCCATCATTGCATCACCGGCCATGACCAGGTGTGGCAAAAAATATTCACCATCGTCAAATTTCTGGCCAATGATCACTGCACTTTCTCCTATTACTTTTTGGAGTGAATATACCGGATCAATTCCTGAATCAAGAACTTTATGTGCTAATTCTGTAGCTTCTGCCTCATCACAATTAATTATTGCTTCCTTTAATTCATTTAACAGTTTTTCATTTTGGTCGGACATGATCTCTTCCTCCTTTAATTTAATTAAAAAAGCCCATCAGTGCGTATTAAACGTACTAATGGGCTGATTTATTTACTTATGTCAAATGGCTTTAATCTTTTCTTTTTGAGAAAATAGACATTTGACTAATAAATAAGCGGCCTCTATTTATTTAATTTTAAAACCTAAATTGCTTACGAATGTAAATCAACTTTCTTTAATTATACATTGGGTTTATCAATCATTCAAAATGCCAAATTAACTTTTCTCATGAAATTAACTGTCAATAGCTCTATCGTTCTCTATGTTTTTATAAAATTCAGAATATTTATATAATAAATAATCTTTTACATTTGACACTGTTTCTTTAAATGAGAAAACTCATTCATCTTTAGAAGCTGGAAACGGCTGTTAACAACAGAAAGTGCTTTAATTAATGCTTTCCGTGAATCAAGAATCACGTCCCTTTGTATAAGATCCTTTATTGTATCAAAATCCTCCGGTAGCTTCCTTCCAACGATTATTTCTTTTAGAAAAGTATTCGACAGAGAAGTCATGAAAGTTGTCTCAGCATCTAGGACTATCCCGGTTTCCCAATCTATTTCTAAAACTACAGTAATGAGTTTTTTCGTTTCATATAATACCGTCCCTTGTGGGGCAACTGCATGACCCGATACAATAACTCTTCTTTTCGTATTCTCATTCATACTAATCATTTTCATCTCCTCCAATTCTTTGATACATTATGCCCTTATTTTTACGTCATGCGAAAATGATTACAATTTTCTATTGAATATTAGTGGAATATAATTCTAAAGTTACCTATAATTTGTTTAAGCTTATATTATTATATTTAAGCTTCATAAACAAAATTCTTGAATCCAGATTATCTATAGCTAAGATAGAATTATCTTCTTTTTCTTCGTTTTTCTTATTGGTTGAAAAATCATGTCAATTTTTTCTACAAATTCCTTTTATGGGATTTATTATATTTGTTTTTCTTGGATTAAGATTTTCATGAAGTCCTTCAGCAGCTGCTTCAATGTGGCTAACACCATTTCGAGTAATTTTAAGTGATTAAAAGTTTTCGTATAATTTCGTATAATATTTTGAGATTAAGTAGGGATTGCTGAATAACAGCTAAACCAGCATAAACGCTCGGTTTTTGCCTTATATTTTGGTAAAATAGTATACGGAAACATCAAAATACCTATAAAAAACCTTGCACTTGGGAGTGTGTTT
>DUML01000084.1 GCA_012839895.1 Peptococcaceae bacterium | reverse complement strand
GATGAGCTTAAAAACACTGGGATGTTATAAATTCCCAGTGTTAATTTTTACACGAGCATTCATTTGATTATAATAATTAGAATGAACGGTAGCGAATCTAAATTTAAGCGATTCCTAAATACTGAAAATTGTTTATATATTGTAATTACCCAAAAAATAGGATGTTAATTATGGCAAAGATACTCATTGTCGACGACGAGGAACTGCTGGTGAAAGGGCTGAAGAGAAGCCTGGAGTCAGAAGGTTTTGAAACCGATACCGCTTATACCGGATCTCAGGCTTTGGAAAAAAGTCTAAATCAGCATTTTGATTTAATAATTTTAGACCTAATGCTGCCGGAGATTGACGGCTTTGAGGTATTCCGCCGGGTGCGGCAGGTTTCTCAGGTCCCGGTCATTATGGTTACTGCCAAGGGTGAAGATGTGGACAAAATTATAGGGCTGGAACTGGGCGCTGATGACTACCTGGCAAAGCCTTTTAATACCAGGGAGTTAATAGCCAGAATTAAAGCCGTGCTTCGGCGCAGCAGCGGACAGGACACGGACTTGAGGAGCAGCAATACCGGGTTGATCCGGGCAGGCGCCAACGTAATGTTAAATGTATCCCGGCGAACAGTCTCTGTGGAAGGCAAAGAAATCGACACTTTAACAGCCAAAGAATTTGATTTATTGCTCCTTTTGGCCAAACACC
Organism: Peptococcaceae bacterium; assembly: GCA_012839895.1. GTDB lineage: Bacteria > Bacillota > Desulfitobacteriia > Desulfitobacteriales > Syntrophobotulaceae > DUML01. The sequence continues at coordinate 10,355 of DUML01000084.1, read as the reverse complement.
CGGGACAAATTTTTACCAGGGAAGATTTAATCCGCCTGGTTTGGGGGTATGATTATGTGGGCGAAGACCGGACTGTTGATGTCCATATCCGGCGCCTCAGGGATAAAATTGAGCCGGATCCCGCGCATCCCCGGTATGTTCAAACCAAGTGGGGTGTTGGCTATTATTTCCAGACGGAGAATACACCATGAGGATAAAATTAGGTACTAAAATAGGGCTGACTTATCTTTTAATCATTTTTACCGTCATGCTGGTTTTTGGTTACCTTATAATGCACGACATCGATCAGTCTTTTATTAGTGAACGCAAGAATGTTTTGCTGGGTTACGCCAACATTATCGCAGAAAGGGCTGCTCCATATCTGCCAAGGCAAGACGCTGCCTACCTTAATTATTTAGCGGAGGATTTTGGTGAAAGCATCGGCCACCGCGTATTAATCTTTGCAACCGATGGTACTGTGCTCGGTGATTCTTCCGGGCTAAATCAAGGGCAGGTACTGACAGTACCAGTAGTCGCCTCTGCTTTACAAGGAGAAAGTGTCTCCCAAACAAATTATTATCCTGATTTCGGCAGGCTTCTTTATCTTGCCGTTCCTGTAGCCGCCGGCAAGCAAATTGTAGGCGCTATTTTTATTTCCGCAGATATTAATGATATCGATAGGCGCCTTGCCCAAACCAGAAACCGCCTGTTTTTAGCTGCTACGGGCAGCGCTGTTGTTGCCTTCCTTTTAAGCTTGTTGCTGGCCAGGATAATTACCGTACCGGTTGCTCGTTTGACCCGGGCTGCGACAAAAATGTCCGCAGGGGACTATGGCTACCAGGTAAAGGGCAGCAGCCGGGATGAATTGGGGCAGCTTGCCGCTTCTTTTAACGAGATGAGTAAAAAAATCCAACAGGAAGATAAGGTCCGGCGTCAATTTATTGCCGATGCTTCTCACGAATTACGTTCGCCGGTAGCGGCTTTGAAAGTACTGGTGGAATCCTTGTTGCTTAAACCCCCGGAATCAAAGGAAGAAACCTTGGAATTCCTGACGGATATCAATGGGCAATTGGACAGGTTGAGCAAGCTGGTCAATGATCTCCTACTGCTGAGCAAAATAGAAAAGAACGAGTCCTCTCTTAAAAAAGAACCGGTGTCCATTAAGCAATTGCTTATCGAAGTGAAAGAAAACCTTAAGCCTTTAGCTGCAGCCAAACAGATAGAAATAACGATAACTGCCGGTGACAATATTCTCTGGCCGGTAGACCGGGATATGTTGTACCGCGCGGTTTATAACCTTGTAGATAACGCCATAAAATATTCCTCGGCAAAGAGCGAAGTACTGCTAAGCAGTACGGCGAATGAAGAAAACCTCACCATTTCGGTTAAAGACCAAGGGATAGGCATTGCTCAGGAACATTTGGCAAAACTGTTTACCCGTTTTTACCGGGTAGACAAAGCCAGGGAGCGGGCTACCGGCGGCATTGGCTTAGGCCTTTCTATTGTCCAAGAAATTGTCAACTTACACGGCGGTCGGGTATCTGTAAACAGCGCTCCCGGATGCGGCACTGAGTTTGTAATAAGCTTACCTTATAATTGAGTAAATCTAAAGCAAGTGAGTACACTAAGTACGTTAAGTATGCAAACTAACACGCAAACTGAATCAAGTGAATTAATTGAACAAATGTAAGAAAGCAAATAAACGTTTCAAATAGATTAAATAAAATTGACATATTAAAATGAGCAAACAAGGATTTATCTAGATATTAAAGTATTTTCTACTTAATATTTTTGTAATATTTTTGTCATAAAAATGAAATACCGGTTTGCTATGCTTTTCGCAGATAGTTGATTTGAAAGGAAGGATGGCAATGAAAAAGTCTTGCGTTTTAACTTTAATAATAGCTTTAACTTTAGTTTTAACCTTAGCCGTAACCGGATGCGCCTTTAAGCAGAAAAAGACGGACCAAAACGGACCGGTAATTGATCCTAAACCCAGCCAAGAAAAAGTAACATTTACTCTTTATTTTGCCGATCAAGAAGCAATGTATCTTAAAGGGGAGGAAAGAATAGTCCCCAAAGGGGGAAGTATTGCCGAGTTAATGGTAAACGAGCTGATCAAAGGGCCGGAATTACCTGGTTTGGTAGCCACAATACCCAAAGAAACAAAATTATTATCCCTGGAGATTAAAAACGGTGTTGCTTATGTAAACTTCAGCAAAGAAATAAAAACCAACCATTGGGGCGGCAGTGCCGGGGAGACCATGACTGTTTTCTCAGTGGTCAACACCTTGGGGCAGTTGCCGGAAATTAAAAAAGTACAGTTCCTCATAGAAGGGGAAAAACAGGAAGCCATTTGGGGCCATTACTATACTCTGGAACCTTTCGAACCCGACCCTAAACTAATTTCTCCAACCGACCGGGAGCCAGGCCAAAACGGAGTTTCAGAAGAACTCATAAAGCCGGGTGATTTCTTCCCGTTAACTCAAGGCAGTACCTGGCAATACTTGGGGGAAGGAATGGAGTATGCTTCATTTACGCGAGAGGTGCTGTACGCTGAGGGCAATAAAGCCCAAACATCAGAAAACAACGGCGGAACTGTCAGTACTTCCGTATACAGAATAACCCCTGACGCCGTAACAGTAGTTTATTTTCAAGGTGAGGACTATGAACCGAAAAACATGCTTAATGCCCATGAAAACATCAACCTTGTCCTATTAAAAGCCCCCCTTCAACCAGGCAACAAGTGGACGGATGACAGGTTTACCCGGGAAATAGTTGAGGTTAAGGTTTCAGTTAATACCCCCGCAGGAAAATTTGACAACTGTATTAAAGTAAAGATATCCAATGATTACTCTACTTTGTACGAATACTATAAACAAGGTGTCGGCTTGGTCAAAAGAGAGTTCCAATCCGAAAACGATAAAATAACCTCAATACTGGCTAACTACTCTATAAAATAAAAGCGCGCGAAGCGCTTTTTTATTATGCCAGTTCTTCAATTATATAGATTAATGTGTCTTGTTAACCATCCTCAGGAATTGGCAAAGGTTCTGTAATAATTCTAAAAATAGACAGGAACTATTAAGGAGATAAAGAATATAATAAAAAATATGGTTAGTTTGCATTGGTTGAATTCGCAAGCACTAACTGCAATATTGGATGATACCGTTAATAAAAGTAGATCTATTTTAGGAGGCCTAATTGCAAGACTATATCATCACTTACACCAAAGTAAAGTTTTATCCCTTAAATCCGAACAAAGAAGATATTAAAATTGAGGATATTGCTCACGCTTTGTCTTTAATGACCAGAGCCAACGGTCACTGCCGTTATTTTTATTCCGTGGCTCAGCATTCCCTGAACTGTTATCAAGAAGCCAAGGCCAGGGGTTGTTCCAAGCGGGTGCAACTTGGATGCCTGCTGCACGATGCAAGTGAATGCTATATATCTGATTTGACAAGACCGGTCAAACGAAATATACCGGAATACGCAGCCGTCGAAGCCAAGCTGCAGGCTATGATATATGATAGGTTTGGCATAGGAGATTTATCTCACGAGGAACTGCAGCAAATAAATGAAATAGACGATACTTTGTTGTATTACGAATTTGAAGCTCTCATGGATTACCGGATATTTGAGCAAAAACCGGCGAAAGCTGCAGCGTATACCTTTGATTTTGAGGACCACTTTAAAGTAGAAAAGCGATATATTTCTACCTTCCAAAAACTCATTACTCAGTCTGAATAACAATTGCCTATTATTAAGAATAAATGCACACCTCCTGATACACATTTGATGTGTATCAGGAGGTGTGTCAAATTAAATAATGCTATTTGCGCAATTAACAATTGACTATAAGTTTTACCTGTATAATATGATAATATTTGATATAGCTTGGATTAGTCGCGAACTTTAAGATAGGCTAATTGCCGTATAGATTTGTTATCGGGGGGGAGATATTAACATGGAATTCTCCGAAGTAATATTTGCATTTTTCTTAACACTGTTGGCCGGTCTTTCCACAGGCATAGGTAGTGCCCTTTCCCTGCTTACCAATAAAACAAATACCAAGTTTCTTTCTATAGCATTAGGTTTTTCCGCAGGGGTTATGATATATGTTTCCTTTGTGGAACTCTTTGCAGATTCCAAAACTGTTTTGATATCGGTTCTGGGCGAACGGGCCGGTACCTGGGCAACCGTGGGAAGTTTTTTCTTTGGAATTCTGTTTATCGCCTTAATTGATAAGATTATCCCTTCGACGGAAAATCCCCATGAAGTACATACCGTAGAGGAAATGGACGGAAAAAGCGAACATCATCAAGCAAATTTAATGAAGATGGGTTTTATTACCGCCTTGGCCATCGGTATTCATAATTTCCCGGAAGGGATCGCGGCTTTTACAGCCGCCCTGAATGATTCCAGTGTGGGAATACCGATTGCCTTTGCCATAGCCATACATAACATCCCAGAAGGCATTGCGGTGGCGGTACCCATATTTTATGCTACAGGAAGCAGGAAGAAGGCGTTTTCTTTGTCATTCCTGTCGGGGCTGTCGGAACCTATTGGCGCTCTTGTGGGCTATTTACTTTTATTTAAGTTTTTCAATGATACCATTATGGGTATAATTCTTGCGTCTGTTGCCGGTATTATGGTCTATATAAGTTTGGACGAATTACTCCCTTCGGCTAGGGAATACGGTGAGCACCATCTGGCTATTTATGGAGTTTTTGCGGGAATGGTGGTAATGGCCTTAGGTCTTTTGTTGTTTATTTAACCCCCAGGTAAACATTCACATCTAATGAAGCACAACTTCTTGAGGGTAAAAAATGCACATAAGAACCAGAGGAATATATTTTCGACTTATGCAGATGAATGAAAAGACGCTGTTTGTTTTACCAAATGAGATAACCGTGAAAAGCTCGCCAGCTTTATCTTGATGTATAGGATAATACCAGGATAAGGCTGATTTTTTTAATATGCTTATATATATTTTGGGGTCCAATTGACTTTAAGTATTATTTGTATTATATTATATAATATAAATAATACAAATAATACAAATAATACAAATAATACAAGTAATACAGATGATACAGATGAACAAATCCCCCAAATAATTCAAATGACACAAGTACACAAATAATTATAAGAAGGGAGAGCTTATGCTACTAAGGATCGATATGGCGAGTGATATCCCAATTTATCAGCAAATTCGCAATCAGATAGTATTTGCTGTTGCCAAAGGGGATCTTAAGCCTGGGGATGCTCTGCCGACCGTCCGCCAATTAGCCAATGATATCGGAGTGAATCCTATGACGGTCAATAAAGCTTATGCTCTGCTGAAAAAAGAAGGCATTATCATAATTGACCGCAGGCACGGAGCCCAAATCAGCGATTGTGGTAAGGACGGGGTGGTTTTTGACCGGGATTTTGACCAACGGATGGAGCTTCTGCTCTCGGAAGCTCGGATGAAAGGCGCTTCCAAAGAGGAAATCAAAGAGCATTTGAGCGGTCTGATTGATTTGGTTTTTAAATAAGGAGGAATGTCTATGCTTATCACACTGTTCATGATTCTCTGGTTGGTATTCGGGACGATGACAGCATTCATGCTGCTTTATAAAAATAGTCAGAATCAACAGATCCTGGGTGTAACTCTGTCCCCCGCCCATGCTCAAACACCTGAAGTACAGGACATCATCAACAGATACAAACGGATTTGTTATCTCGTCTTTTTGCTGTCGGTAGGGATCAGCTTCCTGCTGCTAATAAAACCTTTCAGAAATTACGCGGAGTTTTTCCTGCTCATACTGGTGATTGCTAACCTGTTTGGGAATTGGTTGGTTATTCAGCGTTACCAGGGAAAGCTTCAGGAATTGAAAGAGGAAAAAGGATGGATCTACCGTCGGACGCGAATCGTAACCGTTGACATTAATGTGACCAGGGAAAAAGGCAAGGCGAGTATATCCGCTCTTTGGAGTTGGTTGTTTCTGCTGCTGAGCTTTATCCCGGCACTATATTTGCTGTTCTCACCGGAAGCCCGCTCTCTTTATCCCTTCGGCTTCAGCCTGATCGGGCCGTTCTGCCAACTTAATATGATTTTCTTGTATTATCACATGCGCAACAGCCATACCCCGGCCTTAAGCGAGAACACTGAGATTAATAAAGCCTGTGCCAGAACTTTGGAACGCATCCGCACACTGTCTGCGACCTTAAGCGGGCTGGCCATGCTGATATTTTGGTTTGTTTTTAATTTTATCATCCTTTATGCCAGGAGCGGTATCCTGATAGTATTGCCGCCGATCATCCTGATTACCTTTCTCCTGATGATTGCCTATTGGCAGCAGAAGAAGATCCGGGATGCCGAGGATTACTTCTTGGGTACAGAACTCCGGGATGAGAGCAATCTCTCTGAACAGGAAAATTTCTATAAATGGGGATGCTACTATAACCCGAATGATCCCAGAATATTTGTGCCCAAACGGATAGAAGGCATGGGCTGGACCATAAATATTGCCCATCCGGTAGGTAAGGCTATCGGAGTCGGTATCCTCGTACTGGTGCTGGCGGCCCTGATTCCCGTTTTCTACGGCGGTGCCAAGGATTATGTGATTGCAGAGAACGGTTCCCAAATCACCTTCGATGCTGCGATGTATGACTTGAGTGTTGAAAAGAGCCAAATAGTATCCATGTCAATAATTGAGGATCTCCCCAAAGGTACCCGCACCAATGGCTATGGCGGGGCAAATAAAAGCTTCGGGCATTTTTATCTTGAGGGTTACGGAAAATGCATGCTCTATGTGTACAATCAGGTCGGAAAATTCATCGTCCTTGAACTGGAAGGGGATAATCCGAGATATGTGATTGTCAACGGCAAAACCCCGGAGGAGACCGAAGCTCTGTATCAGTCCATTCAGGGGTGGTTGGTGGAGTGATGCCATGGAAAAGAATTGGACCAGAAATAGAAGTTTTCCTAAATAACAAACAAATATTCCTATAGTCTAAAGGAGATTGACAATATAAAGAGAATTATTAACATAGCTGGTTAATTAATTCTAAAATATCCGGATCTTTCTACAAAGGTATAATTTAAAGGAAGCTAGCTAAAATATCCCTAGCTAAAAGAAATATTATTAATGGAGGGTAAAACATGATTCTAACAACTACTCCGTCTGTGGAGGGACGCAAAATCACCGCTTATTTAGGCATTGTCACCGGAGAAGCTATTATGGGAGCAAATATTATAAGAGACATATTCGCCAGCATCACGGATATTATTGGTGGAAGATCCGGCGCTTATGAAGAGAAGTTGCAGGAAGCCCGCGAAGTTGCTTTGAAAGAGTTAGAGGAGCGGGCCAGTTATTTAGGGGCGAATGCTGTTGTAGGTATAGATCTGGACTACGAAGTAGTAGGACAAGGCGGCAGTATGCTTATGGTCAGCGCTTCAGGTACTGCTGTACGGGTGGAGTGAGGGGAAAAGTATGTTAACGTTCTTTTGCATCAACACTTGAAGCACCTGTCAAAAGGCGAAAGCGTGGCTTTCCCAGCGTCAAGTGGAGTTTGAATACCGTAATATTACCAAAGTACCACCCACAGAGGATGAACTGAGAAAAATAGCCAAACTTGGAGGCTACACCATACAGCAACTGCTTAACACCAAGGGACAGACCTATAAAAAACTTAAACCGGATCTTTCTACAATGGAAGAGGAAGAAATAATCGCATTCATTCAGGCTAACCCTTCGGTTATGATTCGGCCTGTTTTAATGGACAATAGCCATGTAGTCACAGGTTTTAAAGAAGAAGCATATGAGGAATTTCTACATAGAAACCCTTAAGGGTATCGTAAGCTTAGCCGGAGGATTTAATGAAGAATCTATGAAGAATTAATTGAAGAATTAATTTAGGAAAAATCCCGTTGTTTTTATAGGACTGCGGGATTCTCTTTTTTGGTATATTTACATTTGTAATCAATGTTATTATTCCGTTATTATTCCCTTACTTAACGGGATGTGGGGTGATATGCTGCAAATAGGTAGAATGAACTAGATCGAAAATACATGTAAAAATCATGTAAATATACAAAAAAACTTCATACAAAATACGTGTTCCAACCAAAAACTGCGTCCTTGGAGAGTATATCCGGCAATATGTCCGTGGAAGCCAGTTATGGAGGCACTTTAAGGAGGTACTTATTTTATGGATTATATAACCAGTTATTCGTCCCCGCTGGGGGAGATTACCTTGGCCAGCGACGGCCGGAGCCTGACGGGGCTCTGGTTTGAGAAGCGAAGGTATTGCCCCGATTTTACCCAGGCGAAGGTTGTCCGAGTTGCTGCTATTCCGGTTTTTAGAGCCGCGCAGGAATGGCTTGACCGTTATTTTGCCGGAGAAAAACCAGGGATAGCTGAGCTACCTTTGGCGCCTGCCGGAGGGGATTTCCGTAAAGCCGTTTGGCGAATTCTTTGTGAGATTCCCTATGGCAGTGTGACTACTTACGGGGAGATTGCCAAAAGAATAGCAGCAGAAAGAGGCCTGGCTAAAATGGCAGCGCAAGCAGTCGGCGGCGCGGTCGGGCACAACCCGATTAGTATCATAATACCTTGTCACCGGGTAGTGGGGAGTAACGGCAGTCTTACTGGCTACGGGGGAGGCATTGACCTTAAAGTGAAACTCCTTACGCTGGAAGGGGTGGATATGAGCAAGCTGTTTATTCCCAGAAAAGGCACGGCTCTTTAAATATTTCTCAAATATGCCTGGGGTCAACACTGAGAACAGCGCTGGAGGTAACAGAGAATATTTTTATATTGCCTATAAGTATTTCTACCGCTTTGACTATGAACTATCAGGGTGCCGGAAGCACAACCAAGGAAGCAATGGCCAAAGTCTTAGGCTATTCCAGAATAGAAGATAAGTCGGTAAATGACAGCTACCAAAACTTGATACCCTACCTAGGCCAATTAGATGACAATGTCAAGCTCAGTATCAGCAATTCGGTCTGGTCAAGAAAGGGGAGGAGGTTCAGCCTGCATTCTTTATAGCTAACCAATAGATCTTCGGAGCTTCTGTAAAGACGCTGGGCTTTGAACAGGCTCAGGCCGCTGATGAAATCAATCGCTGGATTTATTGTCATATTTGAATTTATTGTTATAATTAAACCATATATAAATACGAGAAAGATACTAAGAATACTAAAAAAAGAAATATAGAAATATAATGAAAGGAAATACAATGAAAAGAAACGAAGCGACTTTAGAGCAGTGGCAGGAATTATATGAGGTAACAATGAGGATTAGGTCACTGCAACCTTGGGAATATTTATGGGATATGGATTTAGTCACTCTGCAGATTCCTGAATTTGAACAGCCTTTTTTTGCCAGCGTGATGGGCCGGAATGGCGAGTGTTTTGCCATTGCCGTGATGGAAGGGACAGATGCTCTCCTTGATTTTTACCGCCTGGCTGATGCCGAAGATATTCCGCCCGGTCAATTAATCAGGTACCAGAATAATATGACTTGTTATTTCGGTGACCGGGAAGAGTTAAGCAGTCCCGAGCGAGAGATAATAAAAAAACTAGGCTTAAAATTCCGGGGAAGAAATCAATGGATTTTTTTTCGTTCTTTTGCGCCGGGTTATGCACCGATTACTTTGGATCAAGAGCAGGTTGTGAAGTTAACACGGGTCTTCCAAGAGCTTTTTATGGCACTCAAGGCCTATCTTGAAAACCAGATCCAGGTGAATTTTGAAAAGGGGCAGACTCTTTTCCGTTATTTCGACCCGGAGCAGGGATTATGGTTTACCACAGCGGGAACCATGGATAAACTTTTTAAAAAGTATCGAGTCCCCGTAGTGGAAGATGAAATCTTGATAAAAAGGCTTAAGGGAAAAAAGAAGACGGAATCGGAACTTGAAATCGATACTTTGTATCTTAATGTTGTCATCGACGACTCGCAATTTGCCAGGCCTATAATGCCGGTGATGCTTATTCTGGCCGATCATAAAAGTGGAATGCTAATTGACCAAGAAATGTTAGCGCCTGGTGATGATAATATTCTTGCTGTTCTTGGCAGTTTAATTAGTTATATTGAGAATTTTGGAAAGCCGAAAAAAGTAATTGTCAGGGATGAAGGGATGGCTCATCTTCTTTTAGACCTGTGCAAGAGAGTGAATATTCAAGTCGATATAAAAGGAAGACTTGATGCAATCGATGTTTTTGCCGAAGAATTTGAGAAATTTAATTTTGAATAAAGGCTCTCTGTCAAATGTTGGGGTTAAGCCCGAAAACAGAGAGTAAATAAACCAAGCACTTGTTGAAGGTGTCTTCATTCTTGAAGACATCTTCCTTATTTATCAAACTTGCCCAAATACTCAGTTTG
>DUML01000083.1 GCA_012839895.1 Peptococcaceae bacterium | reverse complement strand
ATGTTCATTCCTTCAACATTTTCATTTCCTAATTTAAATGAACCATTATTCAAAACCATTCCCTCAAAATAACCTTTTACTTTAGTTGGCCTCTCTCAACCAAACGCCAAAAAGAAAAGGTTTCTCCGGGCTTTACTATTATCCCATTGAGCTTTTCACTTGCAAACTAAATTAGTTACTTTATTCTCCTGTAACCACATATCAACATTACGAAGCTGCCTATACAGTTGTACCCCCAGTCAACTCCTATCAACTAGTTCATACTTAGGAATTTTACGATGCACTTTAAGATTATAAAAGTTTACCGGGCTCTGAGTTGCCAGAAAGCCACTGCGCTTGCTGCAGCAACATTCAGCGAGTCCACGTTATTGGACATGGGGATACGAGCGGTGTAATCACATTGAGCAACGGTGTTTGGTGCCAGTCCATCACCTTCTGTACCCAGTATGATAGCAAGCTTTTCCTCGGCCATGAGCTGCGGATCGTCTATGCTGACAGCGGTATCGCTTAAAGCCATAGCAACGGTTTTAAAGCCCAACTTGCGCAGACTCTCCATACCAGGCTGCGGCCACTGTGAAGGCTCGCTACCAATACGGGTCCATGGCACTTGAAAGATAGTTCCCATGCTCACTCTCACCGCACGTCGACACAATGGATCACAGCATGAAGGAGTAAGCAGCACTGCATTAATGCCTAGTGCCGCAGCTGAGCGGAAAATGGCACCGACGTTGGTGGAATCCGCAATATCTTCAAGCACAGCCACTCGACTTGCGCCGGCACACACCTCCTCAACGCTGGGCAAATGAGGACGCCGCATGGCACACAACACACCACGGGTCAGCCGAAAGCCGGTCAGCTCTGCTAACAAGTTACTATCGGCAGTATAGACGGGGATATCTCCGCAACGGGCGATGATATCGCGTGCCTGCCCTTTAATGTATTTGCGCTCCATCAAAAGTGAAATAGGCTCACATCCAGCGTCGAGGGCAAGTCTAATGACCTTGGTACTCTCAGCAATAAAGATGCCCTTCTCCGGCTCCATTCGATTGCGCAGCTGCTTTTCCGTCAAGCGAGCAAAGACATCCAAATTGGGCGATGAAAAATCGCTTATCTCAATGATATTTGACATTTTATCTCCTTATGTTCGAGGTTAGTGAAAACATATCTTCTAAGTTCCGTGAAAATGAAAAACGCTAACTAATATAATAGTTGTGTACAATCTACTTAAAGAAATCTTTTGTTAGTTTAACAAATTCATCTTTATTAGACAGTAACGCAGGATGTCCTCCTTGTTCAAAAATGTGCATTTTTCCATTACCCACTTTTTCAATGAGCTTCGAGAAGGTTTTTAAATAAAAATCCGGATCAACAAATTTGATAAATTCGTCTTCTTTGCTGCCTGTAAATGATATTTCTGTCTGCAGTTCGTTTAATGCCTTATGAAAGAATCTACCTATTGTCTTTGCATGTTCTCGAATAGCAAATGTATCATTATCAACAACGCTTTCCCAATCGTCACCATGCATTAAATAATAAAAACTCCTAACATACTTGTCTTGTTTTGAAGTTTCTCGTACTTCTTCTACACTTTGAACAAACTCTTGCAGAGGTACTTCGCCTTCAAAGCTATCAGCGATTACTTTACACACTAAATCAGGACGTTCTAATGCTACATTGATAGCTACCAATGCTCCTCCGCTACTACCAATTAAATATACTTTTTTATACTGTACTTGTTCTAAGAATGCTATTACTTGTAATGCTTCATCAAACTATAAATCTGTTGAAAAATGTTCAACTCTATCTGATTTACCATGCCCAACAAAATCTATAAGAACAACTTTATAATCCTCAACAAATGGCGCTACCAAATCAGAGAACATTTTGGATGAAGCAGTATTTCCATGTAAAAAAAGCAAAGGCATACCTTTTCCGTGTTCTTCGAAGTAACATGACTTATCGTTATATTTAAAATATGGCATTTATTGTCCTCCATTTTATTTAATCTTTATAATGAAATAAAAAACATTCTCATTTGGACGACCTTCGGATATTTAAATTATTAAATAAGTTAGTTCAATATACCCTACGACTGCGAAGCAATACCCGCTTTTTTTCGTCCGCGCCAGGACGCCGCACCTTTTGAACGATATGTCGCCTAACGTTCTGAGCATTCACGAAGCGTCATAACCACATTCATCTTTGCAAGTTTCGTGAATGCCGTGTTGTACTAAACCGCTGCGCGGTGGCTTATCAAATGCAGGATACCCTTATGTAATTTGAGTCATGATATCATCTTTTTGAATCTATCCCTATTTAATTCGAAAGGATGATAAATCATGACTCAAAACCGTTATACCCTATCTGAGCATTTTCTGCAAATGAAATCGGAAATGGAACTTCGCGGGTTCTCTCCTCAAACGATGCGGCATTACCTGACCCACTTGAGGCTTTTGGAGAAACATTATGCTAAACCGGCTCCTTTGATCTCTGCGGATGAGCTCAAAGAATATCTCCATTACCGCGTTAAGTCCGGGATCAGTTACAGCAATATCAATATTTCCTGCAACGCTTTCAAGCTCTTTTTTAATAAGGTTCTTCAGTGTAATTGGTCAGATGATGTCATTGTACGCCCCAAACGCTTAAAGAAGTTTCCCTGTGTTCTTTCCAGACAGGAGATTCTAGCGATTATTGATCAAGTCGGCTATCTGAAGCATAAGGCGATTCTTCTGACCACTTATTCTTCCGGGCTTCGTATTAGTGAAACGCTTAACCTTAGGGTCTCGGATATTGATTCCAAGCAAATGCTGATCAGGGTTGTTCAAGGGAAAGGAGGCAAAGACCGTTTTTCTATTCTTTCTCAAGAAAATCTCCGGGTTTTGCGGGAATACTGGAAACTTTTCCGCCCTGATGATTTTCTTTTCCCCGGATATATCAAAGGTAAACCGCTTTCGGCCAGGCATATCCAGCAAATTTTTCAGGAAGCCAAGGCTAAGGCCGGAATTTTGAAACCGGCTACGGTGCATTCTCTGCGCCATAGTTTTGCGACTCATTTACTGGATAGGGGTACCGATTTGCGCACGATTCAAGTTCTCTTAGGGCACAGCGATATTTCTACGACGGTGCTTTATCTCCATCTTTCGGTTAAGCGGATTGCTGCGGTGCAAAGTCCGCTGGATGGCGGTGATACGAATGCCTGATTTTCAGTGCGATATTATAGAACTCAGTGATTCCTTTGCTGTTTCCTATTACGCCATAATAGTTAAAGTATCCTCTTAGCTTAGTATTTAACATGCCTACGATCTTCCTCAGCCGGTTGTTCCGGTTCTCTTTGCACCACGCTGTAAATGCTTTTATTGATTTTCTGAGTTTGTTCCGGCTTGTTCTTCTGGCAATGATGTCTTTCCCTTTGTGGGATACTTTCCACCGGTATTCGAATCCCAAGAATTCAAAGCTGGTGTTTTCATGCTTCCTAAACCGGGAGAAACTGATGATTTTGGTTTTTTCCTTAGCCATCTCCAACCCAAACTTGTTGAGCCGTCCGGCCAGCGCTTTGTAAAATCGTTCAGCGTCCCGTTTATACCTGAAGGCGCAGATAAAATCATCAGCGAAACGGCAGAGGTAAGCTTCTGCCTGGCATCTTGGTTTTACAATTTTCTCGAACCATATATCCAGTGTGTAGTGCAAATAGATGTTGGCCAGTACCGGGCTTATGATTGCACCTTGCGGACATCCGGTTATGGGATGGATTACTTTTCCGTCTGTTTCCAGTATCCCTGCTTTGAGCCATTTGTTGATGAGTCTCAGAAATGCTGTATCTTTGATTCTTTGTTTGAGCATTTCCATCAGCCACCCGTGGTCGATGTTGTCAAAAAAACCTTTGATGTCAGCTTCTACAATGTAGCTGTATTTTCCCTGAATTTCTTTGGTGAGTTCCTGTACGGCTTTTTGCGGGCCTGTTCCCGGTCTGTAACCATAGCTGCATTTTTGAAAGTCCTGTTCGTAGATGGCTTCCAATATCCGAGCTGCCGCTCGTTGCAGTACTTTGTCTTTGACTGCCGGGATCCCTAGCGGTCTGGTTTTGCCATCCCCTTTTGGTATGTGGACTCTTCTGACCAACTTGGCTTTGTATTTCTTTTCTTTTAGGGTTGTCAGCAGTTCGTTTAGGTTGTGGTCAAGGTTTTTGGTAAATTCTTTGGCCGTCTCTTTATCCACACCGGCGGCTGCTTTTTTGTTGATATCAGCCCATGCTTGATACAATGCCTGACGGTTAATGAGTCCGTAGAGGTTTCCGAATCTGTGCTTTTTGTCTTGTTTTGCTTTTGTTGCTATTCCCCGCAGTGAGGTTTGCATTGTTTCCTCCAGTCCTGCAGTCCGGACAATGTTTCCTTTGCGGGCTGCATATGCCTGTTAACCCCTTCCCCGTGTAGCCGGCTCTCCCGTCCTCAGAGTACTATGGGTTAATCCGAATTCCTGTGTGCATTGGCTGTCCTCTTTTTCGATTGGATTAGCCTACCTGCTTTCTGGCAGGAGCAACAGGAGCCTCCCAAGTTCCTGATACTTCTCTTTATACATGCCACGTTCTCTGACCCCGACAGACCTTCTGGAATCTTGCCATTCGTCGATTCTTCAGTGTTAGCTTCCATGACGTTAAGCATGTCGCCGTCTGCTCTTGTCCGTTTCCGGTACCACACTTACGGGGCTGAATATGCTTCAGGAGTTACGGTCCTCCTTATGGCCTATATAATTCTCTGTGTACGCTTCGCCTTGCTGTTGCCAGTTTCGGAGCAACACTCGATATGGGTGGTTGGCTAGACCTTACCCAGCAAGGACTTTCACCTTGCAAGAAGTACCAAGCTTTGCTTGGCGCACTAACGTTCAGGGAGTCCCGCAGCATCATACTACATTCATATTGACAAAGTTGCGGGACTCCCGTGTTAGCTGAAGTCACCTTATTTCAAGATATATTTACATTTAGGAAAATTACTGCATCCTTTAAATTCCCCATACTTTCCTTTTCTTAAGATTAATTGCCCACCACATTTAGGGCAGATATCAGATTCAGTTTGATTTGTTTTATCCGTTTTGATTTTCTTAATTCCGTCTATATGCTGACTTCTTAATTCTTTCTCTTTTATGTTTAATGAAACCAACCTTGAAAAAATAGCTTCTTTCTGATCATTAGTGATCGTTTCAATATTATATTTTTTTATTGTTTTTAGTAACTTTACTGAATAAATAACATCTGCATTAGTTTTAACCTTCAAATCACAATCCACAGAAAAGACTATTATGGGGATAAAGTTTATTTCTTGATATTCTTGTAGATTCTTCTTCAAAGCCTGGATGTGACCATAATTCTGCCTGATCGGATTATATAACTTTTCCTTTCGCTTATATATTACTTGAGTCCAGTACTCACTATATTCATCGCCAATTATCCAACCCTTATAATTCTTTGTCTCAATAACAAATATCCCGTAATTTGAAACAATAACATGGTCTATCTGTGATGTCCTTCCGTCTATATTCAACATCAAATCATTAATAACCCTATACTTTGAAGAATCTAACCTAGTAAGGATAACAGCAATAGTTTTTTCGCCAAGAAAACCTTTAATCTTTGCTTTGTATAGACCATAAATGAACATAAGTATAATTAGTAGCCAAAAATACCACAGCTTTAAAAAGAACTCAATCATCTTTTATCCTTTCCTCTCTTACACGTGATTTCAGCTAACGTCCCGTGAATTCCCGAAGTCTGGTTATTACCTGCATATTTTCTCAGATTTTGGGAATTCACTGTTATCTGATGCCGAACGCCCCGCGAAGCCGAGTCGGCCACGGACGGCCGACCCTTAAATACCCTCCAAATCATTCCATCAATATATCAAGCATCTTTTGTCTACTATTTATAAAAGAACGTGTAATTTGGTAATGCTCTGTATCTTCATATCTTACCTGTTCGAATCCTTCATTAATTTGATATATTACGGCATCAGGATATGCCATGATTATTGGCGAATGTGTTGCAATAATAAACTGAGATCCTTCCTTGATCAAGTCATGCATTCTAGTAATTAGAGACATTTGTCTGGAAGGTGATAAGGCTGCTTCCGGCTCATCTAAAATATAGATACTATCACGGCTAAACCGATTTTGAAATACAGCAAAAAACGATTCTCCATGTGATTGCTCGTGTAATGATCTACCACCATAAGCGTCATTTAACTTCAGTTCCTCAACGTTTGTAGCAAAATTATAAAAGCTCTCTGCTCTGAAGAAAAAACCGTCTCTAGGCTTCTTGGCGCCTTTAACAATTTTTATGTGTTGGTTTAACTCTGAATGTGTAGCTCTTGAAGAGAAAGTAAAATTCTTTGTTCCCCCTTCAGCGTTAAATCCAAATGCAACAGCTATTGATTCTAGGATTGTCGATTTTCCGGAACCATTCTCTCCAACAATGAATGTAACTTTTGGATGAAACGATAATCTACCTAAATTTTTCACCGCTGGTAAGTTAAATGGATATTCTGAAAAGGATGGCACATTATCTCTATCTAATTCTATATATCTTATGTACTGGTTAAGACTATTTTGTTCCATCAAGATCATCTCCAAAAACAATACTTCGAAGCTCTTTCAATATTATCCGTGACACGATGTCGCGGCCGTGCGTTTGGTTTCAGATAACGTCCTGCGAATTGCCGCAGCGCCATTACCGCATTCATATTGGCAAAGTTTTGGCAATTCGCTGTTATACGACGTATCGTGCCCCGTAACTCAGACAGCGCCACGGACGGCGCTGCCTTAAACAACGCCCTACACAAAGGGGAGCACTCGGTGACTTATCCAAACTAAATCTCTTAATCTGCAAATTCCGTAAATAGAACATCTAATTCATTACTATCGTACATTTTCCCATCACTAATAAACTTTTCAATATCAACTGTTCCATCTTCCAAAAATTCTATTTCCCATCGTTGTCCAGGTACTCTAACTTCTATCATTAAGCTCTCGTCTCTAGTCTTATTAAGACTATAATAAATACTCTTTTCTTCTAGCTTATTGAGAAAGTTAATTAACCCCTTAACAGTATCCATCAAATCCTCCATCTAGGTTATTTGGTTTTTCCACCAAACAATAATGTAAAAAAAGCTAATAATCAAATATGAAGAAATAAGAATAAACCTACCCAAGAAAACCCGCGCATGGAGGCGCGGCCAATGCACGATATGTCGTATAACGTCTTTTTACCGCAAAAAAGTTGCGGGTTAAATCTATATTAAGAGGGATTTGCGAAGTATTGCGGAAATACCACCTATATAAACAATCAATATTGTGTTATCTAATCCTGCTGTGATAATTCTTTTTAATAAACTTTGCTAACTAATTTCGAAGCAAATTATTATGTTATCCCCCCGTGGGTAACGCGCAAATGTAAACCGTCCAATAAAAAATACCTCAATAATTCCCTGCAAATGCAAAAAAGCTTCCTACAGAAAAGTATTATCCATTCCATATTATATCCAGCGGGCTGCGGATTTTTGCTAGGTCCTTATTGCTTACATGCGTATATATTTCAGTTGTTTTGGAATTCTTATGCCCCAACAGTTCTTGAATATATCTTAAGTCGGTACCCGCTTCCAGGAGATGAGTAGCAAAAGAATGCCTTAGAGAATGCACAGATACGTCTTTCTTAATTTGAGCCTTAAGGATCGCCTTCTTAAAAATAGTTTGAACTGACCGTTCCGATATATGTTCATCAGGTTTATCTCCGGAAAATAACCATTTATGCGGCTTATAAGATACTACATATTCTTTTAATACTTGTAAGGCTTTAGCAGATAACAAGGAATACCGATCCTTTTTCCCTTTACCTTGTTTAATCCGGATTAGTTTGCGCTCTTGATCAATATCGTCTATAGTCAGGCTTACTACTTCACTAACCCTCAGGCCTGCGGAATAAGTCAGAACAAGGATGGCCTTATGCTTAATATTACATACCGATTCGAAAATCCTGATCACTTCACCCTGGCTTAGGACAGAGGGAAGTTTATGCTCTTTTTTCGGCCGAGGCAAATCCAAATCCAGGCTCTTTATTCGCAAAACATTATTGAATAAGAATTTTATAGAACTTAAAGCCTGGCTGACATAAGCGTGTGATTTTTTCTTGTAATCAAGTAGTGTTACAATGTACTGTCTTATATCTTCGATGGTAATTAAGCTATACTCTTTATCAATTACTTCTAAAAACCTCCGGGCATGACCCAGATAGGCTTTTTTTGTCTTGTGGCTATACCCTTTAAGAATCAATTCTTCTTCCATAGACAGGAGCAACTTAGGCATAGATAATTCGCGGCTCAGATTTTTATTTAATTCTGTGATCCCAATAGAAGGATCAATAACTACTCTCTCCTTAGAAAAAGCTTTTAATAAATCATTTATTGCTTCATTAGTATAAGGAATAACCCAGCATCTTTTTTCGGCATTCCAAGCCCGGCCATTGATACTCTTAATTGTTTTCACTCTTTCTTCACTGTAGCGAAAAGTAACAAATAATTGCTGTTTATTGCCTTTTTGACAATTTAAATAAATTGCCATTTTGACTACTCCTTACCATTGATACTAGCCTAATAGTTCTCCATAATTTGCCTTTTTCCTCTGTCTTTTTCTAAAATAATATGACTTAAGATAAAAATCGGGAATTGCAAAGCACAGCCAACATTGGTATGTATTCTCAAAAACTAACGCAACCCCCTAACCTGACAATTCAGTTTTTGCCCGATTTCATTCAGCCAGGAATCCGGATAAGGTTCATATATTTTGCCATCCAATACCCCTTCCGGTGGCTGGCGAAACTGCTGGAGTACCCAGTTGGCATCCTCTCCTAAGATCTTACGGATAGCCCACAGATCTTCAAAAGTATGCCAAGCAGGCAAGACTGTTGTCCTGAATTCATAAGGAATACCGCTTTCCATAATCCAAGCTATAGTCGGGCGACACTTTTCCCAACTATTCCGGCAGCCTGTCAGCATATCATATTTCTCCGGCATTGCTTTGATATCCATAGCAATATAGTCCAAGAAGGGAGCCGCTTCCTGAAGCTTCGCAAGACTGCTGCCATTAGTATCAAGTTTGACTTTAAAGCCCAATTCCTTTACTGCTTGAGCTGTTGGGAGCATATCTGAAGATAGCAGCGGTTCGCCGCCTGTTAGACAGACACCATCAAGTAACCCCTTCCTGGACTTTAAAAGCTCAATAAGATCAAAAGGAGAAGCACCAGGCTTCTCCTTTACTTCCACCAATGAGGGATTATGGCAGTAACCACAGCGAAAATTACAGCCACCGAAAAAAACTGTCGCTACAATATGGCCGGGATAGTCAACCAGTGAGAACGGTTCAATCGCCATGAACAAAGCAATTTCACTCCCCAAAATAGAATATTTATCAGCCGCGTAAACCTATTTACATTTGACAATACAACAATTGATTAATAGTTTAAACTCATTTACTTTTTGCTTTATATTCACATATATTCACAAATTTATCAGCCATGAAAACCTTTTACATTTGACAAGTTATCAAAATCATAGCCCTAGTCTTTTGGTATAAACTTCTCAGGGTGTTTGACTCTCATTTCTAAAATCAAACCACAATTTGTGCAAACATCGGCAATAATTGGGCTGCCCCTACTTCGCAACCCCGTCGAACAGGCTGGGAGTCACTCCGGCTATTTTAAATTTCAGGGTTTCTCTTTTCTCTTCCTGCTTGCCGGGGTTCATGGCCGAGATAGGCCTGTAAAAACCGGTCACTCTGGTCATGACCAAGGTATCTTTGCCGCAGACCGGGCAGGTAAAATGTTCGCCCTTAATATATTTGTGGTCTTCACAGATACTAAAAGTCGGAGTTAAGGTGAAGTAGGGCAGTTCAAAACTTTCAAACACTCTGCGGACTACGGCTTTTGCCACTGCCAGGTCATCCAGGCTTTCAGCCAGATAACCGTGTAAGACCGTACCTCCGGTATAGAGGATCTGTAAATCATTTTGCAGCTCGACAGCTTTAAAGAGATCACTGGTATAACCGACCGGCAGGTGGGTTGAGTTCGTATAATACGGTTCATTTTCCCCGGCGGTAATAATATCGGGGTACTG
Source organism: Peptococcaceae bacterium (assembly GCA_012839895.1). Classification (GTDB taxonomy): domain Bacteria; phylum Bacillota; class Desulfitobacteriia; order Desulfitobacteriales; family Syntrophobotulaceae; genus DUML01. The sequence continues at coordinate 48,035 of DUML01000083.1, read as the reverse complement.
CTCTTTATTCAGTTTGGCCAGGCGATAACTGGTGGCTTCCGCCGGAGTGGCTTCCAGGTTATAGAGGTCACCGTCTTCTTCCTGGAATTCCTGAATCCTTTGGCGCATGTAATTTAGGGTTTCCTTAGCAAAATTTTGCCCAAACCGGGTGGTAATATCATCGACGTCAGCGGTGAAATTGCGAATAGCTTCATTCATGCCAACCAAACCGATAGTGGAAAAATGGTTAGTCCAGTACTTACCGAAGCGTTTCTTAATATCCCGCAGGTAGAACTTGGTATAAGGATACAACCCGTTATCCGTTAGCTTTTCCAGGACTTTGCGCTTAGTCTTAAGAGCGGAACGGGCAATATTCATATGGTGGTCGATTAAAGCCAGGAACTGCTGCCAATTGCCTTGAGCCAAGTAAGCGTATAAAGGCAAATTCAAAGTTACTACCCCAATGCTTCCGGTTAAAGGGTTGGCTCCGAACAAACCGCCCCCGCGCTTGCGCAGTTCCCGGTTATCCAAGCGGAGCCGGCAGCACATACTCCTGGCATCTTCAGGGTTCATATCGGAATTGATAAAGTTGGCAAAGTAAGGTATGCCATATTTATCTGTCATTCTAAAAATAGCGTTTGCTACTTCGCTGTTCCATTCGAAGCCTTTGGTAATATTGTAAGTGGGGATAGGGAAGCTGAAAATATTGCCGTCGGCATCGCCTTCCAGCATTACCTCACAGAAGGCCAGATTAATCATATCCATCTCAGCCTGGTAATCGCGGTAAGGCGTATCCAGGAACTTACCGTTGACTATGGCAGGCTCGTCTTTAATGGCCGATTCGTCGGCGCGCACATCCAAAGTAATATTGAAAAACGGCGACTGAAAACCGACCCTGGTAGGTACATTAACATTGAAAATAAACTCCTGGATTCCCTGTTTAACCTGTTTGTAATCAAGTTTATCCGCCCGGACAAAAGGCGCCAGATAGGTATCAAAGCTGGAAAGGGCCTGGGCCCCTGCCGCCTCCCCTTGCAAGGTGTAAACAAAATTAACGATTTGCCCCAGGGCTGAACGGAAATGTTTAGCCGGTTTGGAAGTAGTCTTGCCTTCCGCTCCTCTAAAACCGACAAGCAAGAGATCCTTCAGATCCCAGCCCACACAGTAAGGAGCAAGATCCCCCATATCGTGATTATGGATTGCTCCCGAGTCATGGGCTTTGCCCACTTCCACCGGCAGGATGGACTGCCAGAAAGCATTAGTAGCTTTGCTGGTGACAAACCGGTTTAAGCCCTGGACGGAAAAACCCATATTGGAGTTTTCTTTAATTTCCCAAGTCCCTAATCCCAGGTACTGGGAAAAAAGTTTATTATAATTGTTTTTAGCCTTTTCTTGATTGCGGATAATCTCATGCTGGAAACGATAGCGGATATAAGCCCTGGCTACATTGGTATTCCCGGTGATCATCAGGACATCTTCAACCTTGTCCTGAATTTTTTCTATTTCAATGCCTTCATTGGCTCCGTAACAAGCTTCCAATTCACTTACTACCCTGTCGGTAACAATTTTGGCCCACTGGAGAACATTGGGCGTTTGGATGGCACGAAAAGCTTTTTCTACGGCTCGATAAATCTTCTCAGGGTTAAATAACTCGCGGCGGCCATCTCTTTTTATAACGTACATTAAATTCTCCTCCTCATCTATGTACTTTTTCTTCCACTTTCTTTCTCACTTTCAACACCCAGGTCCTAAAAACACAGCATTTTGAACAGGGGGGATAAGGACTACCGGCGACGTTTAACCAATTCATCCAATTCCTCCATAAATTTTTGAATATCCTTAAATTGCCGATAAACAGAGGCAAAACGAATATAGGCGATTTCGTCGATTTCAAAGAGCTTATTAATTACGGCCTCACCAATCAGCTTACTGGGAACTTCCCGTTCATTAATATCGCGCATTTGCCGCTCAATTTCTGCTACTATAGTTTCCAACTGCTCGGTAGAGACCGGCCGTTTTTCACAGGCCTTGGACAAACCGGCCAAGAGCTTTTGGCGGGAGAAGGGTTCCCTTCTACCGTCTTTCTTTACAACCATTAGCTGGAATTCCTCATACTTTTCGTAAGTTGTAAAGCGCTTAGCGCAAACATCACATTCCCGCCGGCGCCGGATGGCTGTCCCACCCTCTATTTGGCGGGAGTCCAATACTTTGGTATCCTCATTTTGACAAAAAGGGCAGCGCACTGGCCTCTCTCCCTTTCCATATCTTGTATACATACATTCTAACAATACAACATCTAGTGAGCAATTACAGTCTAGGGCTTTTTTTATTGCTTTTGTCCCTCTAGGACAAGCTTCTTCTGTTTTTCTTGGTATTTTAAGAATCACTGCTTTTACTTAAAATTCCTACTTTTGTCCTATAGGGATTCCTCTTTTTGCCCAAATTAAATACTACGATTGCCTCATCAAAACCATTCCTTATTAAAACCAATAAGGAATAAAAAGCATCTTTGTTCCCAAGAATACTACTGAGATTAATACCTCCCCTTGTAGTCATTGGTTTTAAATTATTATTTCTTTTAAATCATTATCTCTTGACATTAAACATTAATAATTGTTTAAATTGACTTAAAGGATACTAAGCATACTAAATATGGCAGAACTAAATATTAAATTATAGGGTTAGGAATCATAAAAAAAATTAATATTTGGGAGGTTGCCATGGAAATTACCAAAAAAATTGCCTCAATTGATATTCTTATCGAAAGAGCCCAAGAAGCCCTGGAGCAATATATGCAAATGACCCAGGAGCAAATTGACAGCATTGTGCGGGCTATGGCTTTGGCCGGTTTGGAAAACCAGCTTTATCTGGCCCAACTGGCTGTGGAAGAAACAGGGATGGGAATTGTGGAAGACAAAGTAACTAAAAACATCTTTGCCACAGAATACATCTACCACAGTATTAAGTACGAGAAAACAGTCGGGGTAGTGGAAGAAAATGAATATGAAAACTATGCCGAGATAGCCGAACCGGTAGGCATTATCGCCGGAATCACCCCTTCTACCAACCCCACGTCCACCACTATGTTTAAAGCCATCATTGCTACCAAAACCCGCAACCCCATTATTTTTGCCTTCCATCCCCATGCCCAGCGCAGCAGCTCCGAAGCGGCCCGAATTGTCCGGGATGCAGCCGTTGAAGCCGGAGCGCCCCCTTACTGTATTCAATGGATAGAAGAACCCTCTATTGAAAAAACCCATGCTTTGATGCACCACCAAGGCATCTCCCTGATCTTGGCCACCGGAGGCTCGGCCATGGTTAAAGCCGCTTATTCTTCCGGCAAGCCCGCCTTGGGAGTAGGCCCGGGCAATGTCCCCTGTTATATTGAAAAATCAGCGGATCTGAAAACGGCGGTCACGGATATCATTATTTCCAAAACTTTTGACAACGGCTTAATCTGCGCTTCCGAACAAGCAGTTATTGTTGACCAGGCTGTAGCCAATACCGTGAAAAGCTATATGGAAGAAATGAAGTGTTACTTTTTAAGCTCCTCTGAAATCAGCCGGCTGGAAAAAGTAGTTTTCAACCCGGAAAATGGTACCTTAAACCCTTCCATAGTCGGCAAAAGTGCTTATACTATCGCTAAAATGGCCGGCCTGGAGGTAGACCCGGAAACAAAAATCCTTATAGCGGAGCTGAAAGGTGTAGGTCCCAAATATCCCCTTTCCGGGGAAAAATTAAGCCCAATCTTAGCCTTTTACCGGGTAGAGGATTATAAAAAGGGGATCGAGTTAGCCGATAAAATAGTCCGCTACGGCGGCCTGGGCCATTCCGCAGTAATTCATTCTCAGAATGAAGAAATAATCGATTATTTTGCCAAAGCCATCAAGACAGGAAGGCTTATCATCAATTCCCCTTCAACCCACGGGGCAATCGGCGACCTCTACAACACCAATATACCTTCCCTCACTTTAGGTTGCGGTTCATTCGGCAGTAATTCCACAACTGCCAATATCACGGCAGTTAACCTGATCAATAAAAAAAGGATGGCCAGAAGGACTGTGAACATGCAGTGGTTTAAAATTCCTGATCGGATTTATTTTGAATACGGCTCCACAAAATACTTGGAGAAAATGCCGGATATCAGCCGGGCAGTAATTATTACCGACCCGGTAATGCTTAAAAGCGGTTATGTAGATAAAGTTCTTTATTACCTGCGCAAAAGGCCCGACTATGTGCATAGCGAAATCTTCGCCGAAGTTGAGCCCGATCCGTCCTTAGATACTGTGAAAAAAGGCCTCGCAATCATCCAAAGCTTTAAGCCTGATGTCATCATCGCCTTAGGGGGAGGCTCGGCAATCGATGCTGCCAAAGCTATGTGGATGTTCTATGAACACCCGGATCTGGACTTTGAAGCTTTAACTTATAAATTTATGGACATCCGCAAGCGTGTTTACAAAATCCCGCGGAGTAACCCTAAAGCCAAGTTTGTAGCCATCCCCACCACTTCGGGAACCGGTTCTGAAGTTACTTCCTTTGCTGTCATAACCGATAAAGAGAAAAACATTAAATACCCCATAGCCGATTATGAACTCACACCCGACGTAGCCATAATCGACCCGGAATTCACCCTGACCATTCCTCCCAGCGTCACTGCCGACACCGGAGCAGATGTCCTTACCCATGCCATTGAAGCCTATGTCTCCATCATGGCCTCAGACTATACCGACGCCCTGGCAATCAAAGCCATTCAACTGGTATTTGAATATTTGCCCCGGGCTTATATGAGCGGCCAAGACCGGGAAGCCAGAGAGAAAATGCATAATGCTTCCTGTATAGCCGGCATGGCCTTTACCAACGCCTTTTTGGGAATAAACCATGCCCTGGCCCATAAACTGGGCGGGGAATTTAATATTCCTCACGGCCGAGCCAACGCCATCCTGCTCCCCCATGTAATCAGGTATAACAGTGAAGTCCCGGAGAAAATAACCATCTTCCCCAAATACAAATATTATGTTGCGCCCAAAAAATATGCCGAGATTGCCGATGCCATAGGATTACGTTTCAAAACTACCGCGGAAGCTGTCGATAAGCTAATCGCAGCGATTATTGAACTCTGGAAAAAACTGAATATGCCTCTCACTATCTCCGAAACGGGCGTAAAGAAAGAAGAATTTGAAGCCAAAGTTAAAAAGCTGGCTCAAGCCGCCTACCAAGACCAGACCACCACGACCAACCCCCGGATGCTGCTTATTAGTGAATTGGAAGGAATTTACCGCCGGGCCTTTTAGGGATGACAATTAACCGCCGCCCTCTGCCCTTTGCTACTTTTTGCCTGTCTGTAACTCACCAATTAGCCTTAGCTCGCATATTGTTTATTGTAATTAATTACCATAATATCCATAAGGAGGTAACAAAATGAGCGCAAATCAAACCTCCTATCTTTTGCAAAAAGTAGCCCCTCTGGTCATGAAGGAACTCGGCCCTCGGCTGGAGCCTATTATTACCGAAAAAATTACTATCCCCCTTGCCAAAAAGATAGGTCTTCCCCTTGCCAGGAAAATAGGCATCCCTCTTGCCCGTAAAACAGGTACAATCTTTCTCAATAAGGTAGGATATCCACTGCTGCAAAAGGCACTCTCAAAAGCTAATATAAACCTTCCTAACAGTAACCAAAACGCTTCTGGTTCCTCAAATGATGCTTCAGCACAAGCGCAAAACCCTGAGGCAAACCAGAGCAATACCCAAGTAAAACGGAAAAGAAAATCCTTCGGGCTTGCCAAAATATTTCAAGCCAGAAAAGCTAAAAAAAGTGGTCTTTTCTCGCGCAGGGCTAATCCTGCAGACGTTACACCCCCCAACAGACCATTCCCTGTAATAAATAATCAACCTGTCCCCATGGGCGGAAACCCACAAATCCCCGCCCAGACCGGCTCTGATGGTAATTTCCAAGCCCCCCTGCCTAACATGAACAACGGCACTGCCTTTAACAACAGCAGTCCGGCCAGCGTAAACCCATTCGATTATAACCACAATCCCAGCTTGTTTGGACGAAGAAGGCTGCACTCGATTTACGATTTAGAGTAATTGGCTTAAAGAAAATCTTTAAAAATAAAACAAAAAGATCCCGGGATAATTTCTCGGGGTCTTTTTATCCGGTAATAAGTAAGCATTATTACCCTCGTTTATTTAAATCAATTTACCAGTTTATGACTTACAAATACTAATTAATTTATGATTTATGGTAACTGACTACCATAATTCCGGCTGTAACAAGCAATAAAGCCAGAATAACCGTTATGCTCAAATTTTCCCCGGCAATAAAGAAAGAAGAGAGCAAAGCGCCGGAGACCGGAATCATGAACCTGTAGACGGCAATCTCCCCTGCTTTGTTATATTTGAGGATAGCATACCATAAGGAAAAGGCAGTTGCCGACAAAAAAACCGAGTAAACTAAAAGCCATAGAGCCAGGGGAGTAAAAAGGAGCCCCTGTCCAAAAAACCCACCGCAAAAAGCAAAAGGGAGCCGCTGACCATTTGCCAGCCCGTAAGCAAAAAAGCATTAATATCCTGGGTAAGCCTTTTGGCCAGGATGGTTCCCACAGCAGTAGTTAAACCCGCCAGGATTAAAAAGCCTTCTCCCGTTAAAGAGAAATGCCAGCTTACTTCTTGTCCCCAATTAACAACAATAATTCCGGCAAAACCGGCTACTAAGCCGAATATTTTCCGCCAATTCAAACGGTCGTTTTTATAAATAAAATGAGCCAGAACCACAACAAAGAAGATATTAGAGGATTGCAGTACTGCACCTTTCATGCCGGTAGTTTGAGCCAAGCCATTATAAAAGAAAAAATACTGCAAGAAGATCTGAAGTATACCTAAGCTAATTACCGGCGGCCATAAGCTGCGTTCCAATTTCAGAGGCTTATGCAGCCCAAAGCGGACCCCAATTAAAAGGACAAACCCGGCCAGCATAAATCTAAAAGCAGCCAGGATAATTCTCGCTCCATAGTCATCCGGAGTTAAAGCCAATTCCTGATAGGTTACCTTCAGAACCGGAAAAGCGCTGCCCCAAAGGACAGAGCAAAAAATTGCAATACAGATTACCGCATATTTGTTCGTTAGCAAGGTCTTAGACTCACGGGGGAGTAAGTTATGCTTATTCATGCTATCTACGTCTCGATTCTTTTTAAATTAATTCCTATTAAGTTACCGTTCAGTTCCATTTATACAGTCACATGATATATCTTGTTCAACTTACCTAGGTATATGAAAAGTCTTTATATAGGGAAAATCTTTGCTTGGGGCTGACAGAAAACCAAGGCGGTAACGGAAGCTTCCGGCTCCATCATCAGGCTCTCGGTTAAGGTCAACCCTATTTCCTCCGGCTTAAGCAGCCAAAAGATTTTGCGCTGGTCTTCCAGATCCGGGCAGACCGGGTAACCTGGAGAGACTCGTATCCCATGGATTTTCAGGCCGTCTTTTTTCTCTTTCTTATTTTTTTCAGATTCCTGCATTAATTCATGCTCCCAAACCCTATACATCTTAGCCTGTATTACTTGGGCGAAAGCTTCCGCCAGGTTCAAGGCCAGGCTCAGCAAAAGATGGGATTTCAAATACTCCCCTTTGATCTTTAATTCTTCGGCTTGCCGACTAATTCCCAGGCCGGTAGTTAAAGCCATCATCCCCAGATAATCAGGTGCCCCATCATTTTGCGGGCGGATAAAGTCAGCCAGGCAAAGACCTTCTTTGCCCTTCTGCCGGGGGAAAGTGAACTTCTCCAGAACAGTCTGCCCATCTTGAGGATTTAAGATATAAATACTGTCGCCCTCGGAATAAACCGGGAAGAAAGCAAACACTCCGTTGGCTTGCAGAAGTTTCTTTTCCTGCACATCACTCAGGAAATCATCCAGCAGTTTCCCGAATTCGAAGGCCTTGTCCTTAAAAGGCATTACCTTTTTAGCCGTCTCTGGCACTTGAACTACTCCCAGATAACGGCGTAGAAGCCTATCTCTATTTAAAAAGGGGATAATTTCGCCAAGGGGATAAGCAAGCAACAGCTGCCTGGTGAATATAGAGGGTTCTCCAATTTGCTCTTCTCTTATTCTTGGAGTTTGCCTCTCCCTTAGAGCCTTCGTTGTCCCTTTTTCTAGAGTTAAATCTTTTATATCCTCTTTTATATTTTCTTTTATATTTTCTTTTACATTTTCTTTGATATCTTCTTTTATACCTTCTTTAATATCTTCTTTTATATTTTCAAATCTATCTTGTTTAATATCTTCTCTAATATGCCGTTTGATTTCTTTTTTTGTACCTACTTTGATACTTTCTTCTACATCTTTTATTATCTCTTCTTTATCTTCTATTTTAACTTCAGCCGGTATATCCTTAGCCGTTTCTTTTTCATCCTGTTCTTTTTCGTCTTGGCCCTTGCTTAAGGCTTTTTTCAAAATACTCAGGCTGTCCATGGCATCCCGGGCATAGAAAACCTGTCCGTCGTATTCCGGGGCGATTTTTTCCTCCGTGAATTTACGGCTCAAAGCCGCGCCACCCAACATAAGAGGAAGGGAAATACCGGCTTCCCGCAAATCCTGGGCGGTAAGAAGCATCTGCTGGACGGATTTTACCAGGAGTCCGGACAAACCAATAGAATCAGGTTTTTCCCGCCGGCAGGCCTGAATAATCTGCTCGGAACTGACTTTAACGCCCAAGTCGATAACCTGGTAGCCGTTATTGCTTAAAATAATTTCCACCAGGTTCTTGCCTATATCGTGAACATCCCCTTTGACGGTAGCCAGCAGGACTTTGCCCTTGACGGCCGCCTCTGTCTGGTGCAGGTAAGGCTTCAGCCAATTGACAGCCGCTTTCATCACCTCGGCGCTTTGCAAGACTTCAGCCACAATCAGCTTATTGTGGTTAAAAAGATTGCCTACTTCCTCCATGCCTTTCATTAAAGGCCCGTTGATAATCTCCAGCGGCTCATATTTTGCCAGGGCTTCTTGCAAGTTTTTTTCCAGGCCGTCTTTAGTACCTTCGATAATAGCGTTCGCTAACCGTTCTTCCAGAGGAAGGGAAGGAATCTGCTTTTTCTCTTCAACCTTTTTACCACGATAATAATCCGTAAAAGCTTGCAGAGTTTGCTCGCCGGTTTGCAGGAGCAAATCTTCGGCCAATTTTCGTTCTTCCGGGGGGATAGTGGCGTAACGCTTCAGTTTCTCTGTATTGACAATGGCATAATCCAGCCCGGCCAGGGTGTTTAAATAAACAAAAACGGAGTTAAGCACTTCCCTCCCTGCCGGCGGCAAGCCGAAGGAGACATTGCTAATCCCCAGGAGAGTTTTGCACTCCGGGAATTTGCTCTTTATAAGCCTTAAACCTTCAATAGTTTCCACCGCTGACCCCAGGTATTTGGTATCCCCTGTCCCCACCGGGAAAGTCAGGGGATCAAAAATTATATCTGAAGCCTGAAGGCCGTATTCATTCACAAGCAGGTCATATGAACGCTCGGCTATGGCCAGTTTGCGCTCTCTGGTTAAAGCCATACCCTGTTCGTCAATTACCCCGACTACTACTGCCGCGCCATACTTCTTAACCAGAGGGACAACTGCCTCAAAACGCTCCAGCCCATTCTCCAAATTAATAGAATTGATAATGGCCTTGCCCTGAATAAGCCTTAAGGCCGCCTCCAAAACCTCGGGGTCGGTAGAATCCAACATGATGGGAACTTTAATTTTATTGACCACATGGGGCAAAAAATTAAGCATATCCTGAAGCTCATCTCGGTCAGGATTAGCTACACAGATATCCACTACCTGGGCGCCGTTTTTTACTTGCGCCCTGGCTATTTCCGAAGCCTCTTCCCATTGGCCGGCAGCAATCAGTTCCCGGAATTTGCGGGAGCCAATGGCATTAGTTCTCTCTCCCACTAAAATGGGCCGGTTGTCTTCTTCCGGCCAGAGGGCTTCCAGCCCCGAGACAGAGCTTCTTGTTAAAGCCCTGTACTTTCTGGGCTCATATTCCGCCAAAACGGTCGCTAAGGCTTTAATATGCTCGCTTGTGGTGCCGCAGCACCCCCCGGCAATATTCAGCCAACCGTTTTGGGCAAACTTCAGCATTTTGCTGGCAAATTCCTCCGGTGTCTCCCGGTAGCTTCCTTCTTCGTCCGGTAAACCGGCATTGGGGTAACAACTCACTGCACAAGTAGAAATGGCCGCTAATGTGCGGAGATGGTCGCTTAAAAGTTCCGGGCCTAAGCCGCAATTTAAACCCACTGCCAGGGGCTTCAGGTGTTCAATGGAGATATAGAAAGCTTCAATGTTTTGCCCGGCAAGCATGGTTCCCGGCTCTTCAATTGTGCAGGATATTATTAAGGGCACTTCTCCGCCTATCTCAGCAAAAGCCCGCTTAATGCCAACCCCTGCCGCCTTGACATTTAAGGTATCCTGGCAGGTCTCCACCAGCAGGAGATCAACCCCGCCCTCCAGCAGGCCAAGAGCCTGCCTGTAATAAGCCTCCTCCAGCTCCGCAAAGGTTATTCCGCCCGTTAAGGCCAACATCTTCGTAGTTGGGCCCATGGAACCGGCAACAAACCTTGGTTTATCTTCACTGGACCATTTAGCGGCAGCCTCTTTAGCCAGGCAAGCGGCAAGCCTATTAAGCTCTATATCCCTGTCCTGCAAATTGTACTCTCCCAGGACTACTCTGGTAGCACCAAAAGAATTGGTCTCAATAATATCCGCACCGGCAGCCAAATAGGATTCATGTATGCTCAGGATAATGTCCGGACGGGTAAGGTTTAAAATCTCATTGCACCCTTCCAGTTCCGGCCCGCCAAAATCTTGAGGTGTTAACCCCTGCTGCTGGAGCATTGTGCCCATAGCCCCGTCAAGAATCAAAATCTTCCGGGCTAATAATTCTCTTAATAACTTCTCCGTAGCCTTCACTTTCTTCCATCACTGCCTTATGTATTTTTAATTGTTTTATTATATCAAAAAAATCCATTCTTTCCAGCATGCTTAACAAGGCTTAAATACAGCAGGGGTTCTAAGAATCTTACTTACGTTTGCTCTATAATGGGCTATTAGTTGTCGCATTTCAGCTTAGCGTTTAAGGAATTCATCTTGCTTTCCATGGTAGACTCTTTATCCCGCCGGTCATCGATCTTAATAGTCGTTAGGACCCTGGCGGCGCCGGCAGCAAACACCGCTTCCTGCATCTCGCGGATCGCTTGCATTATTTCGTCCAAATCACCTTCCAGGGTAGTAAACATTGGGCCCGCCTGGCGTTTAATATTGGGACGATCGACAATAACTTTTTCCGCTGCAGCCACATACTTGCTGACACTTGTCCCCACTCCGAGAGGTACCATATTAACTGCTACAATTGCCATTTAAACTCATCCTTTCTAAGTATTTTTTAAAATTTAATAATTAAATAAAGAGTACTTAGCTCTTTATTTAATTATTGTTTTTAGCTCTTATTTAAGTATATTGAAAATATTTTTAAAAATAAACCTTAAGGAAAAGAGGAAAAACAATTATAATTAAACTTAGAATTAAATTTAGGCAATAAAATTCCCTCAGCTTTTTTTCAGCTTAATTTGTTACTATATTATCTTAGCTTTATTCTCTTAGTTTAGACTTAATGGAGGAATTACCTTGGCTAACAATGAAGCCCTGAATAAATTTAAAATACTGGTTGTGGATGATGATGCCTCCATTCGGCAGATGCTCAGCTTAGGTTTGAAACACGAAGGCTATGACGTTTTAACTGCGAAAAACGGCGAAGAAGCCCTGCGAGTTATCCCCGAATTTGAACCCCATGTTATCATCTTGGATATTATGATGCCGGTCTTAGACGGTTATGAAGTATGTGAAGCCATCCCGAAAATCTCAAGCGCTTCCATTATTATGCTTACAGCCAAAGATTCGTCCCAGGACATTGTCAAAGGCTTAAGAATGGGCGCCAATGACTATTTGGTCAAACCTTTTCACTTTGAAGAACTGCTGGCCCGCATCGAAGTACAATTACGCAATCGCTTCCCCGATTTAACAGGGCAAAAGACCCTGGGGCGTTTTACGATTAATGAATTTCAGAAAACAATCTCCCTTGACGGGCAGGTCTTGCAACTTTCCCCAACGGAATATAAACTCCTGTCTTATATGTTTTGGAATGCCAATAAAACTCTTAGCAAAGAGAATATTCTTCTTCATGTCTGGGGTTATGATTTTGAAGGCGAAGACAATATCGTCGAAGTATATATCCGTTACCTGCGGGAAAAACTGGGCGACTCCGCCCACGAACTGATTAAAACCGTCCGGGGACTCGGCTACCGCTTACAGACTGAATAATCTCAACAGAAAAGCAGGCTGGAGAAGTATGAGAAGCAAAATCAGATTTGACTTTAATACCTGGCGAAAATCTTTAGTAGGTCAACTCCTGCTGCGTTTTTGGGTTTGCCATATAATTTTCTTCTCCACTATTGGGGTAATGCAGTATCATTCCCTGAAGAATTCCCTTTATCAAAGCGTCGAACAAAATTTGCTTTCCGACTATAACTCAATCCGGGACAGCATGATTAACTGGCTGGTGAACAGTGACCTCCCTCCGGGTCGGTTTGCTGAACTCCGGCCTGGAAATTTTGTAGCTTTTTATACCATTGACAATAACCTTAGGTTTATGGTTCAAAGTTACGGCAGACTGGACAGCATCTTGCCACCCTTCATGCAAAAGGATTTGGAATTTGATCTCTTTGAAAAAGCTCAATCTTCCCAGCCTTTTGTCATTGGCAATGCCAAGGAAGGCAAATATATGCTGGTGGTCAAGCCTGTCCTGGCCGCCAAGGTTCCTTCCGTCATCGAGCAATATATAGAAAACCCTTCTTCCATCCTAAGGCACGAAAGCAATTCTATCCAAATAGCATCCGATATGCCTATTTTAGGCTATGCTTTGGTAGGAGAACCTTTGAAAGAAGAAGACTCCATTTTAGCCCGCAATCTGCAAGGCTATGTTTTTAATGCCTTGCTTATTGTCCTTTTAAGCACTCTCCTTACCGCCCTTGCCCTGCAAAAACCCCTGGAACCCCTGCTGAACATTTCCTCTACTGCCCGGAAAATTGCCGGGGGCCAATACAACTTACGCTTGCCCAATATGAAAACAGCTTCCGAAATTGAACAACTTCGTGAAGCTCTTAACCATATGTTGGAGCAAATGGAGAATGCCTTAAACACCGAAAAAAAGGCCAAAGAGCGAATGTCGCAATTTATTGCCGATGCTTCCCATGAGCTGCGTACTCCGCTGACTTCCATTCGCGGCTTTTTAGAAATCCTGCAAAGAACAGGTACCACAGACAAAGAAACCCTGGATTCCGCCCATAAAACTATGTTGATTGAGACTGAACGCTTAATCAGGTTAACTGAACAACTTCTAACCCTGACCCGCATCTCCCAAGAAGGTCTCAGCCAGGAACAATCCACTTCCTATCTTTCCAGCCTGCAGGAGGTTCTGCCTGAGCTACTTCCCTTGATTTCCCCTATGCTTAAAAATAAAGTCCTTAAAATTAATAATCAGGACTTAGGAGATATTTCCGACTTTTCTACCCTTTCCACTGTTACTGACGAGGAAAGGTTCTTCCCTCTCAAAACCGACGAGCTTAAGCAAATCCTTTATAACCTCTTAAGCAATGCTTTCCAGCATACCAAAGCCGGAGGGATAATTGAGCTTAACACATTTGCAAACGAAAGAAGCTATTCACTGATGGTCAAAGATAACGGCCAAGGCATCCCGCCTGAAGACCTGCCCCATATCTTTGAAAGATTCTTCCAGGGGGATCGCTCCCGCACTCATGCCCAAGGCCAGGGTTCCGGCTTAGGGCTGGCTATTGTTTCCGAGTTGGTAAAAGTCCGGGGCGGTAAAATTGAAGTAGAAAGCACTTTAGGGAAAGGAACAACATTCCGCTTAACCTTCCCCTTAGCTAAATCAGGACAAGAGGAGGGCAAAGGCAAAACCTCCTAAAATCCCGATATTGGCAAATTCGCTGTGAGTACTGTGGCTCTTGGGAATAAGCTCATCACTGCTGATATAGATCATAGCGCCGGCCGCAAAGGCCAAGAAAAAAGCAATGTATAAAGGAGATATCAGCCCAAAGAACATCCCCAGCCAGGTACCTAAGAGAGTAGATAGGCCTGTGAAAGTAGTTATGGACACTACCCTGCGTTTGCGAACATTGCCCAAGCAAAGGGGCATAGCCACACAAAGTCCCTCGGCAATATTATGCAAACCGATAGTAACTGCCGTGATAACCCCCATTTCGTGGGATATTTCGTTAGTAGCCCCAATGGCAATACCTTCCGGTAAATTGTGCAAAGCAATACCTAAAGCGATAAAATAGCCCATCTTGGCAAAATTGTCGCAATCGGTCTCAACTTTATGAATATGAGGCATGGTAATGTCAATTAAGAATAAAAACAGGGCACCGGCAATAAAGCCTGCTGCGCATATATAGGGATTGCTTATTTCCAAACTTGAGGGAATAAGGCTTAAAGTAGAAATCCCGATCATTATTCCCGAGGCAAATCCCAGGGAGACCGAAAGAACACGGTTGGTAATCTCCCCAATGGCAATAGCTATTAATGCGCCTAATCCAGTAACGATTCCAGCCAGCAGTCCATAGATTGATATGGCTATAATTATCACCTCATTATCAAATAAAATATTAATTTAAGGTGAAGCAAACGCAAAGACTTGCCCCTAGGATTGACGACCAGAGCAAAGTGGTTTACTTGGTACTGACCGCTCTTTCTAAAATGGTATAAAGCCGGTTAACCATATTCCGGGGATCGACAATCAAACCGGCTGCAATCTGGGCGTTCTCCAGCAGTTGCTCAGCTGCCTCGGCTGCAAAAGGATCATTAGCCAGGCGCAGTTGATTAATGCCCTTAATTATCGGGTGACGACTATTAATTTCCAGGATTTCCGCCGGCACATTGTTAAAGTCTTTATTCATCAGCTGCATCACCCTCTGCATGCTGTGGGTTCCAAAAGAGCTAAGGACTACTGCCGGACTGTCCACCAGCCTCTTGGAAGCGCGGACTTCCGTAACTTTTGACCCTAAAGTTTCCTTAAACCATTCTGTTAAAGCTTTTAGTTCTTCGGCCGGAATCTCTTCCTGAGAAGCGGTTTGTTCCGGCAAGTTGGCTTCGGGCAGGTCCTCACTGTCCTGTTCAGCGGCAACTATTTTTTTGCCTTGGAACTCGTGCAAAGAATCAAGGATATAGGCATCAATTGGTTCGTAGGTATAGAGGACTTCAATTCCCTTATCTTTGAAGATTTCCAGATAAGGCCCTGATTCAATGGTTTCCCGGGTTGAACCGCTGACATAGTAAATGGCTTTTTGCCCTTCTTTCATCCTGTCTACATAACCTTGCAAGGAGATGAGCTCTCCTTTTCCGGTCAGATTGGACTCAAAACGCAAGAGCTTGACTAAAGCATCCTTATGGGTTGAATCAGTAGCAGCGCCCTCTTTTATAAAGATCCCAAATTTATCCCAAAACTGCCGGTACTTCTCAGGGTCGTCTTTAGCCTGTTCCTCCAGGAACTTCAGGAAACGGCCGGTTACCACCCGGTTCAGTTTAGCTACTAAAGCATTATCCTGCAGGGTTTCCCTGGAAATATTTAACGGCAATTCTTCGCTGTCAATTACCCCGCGGACAAACCTTAGCCACTCGGGAACTATTGCTTCTGATTTCTCCTGGATTAAGACTTTTTTACAGAAGAGATTAACCCCTCTCTCCATGCGGCTGAAACCAAAGCGTTCATAATTATCCCCCGGTACAAAGAGGAGGGCTTTAATGGAGAGCGGTGCGTCCGAGGAAAAGTGCAACTTATAAAAAGGTTCATCAAATGCATTGGCTATATATTTATAGAATTCGGTATACTCCTGCTCCGTGATTTCCGAGGTGTTTTTCGTCCAAATAGCTTCCACTGTATTGGCTTTTTCCCCGTTCACTTTTATCGGATAGGGGACAAAACTGGAATACTGCTTTATAATCCTTTTAATATTCTCTGCTTGACAATAATTAGTGGCATCATCTTTGAGGCTTAAGACAATTTTGGTGCCGCGGGTTTCTTTTTCACCCTTGGCCAAGGAATAGCTGCCGCTCCCATCAGAAGTCCAAATCCAGCTTTCGGCCCCAGGTTGATAGGACCGGGTATAAATAGTTACTTTCTTAGCAACCATGAAAGCAGAATAAAAACCTACTCCAAACTGCCCAATAAGGCTTAAATCAGGCGCGCTCTCGCCGTCTTCAGCTTGTTTTCTCGCTTCAGCCAGACGCCTGATAAATTCTTTTGAACCGGAGTGAGCAATAGTACCCAGATTGGTGATTAATTCCTCCTTGGTCATCCCAATGCCGTTATCACTGATGGTCAAAGTCTGAGCCTTTTCATCCGTGTCAATATAGATCTCCAGGGGTAAATCAGGATCCTGGATCTGGTTATTGGTTAATTTAAGATAACGCAACTTTTCCGTAGCATCGGCCGCATTGGAAATCAGTTCCCTTAAAAATATATCCCTTTCGGTATAGAGAGAATTAATAACAATATCTAATAATTGTCTGATCTCAGTCTGAAACTCCCTTGTTTCGACTTGGTTATTAGTCATATTATCAATCCTCCCGTATGTTTTTAGTTCAAAAATTTTGCACGAATAATATTATATCACGCCATAATAAAAAAGCTAATATTTAGCCAAAATACTCCGGCAACCTACATAATAAAATGCTTCAGCAACCAATGCCTTAGTCCAAATGCTTTAGCAAAAATTCTTTTCCAAAAATGCTTTTAAGCAAGATGAGCTCAGTTTCTGGAGGGAATTCCGTTTTACATTTTTGGTTTAAAGCAAGCACTAAAAAACTGTACTTTTTTAGTTTTGTTCTGGGTTATAATGAAAGAGACAAAACTAATATGAAAACCAAAACTTAAGTAGAAAATAAATTAAAATAAATTAAATATCGAAATTAAATACTTAAGCAAAAACCAATTAAATCTAGAAAACATCAAAAACAAAAAGAGAGGAAATGGGAATTGTGATGAAAAAAACTAGCAACAAATGTTTCCTGCTAATCATTATGATTTTAATCGGAACCCTGGTTCTGAGCGGATGTGTAGGCAAAAAAACAGAGATAACACCTAATCCACCCGAGAACAGCTCTCCCGCGGACTCTCCGCCTGCCGCCGGGAACGACCCTCAGCCCGAAAAAACTAATACTCCTACAGAACAGGAAATAATCTCCGGCTTAATAGCTAAAGGCCAGGAGATTAAGGAAATGTCTTATGATCTGGTTATGATCGGCGCCGGGCTATCGGCCGAGAGTAAAGTTTTCCTGAAGGAAAAGAAAATGAAAATTGATTCTGTCTTCAATGGCCAGCGTATGATCTCTATCCTGGATTTCGACCAAGGGGAACTCCTTACTTATTTGCCCGGCGACCCTGTGGCAACCAAAATGAAAATCACAGAATATCAAGGGCAGGATCATATTACCCCTTTGGATTATTTGCATGAGCTGGAGAAAGCCGACTTTCGCCCGGCGGGAACTGAAACGGTCAATGGAATGGAATGCAAGGCAGTTACCGTAATCAGTCCCGAAGGCAGCTATAAAATGTGGCTCAGCACCCAATACGGTATAGTTGTCAAGGTGGAAGGCGGCCCGGACGTGCAGGGAGTTATCGAATATAAAAATATTCAAGTTGGACCCGGCACAGTAGCCGAAGATACTTTTGAGCTCCCTCCCGGGATGGAAATATTGGACATAGAAGAAATGTTCCAACAAAATGAACTGCCGCCCAATGAGGTTTAAAACCTCAAGAATTATACTCATGTGATTAATATTCATGCTATAGCTTGTATTAATGCAATATTCATGCTACAGCCTGTCTTGGGCTAACTCCAGTAAGACCCTGACCAGGACATCGTTATCCCCAATAGCCCTGACCTTAGCCTGCCAGGCTTTAACTTGCTCATAGCGGTTCTGGCCGTCAATATTAATGATTTCCAGCAAGTATTTTTTAAACTCTTCCTCACTTAGTTTGCTGGCGGTGCCTGCGCTGTAGCTCTGAAGGTTTTCAAGCAAAACCTTAACATCCGCCGGCGGTACAGCCTGGCCTTCGGCAGTATAGCGGCGACTCTCAGAATAGCCTTTTTCTTGCAAGAGCTTTAAAGCTCCCTTAAAATCCTCTTGATAGAGCATGACCATAACCGGGCCCAAGTCCCGGAATTCTTTTTGCCCTTCCAAAAACTTTAGATAATAAGGCAGGGCTTTGCTTGGCTGGCCTGTCTTAAAATATAATTCTCCCATGACATGATACCAGAAACTGTTCTCCGCCAACTCCCCGGCAATTTCTTCGAACAGTTCCAGGGCTAAGCGCTCATCACCGGCCTGTACTGCAGTGGAAGCGGCTTCTTCCACAATAAACCTTTCTCTGGTAAGCTCGAGTAATTGCCGGTAATATTCCAGAGCTTTGCTCCATTGGGAAACATATTCCATGCTTGTGATTGTGCCGGGTCTGCCTTGGATCAAATCGTAATACCTATAGATTCTGGCCAGGGACAGTAAAGCTTCAAGGTCAGAAGGGTTAGACGCAAGCCTACTCTCATAGGCCGTTAAAGCTTCATCATACTTTTTGGCAAGCACCAGTTTATCTTCCGGCGAAAGGGGGCTAACAGCACTCTCCTCAACCTTGACGGAAGGGTAATTGGCATCGTGCTGCAGGACATAACCCTCGCTGTCGGAAATCGGCTTACCGTTACTGTCCAGGGCTTCCACCAGGAAATAGATTTTGGCTCCCGGATAAAAACAGCCCAGGATTGCCGCCGGGTTGAGACCGTTCTCATCCCAGGTTGTAAAGGTCATCTCTCTTAAGTTTAGGCCCTGGGGGTTAAAGAGATAAGAGTTACCCCTGAGGTTTTCCCGGTAAACCCTTGTGCCATAGCCGTTACCCAGTTCTAAGGTAAGATACAGGTTGTAGGAAGAAGCCTGGGGCACTTCTTCCCATTTTATTTCCAACTCCTCTCCCTGCCGCCAACTCTGCCGGCCAACCGGTTCAGAAATGAGTACCCTGGGCTCCAAGACATATTTTAATTCCCTGGTTTTCCCCGCTTCTACCGTAAATACTTCCAAACCTTTAAACCTTCCCAGTCCCTCCAAATCCTCCGGTAAAACACCCAAGACAAGAAAATACCTGCCGGGGGCAACTCCCTCAAATTCAAAACTGCCGTTCTGTTCAGTTTTTATGGCAGGTTGTGCGGCTACGCCCTCCAAATGGTTCATCCTGCCGTCATATTCCCGCTCACTGATTAAATAAACCAGAACATTAGGCAAAGGTTCAGAACCTTTAAAAATTTCTCCTTTAACCTTACCCTGCCCTTTCTGTTCTAAAGGATTAAAACCGGCAAGCTGTTCAAGCCGGGACTTAACATGCCTGTAACTTTCCCAGTCTTTTTCCGCTTGGGCTAATGCCTCCCTGTAGCTTTCCTCGGCTTTGGTATAATCCTCCAGTTGGAAATAAACATCACCCTGCTGACAAAGGAACTGACCCCGTAATTGTTCCGGGTATTTCCGCAGGCTTTCTTCTATTATTGCCAAAGCCTTTTCTCCCTGGCCCGTTTCCAGATAAAGAGCGGCAAGCTTGCCGTTAATTTCCGCCGCCCTGAAATCGTTTTGCCCCTGGCTAAAGCCCTCTAAAGCCAAGCGGAAAGTTTCTTCCGCCAGGGCATAATCTCCCTGTGCTTTATAAAGCTCCGCCAGCTTTTCATAACAGTTGTACTTCCATATCGCTTCTTTTTGAGCTTCAGCCACCAGTCCCAGATAGCCGATTACTTCCCCGGCAGTAAGCGGCAGTTCCGTACCTGCTCCCCCGCTGGTAAAATTGGGGCCAATCAGCACCCGGTTTTCCTGCTGCAGGAAGATGTCGGCCAGGGCAAAAACCTGCCGGCGGGCTTCCTCCGAAGCAGGAAAGAACCTGATAAGCCTTTCCTTTAAAACCAGAGAACTATTCTTATTACCGACCTGTTCCTGTTTTTCAATACTTTTGGCCAGAAGCTTAGGCGTAAACAAATACCCGGCGCCTAAGACCAGTACTAAAACCAGGAGGACTGCCAACAGGAAAGTACCTTTGCGGATTGTTAAGCCCTTGGAATTAAAAGCGCTCATGGTCTATCAACACCTTTCACCCTATCCAGGGAGGCCACCAGATGCTGCCTGGCACCAAAAGGCACCCTTTCGTCATGAAGGATAATCTGCTCTCTTTGTTCAAACTTAGCGATCTGCCGGGGAGAAACATAAAAGAAGGTTCTGGTGTAAAAAGCGCCAAAAAGAATTAAAATGACCAGATAAATGGCTACGGCTTTCAAAGACAGAGTGAATTCCTGTTGCCACCAGCCCAGCAGCCCGCCGTTCTTAGGCTGCCTTCTGCGGGTCTGCGGTGTTCCCATTTGCTTAGTCCCTCTAAGGATAGAGCCTCTGCTAGCAAAGCTGTAACCGTCCTCTTGCAGCAGCTCAGCACTTTTCTCTTCCGCGGGCGAACAGCGAATAGTATTCTTTCCGCTTTGTTTTTGCCGCTCTAAAATTCTTAGCCTGACTTCTTCTTTAGCTTGAGCCGTGAAATAAATATCCTTGGTTTCTTCCTGCAAACTTCTTTGAAGCCAATTTTTAAACTCCTCTTCCCTCTTCATCTCCCAGACCCTCCTTCCGGAAAATTTTCTCCAGCAGTTCTCTCCCCCTGGAAAGTTTGCTTTTAACCGTTCCCACCGGCTGCTCCAGCACCCCGGCGATCTCCGCAATCTTTAAACCGTCATAGTAATAAAGAATAATAACTTCCCGGTATGCTAGGGGCAATTGGCCAACACATTCCCTGACCCGGTGACCGGCCACTAGTTTTATTACTTGTTCTTCAACCGGTTCGGTTAAGATATCTTCTTCTCCAGCCTCTTCCTTAAAAGGCAGAAAGCTAATCCTTTCTTTTCTCTTTAAATAATTTTTGCTTAAGTTAAGGGCAATGCGGTAAAGCCAGGTATAGGGAGACGACTCGCCGCGGAAAGACTCCAGGCTATTATAAGCTTGGATAAAAACTTCCTGGGTGATTTCTTCAGCTAAATGATAATCGTTGACTAAGAGGTATACTACCCTGATTATCCTGTTCCCGTACTTTTCCATCCACTCCACTACTTTTTGCCAGCCCAGGTCTTCCAAAAGTCTCCCCCCTTCCCTATCCTTTAGACTAACTAAAAATAAAAAAGGTTGCATTTTTGAAAAGTTTTTTTGGAATAAGGTGACCCCCAATCGTTAGATTTTAGGTCTAACTATTGGGGGCCACTACAGCATTATATGAACTACAGCACTGACGGCGAAGTGGCAACCCGCCAGCCTTTTCCGTCCACATAGGTTACCTGCATGGGAATAGTCTCATACTGGAGATTTGCTTCGTCTCCATAGGGGACTTTAAAAGCAAATTCCTTGGAATTGCCGGCTTCTTGAATTAAAGAGACTTCCGCCTTATCCCATTGCAGGATGCTGCCGCCGTCCGCATTTGGCTGAGCCATCCTGCCGTCTTTTTCAATAAACATCATTTCTGTAATGAATTGTTCGGCTGTCTCAGGGGTAAATGTTTCTTCCAGATAGGCCAGAAGCTTATCTTTGGTCTCAAGGTCCGGGCCTAAATAGCGGTATTCCATTTCTTCGTGTTCAAAGGTCTCCAATTTCCCTTCAATGTTGCCGCCGGCTTGGACATAGTATTTATGTTTGATGGCCTCTTGCACCAGCTCCAGTACTCCTGCTTCATCCATAGTAGGAGCCGCGGTTTCCCCTCCGGCAGGTTTGCTGTCAACCGGTTCGCTATCCCCAGCTTCTTGGCCTTTCTCCGCATCAGGCGCTTGCGGCGCCGGAGCAGCAGGCTGGTTTCCGCCACACCCGCTAATTAAGAAAGCGCCCAAAAGGCAGACCAATAGGATTGCCATTAGTTTTTTTGCCATTTTCCTCCCCCATTCCTTTTATTTAATTTAGTCTTTTGCAAAAGATAAATTCTAGACATTTTGGAATAATCCTCCACTCCAAATAAAAGAAGCCCGTTAAGGCTTTTGAAAAATTGCTTCTTTCCCTTTTTCCGTAAGCTTCCATCTGGTCGGGCCTGATCTCATCTCTTGTTTGATCTCTTTCTGGTCTTTTTTCTTTTTGGTACAGCAAACCCCGCACTCATCACACCTGTCATCCCCGCAAGCCGGGTCATCGGCTATGATATAACCCATCCTCTGCAGGTTTTGAAACATATGTTTAACTGTCTCCGGTTCAAGGTTTAAGGTTTTGGCTAAAGAATTATGGGAATGAGTTTGGTTGGAAGCTATTTCCTGCAAAATTCTAATCAGCATTTTTTTACCCCCTTCGAGCTAATCTAGGTGCCAGCAAGCAAGTGTCCCCAGCGTAAGCAAGTACCTTTCAAATACCTTTTAAGCAAATACTTTTTATTGTAAACCAAGTTATTATAAACCAAGGAAAGTTCCCAGTTGGTAGACAAGGACTGCCATTCCCCAACCTATAACCAGCGAATAGGCCACAGAAAAGAACGCCCACTTAAGAGAATTGGTCTCTTTCTTAATTATACCGATAGTGGCTGCGCAAGGTGAATAAAGTAAAGTCATAACCATAAAAGCATAAGCCGACAAGGGAGTAAAATACTGCCCCAAAACATTGGATAGCATCTCTTCCCCTGTTCCGTAAACCATCCCGAAAGTGGCGACTATAGCTTCCTTAGCTCCAACCCCGACAATTAAAGCCACAGCAGACTCCCATGTTCCAAACCCGGCCGGACTGAAAATCGGCGCTAAGATCGTCCCTAATTTACCAAGGATACTTTCGACACTACCCGGGGTTACTCCTACCGGGAATATAGACAGAGCCCAAATTAAAGCTACAATGCCAAAGATTATGGTTCCGGCTTTTTTTACAAAGGATTCTGTTTTCTCCCACATATGAATCAAAAGGCTTTTTAAGGTAGGTATCCTGTAGGGAGGCAATTCCATAATAAAGTAAGACTTCTCTTGTTTAAACACGGTTTTGCTTAAAAGTTTGCCGGCAGTTACCGCTATGATAATTCCCAGCAAATAAAGAGAAAAGATAACCAACCCGGACGCAGGGAAAATACCTACTTTTTTACCTCCGAAAAAGACTCCGGCAAACAAGGCATAAACAGGCAACCTGGCACTACAGGAAATAAATGGGCTAATCAAAATTCCAATCATCCGATCTTTTTTGCTGTCTAGGGTTCTGGTGGACATAATGCCGGCTACATTACAGCCGCTGCCGACAATCATCGCCACGGCGGTTTTGCCATGCAGGCCGACAGCGCTCATCAGCCGGTCCATCAAATAAGCCGCTCTGGCCATATAACCGCTGTCTTCCAAAAAAGAAATTAAAAAGTACATGGTAAACATTAAAGGCACAAAAACCAATACCGAGCCTACCCCGCCAATAACGGCATCTATAACAAAAGACCTTAAAAGTTCCGGAGAATTAGCCATCAATCCGGAGATATATTCTCCTAAAAGAGCAAAAGCGTTTTCCACATAACTGCCTAAAAAATCATTGCCGAAACCCATAGTAATCTGGTAGATAAGGAACATAATTATAAAAAACAAAGGGATACCCAGCCATTTATGGGTCAGGACCTTATCTAATCGCTCGGTTAAATCCTGGGATTGAGTTGCTTCTCTTTGCACACATTCCCTTACAAGCATACTGATGAATTCATATCTTTTATCCGCCAGATAGATTTCGGGATCAAACCCCGCTTCAGTTCTGATTTTCTGACTGGCTCTCTTCACTGTTTCCTGCAAAGCAGGGAATTTTTCCAATTGGACATAGTCCCTGGCAAACTGGTCATTTTCCAGCAATTTAACCGCCAGAAGACGGGAATCTTGAGCCGTAGCCAGCCCGGTTTCCTCCAACTCTTTAGCTATCTCGGCAATAACTTGGTTGGCAGGAGTGCCGTAGTCCAATTTTAAAGGCTCTCTGTGCTGTTTTTCCTGCTTTAGGGCTGTCGCTAACAGTTCTTGAATACCGTAGTTCCTGGTAGCGATTGTGGCCACAACGGGCGCCCCTAAAAGTTTGGCGAGTTTCGCCTGGTCAATCTTAATATGTTTTTTCTCCGCTTCATCAAACATGTTCAAAACAAGCACTACTTGGGAATTCATCTCCAAAAGCTGTAAAGCAAGATAAAGGTTGCGCTCGATATTGCCGGAATCAATGACATTAACCACCACATCGGGTTTATCCTGGAGAATGTACCGGACAGCGATGAGTTCATCTTCGGAAGAGGCCGAAAAACTGTAGGTACCCGGAAGGTCAATGACTTTAATATTTCTCCCGTTATATTTGGCAATACCTTCTTTTCTTTCTACCGTTACCCCCGGCCAGTTGCCAACATGCTGCCGGGAACCTGTCATTATATTAAAAAGGCTGGTTTTCCCGCAGTTTGGATTGCCCACCAGGGCAATTGTAAATTCTCTGTTCATCCTTTTCCTCCTTCCTAAATGATAATGATAACTATTATCATTTAGTAGACAAAAAATTATTCGGCTTCTTGCCTTATTCCTCTAGATCTGTTCTACCAATATTTGTTTAGCATCATTTTTTCTAATGGCCAGATCATACCCTCTCAAGTTGATTTTAATAGGATCCCCCAACGGCGCCTGCCCTTTTACTGTGAATTCAGTTCCCCGAACTAAGCCCATATCAGTTAATTTTTTGCGCATTAAATGGTCCATATTTATGTTAACGATCCGGCCGTTGGCATTCATAGGTACTTTATCTAAACTTAAATATTTATTACCGGATTTATTATTGGCAGTATCCATGTTATGTTATCCTCCGTAATTGATAATGATTATCACCTTCATATACTACTATACTTGATTTAACCGGCAAGTCAATACTCTATGCAAATTTTTTGCCTAAGAAAAGGTTATATGGATTTAAGCCT
Organism: Peptococcaceae bacterium; assembly: GCA_012839895.1. Taxonomy (GTDB): domain Bacteria; phylum Bacillota; class Desulfitobacteriia; order Desulfitobacteriales; family Syntrophobotulaceae; genus DUML01. The sequence goes on along the minus strand of DUML01000083.1, from coordinate 23,030 downwards.
AATTCAAAATAACGAAAAATTCAAAATCTATTGGTTTCTTAAAAATTATAATAATAAATATTTAAAAATTTGATTTATTATTTCAAAAATAACTTTTAACTGCTTTAAAACGTTAAAATTTTTTATTGTACGAATTGTTAGAAAATTTAATTTAATTAAAACATTTAGTAATAAACATAAATTTAGAATAAACTATCTTCAAGGTTTTTTTAATTTTTATAGTATAATGTGATTGCAGTTAAATAATCTTCAAAAAAGGAGGGAATAAATATGGCCAACGTTCATGAAAACATCAAAAATAACTTAAAACAAAGTGAGCAACAAACTCAAATAACACTCAAATGCCTGATGCATAAAGCCAGAGCTACAAAACTTGCCATCGCCAAATATGCTGCCAGATAAAAACCAATAACCGGAGGAACTAAATAATGTCCAAAATTAATTTAAGCACTTAATTCCTACGGAATATTAAGTGCTTATTTTCATTAATAAGACCTCTCTTCAAAAACTTAGAAAAGAGGTCTGATATCTTAAAAGATCTTAGAATCCCCAGCCGGGGTTAAAGCCCGCTCCGGGTCCAAAGCCCCAGCCGCCCCACCAAAATGGGATTAAGATGATAAAGACAATAAAAATAATGACTATCCACCACCAACCGCTCCAGCCCCAGCCGAAACCGCTGCCGCCGAAGCCGCCATAGTAGCCCCCGCTACCTCCGAAAAGCACCATTGAAACGCCCCCTTCCTTATTGGTATTATTTTCCTAAAACATTCTATGTATGAAAGGGGCAAAAGTTTAAATTTTCTCACTTACCGCTGACCAGCGGTAAGCTGTTAAAGGCTTATCCTGAGCAGTTAAAAAGCCTTCATTAAAAGCTTTCCTTTGCTCTGCTTCACCTTTTAAACCATAGACCGGAAAGTAGCGGGTAGCAATTAACCAGGAAATTTCTTGATTTAAAGCGCAATATATATCCTCCCGCCGTTTAAACCATGGATTTTGTCCTTCCAGACAGGGATTGTTCAAAATAAAAAACTGCCTGCAGGCCAGAGGCCTTAAAGGATAAACCAGGCAGGCATTGTCAATTAAAAAAGGGCAAGGGGAATCTTCGCTCAGGTTCTGAAGACGGGATTTTACTGCGTAGCGATCCTCGCAAACTAGCATTTCAGTTACATACCAACTGAGGCCTAAGTATTCCAAATGATTAATGGGAACAGGTAGCAACCGGCAGCAAGATCCGCAGCCCTTAAAGCAAGCGATCTTGTTCTTAATTCCTTTCAGATGGGTTTCCACTTCCACCCAAGCATCCAAAAGCTGATAAATATCTAATAGCCTGGAAAGCCAAGGTTTGTCAATTTCCTGAGGATAGCTGGGTCTTTTTTTAGCCAACTCCTCCCTTAGCAATTTCTGAAACAGGGTAACCTCAGCCCAACCATCACTCAAGAAAAACCCTCCCCAAAAGGCTATTAATTAAAGCCTTCTTCCAATATTCATAATATTCCGTCATTATAGAATTTTCTATAATTAATTAATTTTCTGTCATTTCTATTTTACAGGGAATTTCTGAGGATTCCTAGTATTAATTTTATCCTTTAGAGATTATTTGAATGTAGCCCCAGCCGGTGCTATACTTAAAGGCGCTTCTCTTATTTTTATCGCTATTTGCAGTAAATGTCTGCTGTACGGATATTTTAGAGATAAAGGACGTGAGTTTTTGCAGAATCTAGACGTAAAATATGGCCTGGAAGATAAGCCGGCTTGGCCTAAAATGCTGCTTTTCGGTTTTCAATGGCTGGTAATTGCTATGCCGATGATCATAATAGTCGGCAAGGTGGTAGCCACTCTTCAGTTTACGAATCCCGCGCAACAAATTATTTATCTTCAAAAAGTCTTTTTTGTTATCGGCTTATCCATTCTGCTTCAGATTTTGTGGGGACATAAACTCCCGCTTATAATCGGCCCGGCAGCCGTCTTGGTAGTTGGGATCACTGCCAGCCTGAGCGATAACCTTAGCACGGTCTATTCATCAATTTTTCTTGGCGGGTTGATCCTTGCTGTTCTTAGCGCCAGCGGCTTGTTTGCCTATTTAAAAAGGTTATTCACCCCACGGGTAATTGTAACAATTCTGATGCTTATCGCTTTCACGTTGACTCCCAAAATTATTGATTTGCTTCTCCCAAATGACCCTCAAGTCAGCGCCCTTTCCCAGCTTATTTTTGGCCTAACCTTTGTCTTCAGTATGTTTCTTGCCAATAAACTTTTCCGGGGAATATGGAAATCAACTCTAATCATCTGGGGAATGTTAGTTGCCAGCCTTATTTATTTCCTGCTCTTTCCCCATACTTTCCATTTAAACCAGACTAGCTCAAGGTTTTTCTCCGGCTTTTTCCAAGATTTCAATACTACCATAAGCCTTGATGCCGGGACGTTAATCGCCTTTTTAATCTGTTATCTTGCCTTGGCCATTAACGATTTGGGCTCAATCCAATCCATCGGTCAAATGTTAAAAACTGAAGAAATGCCTAAACGCACTTCCAGAGGAATTACTTTAACCGGAATTCTCAACATGCTTTCCGGGTTTCTTGGTGTTATCGGCCCGGTCAATTATTCCTTAAGCCCCGGAGTAATAGCTTCCACAGGTGTTGCCTCCCGTTTTACGCTTCTTCCGGCCGGAATTGGCTTAATGGCACTGGCCTTTATCCCCCCGGCTATTAACCTAATAGGAACTATCCCTTCGGTAGTCATTGGCGGAGCCTTTATTTATACTCTTTGCTCCCAATTTGCCGCCGGGTTGCTTTTAGCCTTTAACTCCATGACCGATTTCAAATTGGAAAACGGCCTGGTGTTAGGTTTGCCCCTGATGTTGAGTGTCATCATCTCTTATTTGCCGGAAGGTGCCGTCTTAAGCTTCCCCTTGTGGCTAAGGCCAATCTTAGGTAACGGCTTTGTCATCGGCGTATTGACCGTACTCATTATGGAACATGTAATTTACTCCGAAAAAAAATAAAAGAGGCGCATTTTTACGCCGGGCTGCTGCACACTAAAACAACTTAACACATTAAACCATTTAGCAGATCTGTGCAATGTTCTTTCTCTAAAAAAAGTATATTTTTTGCATTACTTAGCGAACCGTTCAAGCAGAGAAGCGTCGTGAGTGCAGCTGCTGCAGCGTAAACTGCACCGTGGTTCACATCATGTAGAATACCCGGAGGTTTAGGTGCAGTCGCTGTAGCAGCAAGTGAACAGCTTCGGCGCGTGGTGAGCGGGTAATGCAAAAATATACTAAATATTATTGAATATTCAAAGGGGCAATTGCTTAGCAAATTTTGTTTTGCAACTGCCCCAACGAATATATTTATGGACTCTTATGATCCTTGTTTCAGTAATTCCAAATAACGATAATACCTTGAATCATCCCCTTCTTTTCTTCCCGAAGTGTAAAACACAACCTCACCCTTGCCCTGGTCGGAAATCAATTTCTGGGCAAGGAGAGTATTCTTCAAATGGTTGACTGTACCGAGACTGCCGTCGATAATTTTGGCTAAAGGAAAGACCTGCTGAAAACTATTCTTAAAGTAAGAAAAATGTGTACAGCCCAAGACTACGGTTCCATACTGCGCCAGGTCCAATTTGGCCAGCTTTTGCCTAAGATAAGGGACAATAACTTCTTCAGCAAAAATAAACCTCTCTGCATATTCCACAAGTTCAGGCAAAGCCACGCCATCCACAATATGAGCATGATCCAGCTTGGAGACCAAATTTTGATACTTTTCTTCTTGAAGGGTTAAAGGAGTGGCTGTAACTAAAACTCTTTTAGAACCGTTATTTTCTACAGCGGGCTTGACGGCAGGCTCCATCCCCAGGATAGGAATACTGTATTTCCGGCGGAGATCATTAATAGCAATGCTGGTGGCGGTATTGCAAGCTACCACCAATGCTTTAATTCCTTCCCGCCACATAAATTCCACTGCTTCCAAAACAAGCTTCCTTACTTCTTCCTTGGTTTTCAGACCATAAGGGACATGGTCCGTATCGGCAAAGTATAAATAATCTTCTTGCGGCAGTTGACGCAAAGCTTCAGAAAGCACCGTTATGCCGCCAACTCCGGAGTCAAAAAAACCTATTTTCATTTTTCCCCTCAAAAATAAGATCTAAGTTAGATTTTATTAAACTAATTATTTCTTACATTAATAATTATAGCTTATAATTCTTACATTAAGTATAGCTTATTGTTAACTGGGCATCCAAGGGCAAAACACCTGGATGTCTCTTAACATTTTATATCTTGAAAGAATTAAACTGGCAGTATATAATTTTTTGTTGTGTTAGACAATAATTGAAGACCGTAATAAAATAAATAATAAATAGTTAAATAACATAAATAACAGGTGTAGGAAATGGAAATAAAGCCAATCAATAAAAAACTTAAGCTCTACGGTTTTAACAACCTTACCAAAACCCTGAGCTTCAATTTCTATGATATTTGTTATGCCTTAAGCCAGGAACAACATAAAAAATATATTGAATATATTGATGAAGAGTATAATGCTGATCGCTTAGTCAAAATTTTAACTGATGTAGCCGAAATAATCGAAGCCAATATCTTAAATGTCGCTAATCAGGATTATGAGCCACAGGGAGCCAGTGTTACCATGCTGGTGGCTGAGAACCAGGTTGTCGGCGAACCTAAAGTTGAAATCCAAGAAAACGAATCGCCAGGTCCGACTCCGGAAGCGATCGTAGGCCATCTGGATAAAAGCCATATCACTGTTCATACCTATCCTGAGAATCATCCTGACAAAGGTATCAGCACTTTTCGGGCCGATATTGATGTTTCCACCTGTGGCAAAATTTCCCCGCTGAAAGCTCTTAATTATCTTATTTCCAGTTTTGAACCGGATATCGCGATTATTGACTACCGGGTTCGGGGTTTTACCCGGGATATTAACGGCCGCAAGTATTTTATTGACCATAAAATTAATTCCATTCAAAACTTTATCTCTGAGGAGACCAGAAATAAGTATCAAATGATTGACGTTAATGTCTACCAGGACAATATCTTTCACACCAAAATGCTTTTAAAAGAATTTGACCTGGATCATTACCTTTTTGGCACAGACAAAGAAGAGCTAACCCCCAGCAAGCGCCGCAGAATTAAACAAAGAATTAAGCATGAAATGTTAGAAATCTTCTCCGGACGGAATATCTTTTAATTCCTACATTTAGTTTTCCAAAAATAATTAGCACTCAAACCTCTTGCAGTGCTAATTATTTTTTTTATGCTATTTTTCGTTAACCGCCCAGGGTAATATCCTGGTTAGCATACCACTCCAAGGCCTGATAAAAGTGTTCATCTTTAAAATCAGGCCAATAATCATCAATTACATAAAAATCAGTATAGACACATTGAGCGGGCAAAAAACCGCTTAACCTTCTTCTTCCTCCCCAGCGAATTAAAAGGTCCACTCGGGAAACATCATTGCTTTTAAGGTGCTTAATAATTTTGGATCCTTTCTGCCGGCTTACCAGAAGATTGCCAAGGTCCCACTCCCAGCCATAATTGACCAAAAAATTAACTTTAATTCCGCCCTTGCCGATTTTCGTGCGGCGGGTATAGGGAAGCAAAGCTTTCGGAAAAACTTTTGATTCAGTATTCCCTATCACCCTTAAGGAGACATCATAGTTGGCAATCAGTTCTATAGCATCAATACAGGCTTGCACAAAAGCTTTCTTTTGCTCTGCAGGCCTTTTGGTATTATCGACAGTAAAGCCATAATAAGTAAGTTCTTTAACCCCAACCTCTTGGCAAAGTTCCAGCACTCTTAATCCCGGTGCTAAACCCCTTTTATAACCTTCTTCCTTGGCCAACCCGTTTGCTTCCGCCCAGCGCCGGTTACCGTCGGGTATCACACCAATGTGATTAGGAATCCTCATTAGAACCTCCTTGAAATATTGAGAGTGCTTATATTATTGCCAAATATTACTGCCAAATATTATTACTAAATGTTATTGGAAAAAATTTCATTGCCGAAATTATATTCTCAACCAACCGGCCGGTTTTTTTTCACCGCTGATATAATATTTGCCGTCCTTTTCTTCCATTTTATACCTTTCCCTGGTTATTTCCGAATTTTGTTGAATTACTTCAATCCAATCCTTGCCCACTTCACTGATGATGGCCACATGGCCGTAAGCCCCGTCCGTAAAGACCAAGAGGTCATCCTCCTGTGGTTTTACGTCTCCCCCATTATGGTATTGGTACAACCCTCTTTGTTCATTAAAAGCGCCTTGTTCCAGCATAGGGTTAAAGAAATATTTGGCGTTACCTGCCCCGTCAGGCATTTCATGCCCAAATTTCAAATAATAAAAACGCTTGACGAATTCAACACACTGCCATTTATAACCGTAATAATAGCCATCTTGACTAAAATTCAGGCCGTGGCTGGACATATAATTAGTCCCATTGGAATAAACAACAACCCCTTTATATTCATCGATCGGCGTTCCGGCCGGATACTCACTTTGACGAGCGGCTTCTGCCTTTTCTTTAGTCGGAGCGTAAACAGCATTCTGCGAACCATAACTGGGAAATGCTTCGTAATTCTTTTCTTGGAAAACTGCCCTATGAACCGTAACAATTACTAAGGCCGAGATTATTAATACAAAAGCAATAGCCAGAGAACTATCCTTCTTCCTTCGCCGGTAAGTCCTCCCGCTGTACCTTTCATATCTTCTCATTAGTCCCTCCGAGGAAATTCAAATCTATGTTCCAGCTCCAAAATGGAGCCTAAGCTTAAATCCCTAAAAAAATTATAGCCAGGGGCGTAGTACTAAGCAAGGAAAAGATTCATTAAAGAAAATTTACAATTTGGCAATAAATTTCTCAATTCCTTTTTGAATAGTAAATGCTGAGAAATATCTACATATTTTGCAATTATTCTTAAAAAGCCTTCTGATAAGTAGCTGTTAATCCGGGAATTCTACTTTAAAGGAAATTAGTGAAATAATCTTTAATTAAAATAATTGCTATTTTCTTGAAAATTACTATAATATATAAATTGTGCCTCAAATCTTTAGATTGGCTAATAAACCGATTCTAAACAGGATAGGAGAAAAGTAGAAAATGCGTGCCGAAAATCTGAGAAATATAGCCATAATTGCCCATGTGGATCACGGAAAAACCAGCCTGGTAGATGTTATGCTTAAGCAAAGCGGTGTATTCAGAGCTAATCAGCAAGTTGAAGAAAGGGTAATGGACAGCAATGACCTGGAAAGAGAACGGGGTATTACTATCTTAGCCAAAAATACTGCGGTTAATTGGCAGGGCACTAAAATAAATATTGTTGATACCCCTGGACACGCTGATTTTGGCGGAGAAGTAGAAAGGGTCCTTAAAATGGTTGACGGAGTCCTTTTAGTAGTTGACGCTTTTGAAGGTCCAATGCCCCAGACTAAATTTGTACTGCGTAAAGCGCTGGAACTTAACTTAAAGCCCATTGTTGTCATTAATAAAATAGACCGACCCGATGCCCGACCTTATGAAGTCGCTGATGAAGTACTGGAATTATTCTTGCAATTGGGTGCCAATGAAGAACAGCTTGATTTTCCTATTATTTATACCTCTGCTCGCCTAGGAACAGCCGGTTTTGACCCCGGGGATATGGCCGAAGATTTGACCCCTTTATTTACAACCATCCTCAAGGAAATACCTGCCCCGGAGTCGGACCCGGACAAACCTCTTCAAATGCTGGTAACAACCCTTGATTATAACGATTACCTGGGCAAAATTGCCATTGGCCGGATTTTTAGAGGCCAAATTACCGCCAACACTCCAGTGGCCGTAATTAAACGCGATCAAACCATAGAAAAAGTCAAAGTTGGCAAGGTCTTTACTTTCCAAGGCCTTAACCGCGTAGACATAACAAATGCTACCGCCGGCGATATTGTGGCTATAAGCGGTATCCCCAATATAAACATTGGTGAAACGGTAGCCTGTCCTCTAAATCCCGAACCACTGCCAACCATAGCCATTGATGAGCCAACTCTCACTATGATGTTTATGGTTAATACCAGCCCGCTGGCCGGTACTGAAGGAAAACACGTAACTTCCCGTAAACTGCGGGAAAGGTTATTTAAAGAGATAGAAACCAATGTCAGCCTGCGGGTGGAGGAAACAGACAATACCGATTGCTTTCAAGTCTCGGGCCGGGGTGAGCTTCATCTCTCGATTTTAATTGAGAATATGCGCCGAGAAGGATTTGAATTGCAAGTTTCTAAACCGGAAGTAATTTTAAAAACCATTAACGGCGTAAAATGTGAGCCTTATGAACACCTGACCTGTGACATACCGGACTCCTGTACTGGAACTGTAATTGAAATGTTAGGATCCCGCAAAGCAGAAATGCTTAATATGCAGAATTTGCCCGGCGGAATCACCCGCCTGGAGTTCCTGATCCCAGCTCGGGGTTTAATAGGCTTTCGAGGGGATTTTCTGACTGAAACCCGAGGAGAGGGAATTATGTCCCACGTCTTTCACTCTTACCAGGCTTACAAAGGAGAGATTCAAGGGCGCAGCAGAGGTGTCCTGATAGCCTCCGAACCGGGAGAAGCTACCAGTTATGCTCTCTACCAGTTCCAGGACCGCGGTAGGATGTTTATTGAACCCGGAACCAAAGTTTATGAAGGAATGATCGTAGGCGAAAGCTCTCGCGAACAAGATATTGATGTCAATGTCACGCGGAAAAAGCAATTAACCAACATGCGTGCCAGTGGAGCCGATGAAAGCCTGAAGCTGGAGCCGGCCAGGCTCCTCAGTTTGGAAGAAGCCTTGGAGTATATTAATGATGACGAATATGTGGAAATAACTCCCCAGAACATCCGTCTCCGTAAAAAATATTTAAACAAGCATGACCGGGTCAAATATGAAAAACGCAAGTCTTTAGCGGGCAAATAATCTAACGAATAAATAATTCTAATCAGAGAGAAGCAGAGCTTATGCACAGTAATTCTCACCTTGGAATATTATGGTTATTGAGTCCAGGAAAATGGTCACTTAAAAACAAGGTGATTAATATGTTTTTTGAATTGCTTCTCTCTTTAAGCCTTCGTTTTTTTCTCTTTGATTTTATATTGTTCAAAGGGATTAGAGAATATCTGCAAAAAAAAGGCTATTTTTTTCGCAAGCTTTTTAACTGCCCCTTTTGTCAAGGTTTCTGGTGTGGCTTAGGTGTTTTTTTCTTTTACCACCCTGTAACATTTACTTGGCAAAGTCTCCTAACTTGGCTTAGTTTTGGTTTTGTCTCTGCTTACCTCGGCTTGGCAGCCGCCGTAATCCTACACCCTCTCATCCAGAAATATGAACGGGATTCGGGAATGCCTTTGCAATAAAAAGTACGAGCCACCTTTTTCATATCTGAACATGAAAAATTATATATTACAGTAGGCCTCTTTCAACTTTAGGGCAAAAAATCCTTAAGGGCCACCTGCTTACCATCTTGAAGGAGGAAACCTTATGGCTCAAAAGCTTCTGGGAAGAATTTTCCCTTTTATTCCCCTGGGAATAGGCTTACTGTTAATATTTTTACAATTGAAACTAGGAAAAACCGGCGATAATCAGACTTCCCTCAGGATGACCTTTGTTTTAATAACCTCTTGCCTGGTCTCCTGGCTGTTTGCAACTGCCGGTTTATTAATTTATAGAGAAACCCTTTTTACATATTACAAGCAGCTATTTCAAATTCTATCCGTTATCTACCTTGTCCCGGCGATCATTTTGGCTCTATTTATTCCTTGGAGCCTAATATTGAATTTGGCGATCTTTATTACCGGGATAGTAATTATACATAGAATCGGCTGGAAATATAAGTAAATCCGGGCAAATATGAAATAACCAAATATATAAATATAAAATGACCTTTATTTAAACTAATTTCTTAAATAATTTGATATACTAAAGGCAAAGACAAGCTTTACAGTCTTGCTTAATAACTCAAGGAGCTAGAAGCAATGGATAAAGACCTTCAAAAAGATGCCATAAAAGAATTTGCCAACAAAACAGAATTAGAAAGGACAATAGCTGTCGGGATTCATGGCCCTCCGGAACTTAAGGCCGAAGAAAAAAATCATCACTTGGGCGAGTTCAGGGAACGGATTCTTATTGCCCTGACTAAAGCCCAAGTAATGAATAATAAAATTTACCCCGAAATTGAAGAAACACTTAATGACCGGAGAGCAGCCAAAATGCTCATCAACGGGGATATTGCCTATAAATACCGGGGGAAATACCAAAAGCTAGCGGCTCAAAAAGGAAAAAGTTATACAGTTGTCCATGACCCCAATTTAGAAGGGAATATTGGTCTTATTATCGTGAGCGATAGAGCAGTTGATAAAGAAAATATTTTTGTCACTGATTGAAAACATGAGTAAATTAATAACCTAGTTCAGGGGGTAGGATCCTAAACTAAGGTTTATTAATTTTAAAGATGATTAGGACTGTTTAAAAGAATTACTTCCTTAATCAATAAATTAATTTACCACCACCATCTTCTAAATCTTCTGAAGCCAAAACCGTAAAAGCCGCCGAAGAAAGGTGCTCCCCAGAAGAAAGGAAAACCCCAGAACATCTCAATCCCTCCTAGTTACCACATATTACCAATATCACCAATATCAATATATGAGGTCTTTCTAACCAACGTAACTTGTCCAAACCAATAGCTTCGTTATAATGATCTTACCGATATTAAAAAACCGTTGTACCCACAACAACTGTTCCGGTACAACGGTCTCATTCTAAAATATTTACTATTGATTCTTGATGAAGGTAGCACAGTCAGTTTGTTCAGAGTTAGATGCATTTCTGGGCTGTACTTCAATTCTTTCAGCTGTGCAATGATCACCGTCCATGTAGTAATAGCAGGTATTGACTACGCATTTAATGCCCGTGTTGGGGCTTTGCATTTTTTTTACTTTCATCAGCTGTATACCTCCACAGTTAATATTTATGAATACATATTTATTATCTGTGGGAGGGAACTTTTTCATGCTGGAAAAACAAAGAAATCCTCGCTTAGCTTAGAAATTACTCATTTAGAGATATCTCCTAAAGGGATATCCAGGGCACTACTTTTTAATCCGTCTTGAATTAAACTTAATTTATTATTCCTGGGGAGCTGTTTAATCTGGTACTCTCTCCGGCAAGCTTCCTGTTTAGTACTGAAAATTTCATAATACTTTAAAACAACAGGATATCTGCTCCGAGTATATTTAGCACCTTTGCCCCGGTTATGCTGCTCAAGCCTCCGCCTTAGATCAATTGTCCAGCCGGTATAAAAAGTGCCATCCTTACATTCTACGATATAAACATAATACATATTGACTTCCTTTGGCTTCCTTTAGTTCTCTTAACCTTATCTTAATCTTTCTAATATGCCCGTACATAACCGTCACAGTATTATGCCTGCTGTCCTTCAGCCTGTAAAGGTTTAACTCGTATAAATAAGCAGGAAATAAAATTAATAAGGGCCACAAGCGCTCCCCCTAAAAAGACATATTTATAGCCGCCGGCTCCGGCCGAATACCAAACCAAGCCCCCAACTACCGGAAGGAACATGGAAATAACATGGTCTATGCTTAAACCCAGAGAAAGGGTCGGCGAGACATCCTCGGCTTTGACCGCTATTTTCTTGACATAAGTAGCCCTGGCCATACCAACGGCATTGAGAGTCTGATCCAAAACGTAGCAAGCACAAACAATCACTACAGCCCAACTGCCGAACAAATCCGCGGCATAAGCGTAAAGCAAGCAAACCAGAATCAAAATAGCCGACTCTCCGGCGAGAATTACTTTTTCCCCCAACCGGTCGATTAATAAACCGATTAAAGGTTTCACAAAAATTCCCAGCGTAGAGATTATAAAAAATAACATGGTAAGGGTAGTGACTTTTTGGGCAAAAACATCAACAAGAACCCAAGGAGCAAAAGTCAAAAAGATTTGTTTCCTCGCCCCGTAAACTATACACAACCAATAATAAAGCTTATATTCTTTCCGGAAAACAAAGCGGTTCTTCATAGGCTCAGTACGTCCGGGATTCATTTTCATCAAAAGGATAGCCGCAGCTAAAAAAGCTAAGGCGCCTATGGTAAAAGAAACTGTGTAGCTGATGTGAAAATAGCGGAATAAGAGCCAGAGCAGAGCGCTGCTTATCACCAAGGAAGCAGTATTGGCCGCACTGATTTGGCCAAGCTTTCGGCCGTACTGTCCCCCTTTAGCAAAAGACATCCCAATTGTGTTAAACAAAGGCATAAAGAGATGTTGACCTGTGCTGTAAATAAAGACAACTAATAACATTAGAAAAAAGTTGTAAGGGATTATCCCCAGCAAAAACATGCCGCTTGCTGCTGCTAGATTAGCTACGACTCCAATCCTGATATCCCCCAAGGCAAATAAAAAAGCCGTAAATATAAAAACCAGAAGCCCGGGCATCTCTCTGGGAATTTCCAGCAGAGTCCTCTGCATAATTAAAAAATCAAACCTGTCTTTAAGGAAGTTGTTTATTGTTGCCCCGTCAACACTTTGCCCAATACCCAAAAAGATCCCGACAAAAATAAATAATAAATAGTCCCGTTCCATGCCTTTAACTTTGGCTAAAATTGCTTTGACCATATTGCTTCTCCTTGTCCTTTACTTACTAATTTGTTATAAGCTTTAAAGCTGAAAATTACAATTACAAAACAATTCGAATAAGGGTAAAATATTTAGTTGATTCTGAAGTAAATAAGATGTGGCATCTTAGCAATCCACATCTTATTATACAACTAAATTTTATTATACAACTAAATATTAATTATAAAAGTAAATTTAAACATTAAAAAATAATAAATAATTACTTGTAATAGCTTATGCTTCAAACTCTACCTGTCTTATAAGTTTAAAAGATCTCTCACTACTTCTCCGGCCATCAGCAAACCGGCGACAGAGGGAACAAAGGAAATACTGCCGGGTATCTGACGTTTTTTAGAACAGTGAGCATCCCCGCTTGGACAAACACAATTTGTAGCACAGTCTGGATATTGCTTCAAAGGTTTAAGAGGAGGCTCAGGAGAATAAACCACCTTAAATCCTTGAGTAATACCTTCTTGCTTAAGAAGTTTTCTAACCGCTTTGGCTAAAGGACAACCGCTGGTCTTGGATATATCCGCAACCCTAAAACTTAAAGCATTTAAACGGTTTCCCGCTCCCATACAAGAAATGAAAGGAATTCCTCTCCGGTAGCATTCTTTGGCCAAGCTGACTTTACTTTTAACTGTATCAATGGCATCAACTACATAATCCGGCTTCTCACCAGCAAAAAAATAATCAGTATTCTCCTCCGAATAAAAGGATTTATAAATTTCAATTTGAGCTTGAGGATTTATATCAAGGAGCCTAGCTTTCATTACTTCCACTTTGGGCTTCCCAATCGTGGAGTGCAGAGCATGAAGCTGACGGTTAATATTAGTAAGGCAAATCTCGTCAAAGTCAATCAGCTTAAAGCTGCCAATACCTGCTCGGGCTAAAGCTTCAGCCGTAAAAGACCCGACACCGCCAAGGCCAAAAATAAACACTTTGCTTTTGTTAAGTCTAGCCAATCCTTCTGAACCGATCAACAGCTCTGTCCGCGAAAACTTATGCTGCACTTGTCCTCATCCTTCTCAAATTGATATTTCCCTGCCAATCAGTCTTTCTTAACCTCGTAACCCTGGTCATCAATTGCTTCAATAATCTCCTCCAAAGTAACCTCTTCGTTTTCATACTCAAGACTAACCGTTTTCCCTTTTAAGTCCACGTCTACCTTCGCAACACCATGGATAGAACCAATTGAGTTTTGAATACGTGTTGCGCAATGATTACAGGACATCCCTTCCACTGTTAGAACCTTTTTTTGCATGGTCATAACGTTTACCTCCAATTTTGAATAGTTGTTCCCTCCTTAATTCTACCAGATATTTTTTTAACCATAACAATAATTTCCCAAATAGATAAAAGTAATAATATTCTGTATTTTTCAATAATTAAAATTACGTATTTAAGTCATTTATTATTCTTAAACATTTTGTTCTTTCTTCAAATATTATTGTTATATAGTTTCCGGCCGCCAGCTGCTTAATCATCCTGCTAAAGTATCCGCTTTTATTAAATACTATCAGATTGGTTAGTTTTCCTGAAATAAAGCGGTACTTAAATATCTTTCCCCGGTGTCGGGAAGGATCACAACAATAAGTTTGCCTGCATTTTCCGGCCGTTTGGCTACTTCCAGCGCGGCAAAGGCAGCGGCACCGGAGGAAATGCCTACGAGCATTCCTTCTTCCCTGGCCAGCCTGCGTCCTGTCTCTAGGGCTTGCTCATTAGTAACTGGGAAAACTTCGTCTAGTATTGCAGTATTCAGGACCTTAGGGATAAAGCCTGCTCCTATTCCCTGAATCTTATGTGGACCTGGCTTACCACCGGAAATAACCGGAGAATCGCTCGGCTCAACAGCAACAACTTTTAATTCCGGCTTACGAGCTTTAATCACTTCGCCAACCCCGGTAATCGTACCTCCCGTGCCAACTCCGCCAACCAGGATGTCAATTTTACCGTCGGTATCCGCCCAAATCTCTTCAGCGGTGGTTTTGCGGTGGATTTCCGGATTGGCTGGGTTTTCAAACTGTTGGGGAATAAAAGAATTCGGGATTTCTTTGGCGATTTCCAAAGCCTTCTTAATAGCTCCCGTCATTCCCTCACTCCCGGGAGTTAACACTAATTCCGCCCCGTAAGCTTTTAGAAGGTTGCGCCTTTCCATGCTCATAGTTTCCGGCATAGTCAAAATTAGTCTGTACCCCCGGGCTGCAGCAACGAAAGCCAACCCTATGCCGGTATTGCCGCTGGTAGGCTCAATAATAACCGTATCCTTGTTGATTAACCCTTTTTCCTCAGCGTCCTTAATCATGTTGAAACTAATCCGGTCTTTAATACTTCCACCGGGATTAAAGTACTCGACTTTGGCTACAACTTCTGCTTTTAAGCCTTGCGTTATTTTAGTTAATTTAACTAAAGGGGTACCGCCGATTAACTCGGTTAAATTCTCATAAATTTTTCCCAATTTTAGTTCCTCCTTAAATATCTATAATCCCTATAGATTTTGTAGACTATGTTCTAAGATTATTTTATTCTTATTCATTTGTCAAGAAGCCATATTCTTTTTTTATTAAGGTACATCTTCCCAGTTTAAGAGGTACATCTATCCAGCTTAAGCATGCATTAACTTGAACTTTTCTTGTGTTAAGACAACTCAGGCCTTGAGAAAGAAAACCGTTCCCTGGAAAGGAAGAGCAGGCAGTAATTTTAAATGCAATAATTATCGTAAGAGTTTTCCTGGAGCCTTTTAGTTTCTAAAACCAGATCTTCTATTGTATAAGAGTCCAAAACTTTATTTATGGCATTTGCCAGGTCCTCCCAAACCATTTTCGTTGCACAAAATGCCTGGCGGTCACAGGTTTGGTGCGAATTCTTATCAACACAATCCACAGGAGCCAGAGAGCCCTCCAAGGCTCTCACTACATCGCCAACCCTTATAGCCTGGGGTTCGTCATTAAGCACATAACCTCCCTGGAACCCCCGTATACTCTTGATCAGATTATTCTTTTTCAGGGTAAGCAAAAGTTGTTCCAGGTAACGTTCCGATATCCCCTGCCTCTCGGCTATACTGTGAATGGTAACCGGCCCTGTATGCTGATTAAGAGCAATGTCTAAAATCGCTCTAACCCCATACCTGCCTTTTGTCGATAATTTCAAGGCTTTCCCTTCTTTCTGTATACCCTTCTCGCATTTGCTAAAATTCCAAGTCCTCGGGACAAAATAATTTCTTCATATCATTAGGTAAAGGAGCTTGAACATTAATCTCTATTCCCTTTTGGGGATGTTCAAAAGTCACCGCTCCGGCATGCAATGCTTGGCGTGCAATCAAAGAGGATCGTTGGCCATACATTCTATCCCCGAGCAGCGGGTGGCCAAGATGGGCGAGATGCACCCGAATTTGGTGTGTCCTGCCACTCTCCAATTTTAGTTCCAGCAAGGAAAGCTCCAAAGCTTCCCCTTGCCCGGCTAAACCCTGCTCAAAAACTTTTAGAGTCCTATAATAAGTTACCGCTTTTACACCCTCCTCCTGGACAGCCCGACGATTAGGTTTGGTCTTGTGCTTCCCAATAGGAAGGTCAATTATTCCTTCCGGTGGATCAAGCTTGCCTTGGACCACGCCTAAATAAGTCCGTTTAAATCTTCCGTCGTGCATTTGTTGCTCCAGTAGGGTTTGAGTCTGAGCATCTTTGGCGAAAACAACACAACCGGAAGTATCCCTGTCCAAACGATGGAGAGGACGAATGGTCAGGAGTTCTCCTTTCTCCTGAAAATAGTAAGCCAAATAATTGGCCAAGGTTCCCCGGGGGGTTTGACCGGCAGGATGAACCAAGATACCGGAGGGCTTGTTTAAAACAATAACCTTGGAATCTTCCCATAAAATGTCTACGGTACCCTCCTGCGGGGTAACGCCATAGGTTCTGTCTTCCAACACAAGAACATTTAAAATATCCCCAGCCTTTAATTTCTTCTGAAGGAAGACCGGGCGCTGATTTAAAAAGATTCCCTTTAACCTGGTAAGTTTTTGTATTTTTCTGCCTGAATAGTGCAGAACTGTTTTCAGATATTGCTCCACCGTTAAGCTCTGATGTTCTTGCTCAACCTGGTAGGTTTGATATTTTTTCATGCTGTCCCTTTCCGCTTATTTTCCGGATAATTTAGATGATAATAACTTTTCTTCAGAACTAATATGCCAATACGGCTAATATTAATATGAAGCGAGTTCTAAAATTTAATAATCCGGCTTAAGAATAATTTCCCTCGAAGTGCTGAAATCGATTTTACCAAAAATATGTATTTTGGCAAGATGCTTACCTAATATTATCGATATATTGCTTAGCTAAAAATTTTATAAAACAAAAACCCTGAGGTCGGCAAAAGCGCCAACTCAAGGTAAAATTTCCTGCCCCTTTTTACCTATGTTAAAAACAATGCTAAATGCCGGGTGCAGGCATATCCAATCCCTGGACATGGTGGCAGTGACCATTATTTACTGTGGTATAGAAGTCCCAGTAATGAACATGCCAACCATTAGCCGTCGGAATGGCAGGGCCGGAAGTTGCCTGGTAATAATGAGCATGGCCGTGCTCATATACAACCCAATTCTCGGAGTAATGAACATGGCTTTCCCCCGCGGGTATTGCCGGCCCGGAAACATCCAGACATTGATGAGCGTGATTATAGTCACAAGAAGTATGGGTAGAACTGCCATGATTGTGATCCAGCGGACTCCTTTTCCTCTTATTGTCCATCATACTAACCCCCTCTGCTTATAATATGAAGGGGGTTTTTTTGAGGTACCAGAGCATAATAGTATTTATCTCAGCGGGGATAATAATAAAGACAAGTATTTTCAAAAAGGAGCAATCAAAATGTCCAATCCCAAAGATAAGCAATTAAAAGAGCGAGTAGAAAAGGCTATTGCCAAAGACCAGGAGCTTCATAAACTCTACGACATAAACGTTGATGTCAATGAGGGGGAAGTCCAGCTGGAGCCAAAAGTATCCATGGCAAGGTCTTTTTGGTAGGTAATTCCGACGACAAGGAAGAAATAAAGGCTGCCAAAGAAGCAGCAGCCAAAGCCAGGGGAGTAAAAGAAGTAATTTCTCAAGTTAAATCCCGCCCTAAGGAATTAAGCAACGAAACAATCTTCCACAGTCAGGTCCGAAATGAAAGGGAGGAAAAAGAAAAGCATTAATACTGACTATTGATTATTGATTAATGATATTCAACCACCAGGTAACCTTTTTGCTGGAAAGCTTCTTTAATCCTTTCCACACTGATACCTTTCAGTGCAGCTCCTTTGGGGATAGTCATAATCCTACCGACGGTATTGAGCATTCCCGGATTGACAATGCTTTCAAAACCGATATCTTTCATTATTTCAATTACTTCAGGATTTTCTCTGCTGAGCTCATAAACAGTCTTAGAAAAGTCTATCACTCTGCTCACGTTAGCACTCTCCCGCTTATATTTTCTGAAGCCTGTTCAAATGCTGCTTTCAAATACAACAGCATATTCCAGTTTGAAACTTCAATTTAGAACGGCCCTTTTGCGGGCCGAAATATTTTAATCGGACAAAAGCCTCTTTTCTCCTTTGATTTCCTGAATGGGTTGGATATTCTGGGTAACTTCCAAAGTTCCAAGATAGTTGCCATTCTCATCCCGAACGGCAAAATAACGGATATAGACATAGACTTCGCCCAGTCTCAACCAAAATTCCTCGCTGTCCTTATTACCGGCTTTAAAATCTTCGAGCATTTTCTTAACAACAGTCACACTGCCGGGGGGATGACAATTCTGCACATTCCTGCCGATAACTGCTTTCGTCCGGGCAAAAATTCTTTCTTTGCCCTGGGAAAAGTATTTAACGATGTCATCCTTATCAACAAAGGTTATGTCGATTGGCAAAGTTTTTAAAATTTCGTTAATTTCTTGGGAAGAAAGAATACCTGTATCGAGTTTTAAATATCCTTTCGGATTCTGCTGTTCTTCTTTAGCCCGGACATCCACTCTGACCGGACTCCACTTTTTCTTCGGTCCTACCAGGCAATAGCCGATATCATCGCTTTCCTTCTCAATTTCCAGCCACTCGTCTTCGCTCAAAGTATCCTGCGCCATAGGAAATAAAATATTTGTCTCTTTAAAAATCATATCCAGGATTTTGGTAACGGCTTCTTCAGCTTTTTGAACAGTTTCCTTGGGAGGAGCCTGAGTGTTCAGTAGGCTTCTTACTTCTTTAATCGCTGCCCTGATCTCATCATCCACTCCCCACATTACTTTAGGCGGGGCAGTTATACCATACTTTTCCAGGTAAGGGAATAAGAGATTTTCTTTGCGGGAGTAATGTTTGTCCACATCCCATAAGGTATTAAAGTCATGCAAGAGGGCATTCTTATTGGCGGTACTATTGTCCTGCTTGAACCTTTCAATATTCTTTTTAACCGTGCCCTCAATATATTTTTCTAAAGCCTCATTTTCAATTTTAAATGTATTCAGCGGATGTCCAGGAATCTCGGTTAGGGGAGACGGTTTATGGATATCTTCGATGGAACCCTTAAAGAATGCGGCGTGTACATCGCAAAGCCGCTGAACTTCTTCAACCGGCATGCCTTCCATGATTAAGTTTTGTTCCATTTCCGCGATCTCCGAAGCAGCCACTCCTTCGAAAAGTTCTTGGAACTTAGCTTTTACTTCTTCCGGCTTTTTCCCTTTATGCAGCTCCATTATTAACTCTTTTAAAGCCTTTTGCCTGTATTCCCGGTTATTAATATACTCACTCATCCTAAAAAGCCTCCCATCATTTTTTTCAATCAGAAGATTTGCTCCGCATAACAAACCCGCTTTGTTTGTAAAAAGTGTTCGCAAGTAAAGAATTAATTATTCCTCATCAAAGAAACCAAAAAACCTTCCCGGATATAGCCCAGGAAGGTCTTTTACGATAACAGCCTGTCAGGAAAAGCTAAAAATAGATTTTAAAGACCGGCGATCTTTTCCTCCCGCTCAATTACTTCATCCAAAAGATTTCCTGCCTCTTCCTCGTCGATTCCTTTGACTTGGGCAACTTCGCTGATTAGGATTTGGCGGGCGCTATCAAGCATATTGCGGTCTTCGATGCATAATTTATTTTTCTTGCTTTTACGCACCAAGTCACGGATTATTTCCGTAATTTGATATATATCTCCACTTTTTATTTTCGTTTTATTTACGCTTATACAATACCTTTGGTTATCATAGATATCCGGATCCGTATTGCCGGAATAAAAACCTGCAAGTATTTCATCCAAGGTTTCCGGTGAAACTGCCCGGCGCATTCCATACTCAGAAGCCTTATCAACAGGAACCATAATTTGCACATTTTTCGAAGGTATATTAAAAATATAGTAGAGTTTGCGCTCCCCTAATATCTCTTTTTCCTCAATAGCTTCAATCAAACCCGCTCCATGCATGGGATAAAAAATCATATCGCCAACTTGAAACACTATGCCCGCCCCCTTTAGTATGTATATCTATTATAACATAGATTTAACAATTTACAAAATTTTATATTTTACCATACCAAAAGAAGACGTGTCAATAATTGGAGCAATTAAAACAGCGCTAAAATAGGCCAAAATACTATATAAAATAGTAAAAAACTATAATATACTGGACAAGGATTTAAAAATAAAGCAGGAACGGCTTTTATGAGCAGTTCATCTGCTTAACGGCCGCTGTTAACAAAGGAAGCCATTAAACCCGTAACGAGCGGGATATTGGCAATATTGCCGATAAAAATAAAAAAACACACAAAGGTAAGCAACAACAGGTAATCTACTTTATAATATTACTACCACTATCAGGGATGATAAACATTAATTTTATAAATTTCAGCAAACAAAATTTTTTTGCAAGAATTAATACTAGTAAATAAATATACATAAGTATACATTATTTAAATTTCAATAAACATTGTTGCTTTAAATCAGAGGAGGATTAAAAAGAACCATGAACAATGACCCTTATTACCATCCTTACCCCTCACGCCGGCCGACTGTATATGCCAAAAATGGCATGGTAGCCACCTCTCAACCCTTAGCCGCCCAGGCCGGTATGGAAATTTTAAAAAAAGGCGGTAATGCCATCGATGCCGCCATAGCCACTGCCGCCTGCCTAACGGTAGTAGAGCCTACTTCCAACGGGATAGGGGGTGACGCCTTTGCTCTAGTCTGGTCCGAGGCCAATAGCCGCCTTTACGGTTTAAATGCCAGCGGCCCGGCACCAAAGAAACTCTCCGGTGAAGATCTCCTGCAAAAAGGATATAAAGAAGTTCCTCTTCAAGGTTGGGAAGCGGTAACCGTCCCGGGAGCGCCCGCTGCCTGGGCGGCTTTGTCCGAGCGCTTTGGCCGCCTTCCTTTAACAACGGTCTTAAGGCCCGCCATAACTTACGCCGAGCAAGGCTTCCCGGTTTCTCCCGTAGTCAGCCTGGCTTGGCAAAAAGCCTATGAGCATTACAGTCAAACCCTTAAAGGAGAACAGTATAAGCACTGGTTTGACACTTTCGCTCCCGGGGGGAGAGCCCCGTTGAGCGGCGAAATTTGGAGCTCTCCGGCTATGGCCAATACCTTACAGGAAATAGCCGAAAGCAAAGCTTCTTCCTTCTACCGGGGAAACCTGGCTGAAAAAATAGATTCCTTTTCCCGCCAATTTAACGGTTACCTTAGAAAAGAAGACTTAGAGCAATATAAACCAGAATGGGTTCAGCCTATCAGTATCAACTACCGGGGCTATGATGTCTGGGAGATCCCGCCCAACGGCCACGGCCTGGTTGCCCTTCTGGCCTTAAATATCCTGAAAGGCTTTGACTTTCCGGCAAAGGATAGCCTGGACACTTATCACAAACAAATTGAATCCATGAAATTAGCCTTCGCCGACGGACTGCATTACATTGCCGAACCTTCCGCCATGCGGGTAGAGGTTAAAGACTTGCTTTCCGATGCTTATGCCGAGGAACGGCGCCGGCTAATTATAGACCGGGCGCTGGAGCCCCTTCCCGGTACTCCTCCTAAAGGCGGGACAGTCTATTTGGCTACTGCCGACAGTGACGGCAACATGGTGTCCATGATTCAAAGCAATTATACCGGTTTTGGTTCAGGACTCGTGGTAGCGGATACCGGCATAAGCCTCCATAACCGGGGCAATAATTTCTCCCTTGATCCCGCTCACCCTAATTTCCTCCTTCCGGGCAAGCGGCCTTATCACACTATTATTCCCGGCTTCCTCACCAAGGATAACCAAGCAGTAGGCCCCTTTGGGGTGATGGGAGCTTTCATGCAGCCTCAAGGCCATGTCCAGGTAATAATGAATACAATCGACTTTGGTTTGAACCCTCAAGCAGCTTTGGATGCTCCCCGCTGGATGTGGGTCAAAGGCAAGAACATTAAAATTGAACAAAATTTCCCCGCCCACCTTGCCCATGGCTTAGCAGCCAAAGGCCACGAAATCAAAGTCTCCTTAGACACCTCCCTATTTGGCCGCGGCCAGATCATCTGGCGTTCTCCCGACGGAGTGCTCATGGGAGGCTCAGAGCCCCGAGCGGATGGGACGGTGGCTGCTTGGTAGCCTCGCTTTTACCTCTTATAACTCCTCTTATATCTCTTATTCCGCTGCCGGTTTTTCATCAGGGCAAGTAAGAATACTACCATCGAAAAAAGCGACACCAAATAAGCCAGCCTGGTAAGCGCAGTTCCCTTGAACCTGACAGAAACCGTACCTGCCGCTCCGGCGGGAAGTTCCAAAGCGGCAAACCCTTTGGCAGATTCCAAAACCTTAAGCTTATATTTTCCTTGTCCTTGTCCCTGTTCAGATTCCAGGACAGCTTCCCAGCCTAAATAATAAAGGTATGGAAGCTCTATTAAAGCAGCCGTAGTAGTTCGAACCCGAAATGAAAGCTTAGTCCCATTTTTAACCTCATTGGTTATTTCTCCTTCTCCTCTAATTATCAGTGCATTGTTTTCCCGCTTGGCCAGATAGGGGATATCTGTTTTAGCTTTAACCGGCATATACTCGAAAAAAGCGCTCCCTTGCGAATAGACGCTTTCTTCCACAATCCGGTCCAGCCTGCGGAAATTCTGGTCAGAAATCTTAGGATCGATAGTGGCGTAAGTAAGGAGAGGCGAAATATAAATAAAAACGGCCAAAAGGATGAGCACAATTGTTTTAACTTCCAATTTTCCTTCCAATTTTTCAGAAGCCATAGCTATCAAGCAAGGACAAAATATACTTAGGGATTGCTGAACAGATTTGATCTTTATCAATTAAGCTAGTCTGATCAGTCTGAAATAGCCTTTTATAAAATAAAGTATAAGAATCCGGAGTCTGTGCTCCAGGTTCATAACCAGCAACT
>DUML01000128.1 GCA_012839895.1 Peptococcaceae bacterium | reverse complement strand
GACAAGCCGGAGCTCATTCCCCTGGCCGAGGAATTTGAGAAGCTTGGCTTTGAGCTGTGGGCCACGGGCAAAACGGCAAACATGCTCAACAGGCATGGAATTGCCACAAACGCGGTAAAGAAGATTGAGGAAGGCAGTCCCAACATCCTTGACCTGATTCAATCGGGAAAGATCAGCCTTGTGATCAATACACCCACAAAGGGAAGGCAGCCCGAAAGGGATGGCTTCAAGATCAGGAGGAAGGCTGTGGAGATGTCAATCCCGTGCCTGACATCGCTGGATACTGCAAAAGCAGTTTTGAGCTGCCTCAAGCTGGGCAAGCATGAGAAGGACCTGGACATCGTGGATTTGAGCGTGTTTGATAAATAACTTCCGAATAAACAGCTTTTGATAAACAACTTTTGATAAATAACTTTTAGTAAATAACTCTTTAATAAATAATTCTTTAATAAATAACTCAGTACTAGATTAAGCAGATGGGTAAATTAATTTATAAGCAATGATGTTAATTTCTGGGTAAAGGTGGTAGGTTACAATTGCCTGAAGTGCTGGCAGAAAAAGTGGAATCCATGGAAGAACTCGCCCGCGGCGTTTTCAGGATGAGGATAAAATCCGGATATATTGCGGAAGAAGCAAGGCCGGGGCAGTTTGTAAATATCAAATGCGGTGACGGGATGGAAGTTATTTTAAGGCGTCCCATCAGCATCTGCAGCGTAGACAGGGATAAAGGCACTTTTGATGTGGTTTTCCAGGTAAGGGGGACAGGAACGGCTTTACTTGCACAAAAGAGGGCAGGAGATATGGTGGATTTTATAGGCCCCCTGGGGAAAGCTTTCCATATGCCTGAGAACCCTGGCAGGATTGCTGTTGTGGGAGGCGGTATCGGCATATTCCCATTGTATTTCCTGCTGAAGGAGCTGAAAGGAGTTTCAGGAGACATTTTCACCGGAGATGCTTTCCTTGGATTCAGGGACAGTGCTTCTGCAATCATGCTGGATGATTTCCGCCAGCTATCCGGTAATGTTTTCATATCCACCGATGACGGAAGTATGGGCTTTAAAGGGACCATAGTGCAGCTTTTCGGGGAAAAGGCCGCGGCAAATGGGTATGACCTGGTATATGCCTGCGGACCGGCGCCCATGATGAAAAAAGTGATTGAGCTGGCGGACAGGAATGGAATAAAATGCCAGGTTTCCCTTGAGCAGAGGATGGGTTGCGGCATCGGTGCCTGCCTGGTATGCGCATGCAAAACGAAAAAGGAAGACGGCTGGGAATATAAGCATGTCTGCAAGGACGGTCCCGTATTCTGGAGCGGCGAGATAATTTTAGAGGATTGATTCATAAGATTTGGAAAAGACAGGAGTATATTGTATAATAGCAGAAAAGGAAAGTTGCGAATGGAGACAGGGAAATTGGAAACACGGGATGAAAATCTTGGGAACAGGGATGGAAATTTCAAGAAACCCGACATGAGCGTGGAAATTGCCGGTATCAGGTTAAAAAACCCGGTGATAGCCGCTTCAGGCACCTTTGGTTTCGGGCGGGAGTTTGCCCAGTTCATGGATTTGAACCTGTTGGGCG
>DUML01000082.1 GCA_012839895.1 Peptococcaceae bacterium | reverse complement strand
GCAGTTGCTGGTTATGAACCTGGAGCACAGACTCCGGATTCTTATACTTTATTTTATAAAAGGCTATTTCAGACTGATCAGACTAGCTTAATTGATAAAGATCAAATCTGTTCAGCAATCCCTATTTAGGAGTTTTCGGCGCTTGTTTTAGTAGTGTAATTGGCTATACTTTTGGTTTCCCTATGATGGCGTTAACCTGTTTTCACATAGCTATGCCAAGTAGAAAAGACAAGTATCAAGATGACCTTAAAAAAGATCCCCTTCTTAAAATAGGTATCCTTATTGTTGGCGTACTCTCTTTGGTTTGGGCTTTACCGGGAATGCCAGGATTCGTAGTCCTTACAGTATTTGTCAATGCTGCACAGGTAGTTTTATTGCCACTAGTCTCTATAGGTTTAATTGTTATCATAAACCGTAAAGATTTAATGGGTGAGAAGGCAGGAAATAAACTCCATACCTTTTTATTGATTATTTTGTCTATACTAGCTGTTTACGGAGCATATCAAACCTTAATGAGCATTATCCGCTAAAGAATGGTATTTTTTGAAGACTACGATTTTTATCTCAGAAAAAACAGTTATAAATGACCGAAAAGTTTTTTAGAATGTAGTCTAGACTAATGAATTTTCATTAAAAATAAGTTAATATTGATATAAAGAATATTACAATATTACGGATTAAAACGAGAATAAACAATACAGGTGCAGAAATGCTTAATAGGGAAGCGGGTGAGAATCCCGGACTGTCCCAGCAACCGTGAAGCTGACGAAATGATAATATACCACTGCGACGGTCAGGATAACCTAGTACTGCGATGCAATGGACGGCAAGGAGCGGTACGACGGTCAGGATGACCTAGTACTGCGATGCCATGGACGGCAAGGAGCAGTACGACCGGCGGGAAGGTATCAAAGTAGGATGAAGCCAAGTCGGTAGACCTGCCTGTATGTAACTCCTGGGATTGGGGAAAAAAAGTGTGTCTCAAGGTTTGCTTAAACTTTTTGACGGCAAATTTATGCTAATAACCATTTCCAGGAAGGAAGTGGTTATATTTTTTCTCATAAAAAACTGACAAAAAGGATAAGACTTACTTTAATACTTACCTAAAGGAGCTGAGAATTTGTCGCTAAAACAAAAACCGTTTTTTTGTTCCTGGAGTGGAGGGAAAGATTCCTGTCTGGCTTTTTACCGGGCGGTCCAGCAAGGCGGTTTACCGTGTTACTTAGTTACAATAATGGAAAATAGCGAAAGGTCCAAGTCGCATTACTTACCGGCGAAGCTTTTAAAAGAGCAGGCCAAGGCTCTCGGTGTTCCGCTACTATCCCGTTCTGCTAAGTGGGAAGAGTACGAAGCAGTATTTTTAGATGTTTTGCAGGATTTAAAGAATCAGGGAATTCAAGCGGGAGTTTTCGGCGATATTGATCTACAAAGCCATAGGGATTGGGTGGAAAGGGTCTGTGCCGAGGCCGGCTTTGAAGCCTATGAACCCTTATGGAAAGCTGCCAGAAAGGATTTACTTAGAGAATTTATTGAGGAAGGATTTCAGGCAGTTGTAATTGCTGTTAAGGAGGGGGCTTTGGGGAAAGAGTTTTTAGGTAAGCACCTAGATTGGGAATTAATTAAGGCCATGGAGAAGTGCGGCATTGACCCCTCGGGAGAAGAAGGTGAGTATCATACCGTAGTTATAGACGGGCCACTTTTTACTGCAGGGATAAAAATTAAGCTCCAAGAGCAAATTTTTCACGATGGGTATTGGTTTCAGGATATAGCGCTTGTATAGTTTTGCTACTATAGTTTTTGGATACTGAATTCTTCACACGTATATTTAGACCCTAAACTGGAATTGTTTGAGATTTGTCTGAGATGAAGATTAGAGAATACTATAAAATTCAAGGAAGAACAGGAGAAAAAATCTATGCAGTTATTAAACAAAATTATCACCGGTATAACTCCGATTAATGAAGAAGTGGGCCGGGAGGCCAAAAAACATTATGATAATTTACTTAAGCCCTTAGGCAGTCTTGGCAGGCTGGAAGAAATAGGCGTGCGGATTGCGGCCATTACGGGGAAAATCATTAATCATTTGCCAAAGAAATGCGTTGTGGTCTTCGCTTCAGACAATGGGATATGTGAGGAAGGGGTTAGTTCAGCACCGGCAGCAATAACGGCCATCCAGTTTCTCAATATGACCAAGGGGCTTACCGGAATTAATGTTTTAAGCAAGCAGGCCGGTTCTGATGTTTTTCTGGTAGATATTGGCGTAAATGCTGATTTGCCTTATGACCGGATTATTAATAAAAAGATCCGCCGTGGTACCAGAAATATGCTCAAAGAAGAGGCAATGACCAGAGAAGAAGCTGTTCAAGCCATTGAAATAGGCATTTCCATGGTTGAAGATTTGGCCGCTAAAGGTTATCAGGTTATCGGCACCGGGGAAATGGGTATCGGAAACACCAGTACTGCCGCTACGGTGATTATGGGGCTTACAGATTACTCCGCTGAAGTTGTTGTCGGGAAAGGTGCGGGAATGACTGAAGAGGATTATGAGCGCAAAAAAGAAATCCTCAAGACTGTTATTTCCAAACATCAGCCTAACCGCGAGGATCCTATTGAAGTCTTAAGTAAAGTCGGCGGGTATGATATCGCGGCTATGGCTGGAGTTTTTTTAGGCTGTGCTTATTACAAAATCCCGGTGGTTATTGACGGCGTTATATCTATTACTGCCGCTCTTGTTGCAAAAAGACTAAATCCCCTGGCGGTTTCTTACATGATCCCCTCGCATTTTTCCGCGGAACCCGGATATGCTACAGTGTTGAAGGAACTGGGATTAGATGCTTATTTGCAGCTTAAAATGCGCTTAGGTGAAGGTTCCGGGTGCCCTCTGGCTTTTTTCTTAATTGACTGTGCCTTGGCTATTGGGCGGGAGATGGGAACTTTTGCCCAGGGGGATATTGACGGCAGCGTCCTGGTGGATATCCGGGAAGATTAGCCAAGACCGTAAAACGAGGCTTCTCTAAGATGTTTCCAGAAAAAGGAGAAAAGCAAATAACTAAAAAAAATTAAAGTTAAAAAGCAAAAACCAAAAGGCAAAAAGCCAAAAAGGTGTAAGGCAAAAGATTAAAAGGCTAAAAGGTAAAAAGGCAGAGATGAGGGAGTTTAGTGCTAATTTTTATTTCAGGCAGCGTCCGCAGTGGCAAGAGTTCTTTAGGAGAAAAGCTGGCTGCAGTTTTGGCCGGGGAGAAGAGAAAAGTATATCTGGCGACAGCTCGCTACTATGACCAAGAAATTAGGGAACGGATTAAAATCCACCAACAAAACAGGGCGGATAAGGGTTTTCTAACTATCGATAAAAGCTCTTCCCTAGTGGAAATTGAATCTTTATTAGTTGCTTCTGACACCGTGCTTTTGGATTGTTTAGGCACTCTCCTGGCTAATGAGATGTTTGAAGAATCAGGCCAGAGTGAACCAAGCTATGCTGTGTTAAACTATCCCAAAATCTGCAAAAAAATTGCTAACGATCTTGCCCAACTACAAAATAGAGTGGCCAACCTGATTGTTATTTCCAACGAGATTTTCAGTGACGGGATAATCTATGCCCCAACCGTCGAAGCCTATATTAAGGCTTTGGCCGAGTTGCATATTATCCTGGCTGCAAAAAGTGATGTTGCCATAGAGTGTGTTTACGGCGGCTATCACTGCCATAAAGGGTGTCTTACCGAAATATTGGGTAAAAAACCATGAAAGACTTTCTGAGTGCAATCGTAATAGCTTTCTCTTTTTTAACTGCCATTCCGCTGCCGATGCTGGAATGGAAAGAGCAAAGGATTAAGTTTTTGCCGGTGCTGATGCCGCTGGTGGGCTTAGGGATCGGTTCTTTAGGCTATTGTTTATTTTGCTTGCTGGATAATTTTGCTTTCTCCGTCTTTAGCAAGGCGGTAATAATGGCTTTATTCTATCCTTTTATTACCGGTGGCCTGCATTTAGACGGCTTAATGGATACTGCCGATGCCTATTTTTCCAGGCAGAGCATAGAACAAAAGCTGAAAATAATGAAAGATTCCAGGGTGGGCGCTTTTGCCGTAATAACCCTGATCAGCCTGCTTTTGCTTAAAGTTGCTTTCTTTTCCGAACTCTTCTTAGCAGGAAGGGAAAGGGCTTACCTCCTGCTTTTCATTCCGGTATCATCTCGGATAGTCCAAGCCGTAATGTTATGTTCCTTTCCCTATGCTAAAGAAGACGGTTTAGCCGTTATGTTTGGTAAAAATCAAAGAAAAGGTGTCATTTATACACTCTCGCTTTTTTTGGCTATAACTGCGGGGTTTATCTATTTACTGGATGGTTTTTACAGTTTGCTCCTCCCCCTAGGGTTGATACTCTTTACCGGCTTTTATTATTTCTTTGCAAGAAAGAATTTTGGCGGGATAACTGGGGATATTGTCGGGGCTTATGTGGAATTGGCGGAACTTTTGCTGTTGGGTATCTTAGTAACGATTTTGCAGATTGAAGTCTAATGAGGACTTTAGGGATAAGGGGGATATTAATGATTTTTATCATCGGAGGCAAATATCAAGGCAAAACCGCTTATGCCCTCTCTTTATACGATAAGGACAAGAAGCTTAAGATTTGTGATTTGGCCAAAGACAGTATCGCTAGTATGTATGAGGCTGATTTAATTAAGAATGTCCAAGAAGGGGTCCGGAAACTGTTGGCGGAGGGAATTTGCCCCTTAGCCTATTTTGAGGAAAATCTGCCCTATCTCTTACCAAAGATATTGCTTGGTACGGAAATTGGCTGTGGCATTGTGCCAATGCTGGAGGAAGAAAGACGCTGGCGGGATGAAACGGGCAGGGTATACCAGCTCTTGGCGGATCGAGCCCAAAAAGTTGTGCGGGTTTGGGCCGGAATCCCGGTTATTATCAAAGAAGATAGATAAAAGATTCCTCATAACTAAAAGAATCTTCGTTTCAATCAGAATGATTGCCCTATTGAAAATTCTATTATTGAATGCTGTACAGAAACTATGTTATTAAATGCTGTCCAGATACTTAGCAATTTTTACAATAAATGAATACTGGTTTTAAAGAAAAGCTGCAAGGGAGGTGTTCCTATGAGAGGCCTGTTTCATATTTATACCGGCGAGGGGAAAGGTAAGACCACAGCGGCTTTGGGGCTGGTTTTAAGGGCTTATGGCCGAGGGCTAAAGATTCTGTATTGCCAGTTTTTAAAATCCGGTGACTCAGGCGAGCACCAAGCTTTAGCCCGGCTCCAAGATTTAGTGCAAGTTGTGAAAGCCCCGCCGTTAAAAGGATTCTTTAGTAAACTGGAAGCGGAGGAGCGGGAGCGAGTATGCGCTGAGCAGAGAAGGCTATTCACGGAAGTTACCGAACTGGCAATGACCGGTGAGTATGACCTGCTAGTCATGGATGAAGCGGTTGTTGCTTATAATCTGGGAATCCTCAGGGCTCAGGAAGTGGAGGATTTTATTAAAGGACGTCCTGAAAAATTGGAATTGGTTTTTACCGGCCGGGGAGCTTCAGAGCATTTGATCGCTTTGGCTGACTATGTATCCGAGATAGTGAAGGTTAAACACCCCTATGACCGGGGTATTAAAATGCGTAAGGGTATTGAGTATTAAGATGATTTATAATCTCTATCTGATAAGGCATGCTAAAACCCAGGCCAATTTGGAAGGACGTTATAGGGGCGCAAGTGATGAGCCGTTAAGCGCAGCGGGTTTACAGGAACTAAAGAAGCGAATCCGTTTAGGTTATTATCCGAAGGTTGACCAAGTCTATGTAAGTCCAAGGCAGAGATGTTTACAAACAGCGCAGATTATTTATCCAGGCCTTCCTTTGAAGGTTGTTCCTGGCTTCGATGAGTATAACTTCGGGATTTTCGAAGGGAAAAGTTATGAGGAGTTAAAAAATAATCCCGCTTACCGCAAATGGATTGCCAGTGGCGGTAAAGAGAGAGCCCCCGGAGGCGAAGACATTGAAACTTATAAGCTACGCTGTTGCCGAGCTTTTGCCGAAGTGGTAGAAGAAATAAGGCAGGAGGGATTTAAGGATACTGCTTTGGTAGTCCATGGGGGTACAATAATGGCTATCCTGGAGAGATATATCCACGACGAGAAAAAATTCTATGATTGGCAGGTTCCTAACACCCAAGGCTATAAGCTTTTTCTTGAGGATGAACATTGGCAAAGAGAAAAAATCATTAGCACATATCAGCCCTTTACGGCTAGGTAGCGTTCAAACAAATGAATTTAGACTATAATCATTTGGGAGGAAAGGTCTAATGCGTCGTTTTACAGCTGTTTTCTTAATTGTTATTGTTCTTTTTACTTTAATCCTTTCCGGCTGTAGCACTACCAACCAAGGACAGCCACAGAATCAACCACAGGCATCCCAGGAAGAAGTGCCGGATGGTGAGCAAGGTCTTAAAACCAAGTATCCGCTGACAATCGTGGATGATATCGGGGCGACCGTAACCATCCCGGCTAAACCGACAAGAATTGTATCCTTGTTGCCAAGTTCCACTGAAATTCTCTGTGCCCTTGGAGAGTATCCTGTAGCGGTAACCAAGTGGGATGATTATCCCGCTGATGTTAAAGAAAAAGCTGAGTATGTTTTTGAGGATGCCTTAAACCCCAATTTGGAGCAAATTCTTAATCTTGAGCCCGATTTAATAATGTATTGGCTGGCATCTGCGGAAGATACCAAGAAGATCAAAAGCCTGGGGATACCGGTTGTAGTATTTGAAGCCAAAAGCATTGATGATGTTTACAAAAGTATTGCTACGGCCGGTCAAATAACGGATAAGCAGGAGCAAGCGGCTTTAATTATCGAAGAAATGAAAGCTAAGGAAAAGCGGATTACAGAAAAGCTGGCCCAGCTTCCCGTTCAGGAAAAACGTAAAGTTTGGATGGAAGTAGACAGTAAGTTATTCACCGCCGGAAAAGGGACTTTTCTCCATGAAGTTATTACAAAAGCCGGCGGGATAAATATTGCCGAAGATGTTCAGGGATGGGTCCAATTCAACAGTGAACAAGTAATTGCGCGCAATCCGGATGTTATTTTTGAGAACTATAGCTATTCCAATCCAAATGCCGCCAAAATTATCAAAGACCGCAAAGGATGGGAGAACATCGAAGCAGTCAAAAATAACAGGATTATTAGTTTGGATAACAATATCATAAGCAGGCAGGGTCCTAGAATTATAGATGCTTTGGAGCTAACCGCCAAGGCTATATACCCGGAATTATTTTAGAAGCTTTGATTATGAAGCTAACCAAAAAAAGTGATGTAAAAAATATTGAATAAAATGATGTAAGCAGAATGTAATTTCAGTAAGTATGAACGAATTTTGAATCAAATTTGAAGGAAATTTGGATGAAATCTGGATGGGTCAATGAAGAAGAAAAAATACTTTTTGCTTTTAATTGGATTCTTCTTACTTATATCTATATTGGTTACTTTAAGCCTAGGCTCGGTCCGAGTGCCATTTGGCTTGACCTTTAAAATTATTTTAAACCAATTGCCTTTTTTGGAATTTGAGCAGGTTTGGCTTGACACCCAAGAGTCTATTGTGGTGGATCTACGTCTGCCTAGGGTTTTTGTGGCGGTAATAATCGGTGGGATGTTAGCCACTGCAGGTGTTGCTTTTCAGGGAGTATTGCGCAATCCTTTGGCAGATCCATATATTCTGGGCATTTCTTCCGGGGCGGCTGTAGGCGCTGCCGCGGCAATTCTCCTGGTTACTACGGCGGGTACTTTCCTGGCAAGAATTGCTGTCCCTCTGTTTGCCTTTACCGGGGCGATTCTCTCTTTGCTCCTGGTATTTGCCTTAGCCTGGAGGAGAAAACGGGATCCGGTAACAATGATCTTAGCCGGGGTAGTGATCCAATCTTTTCTGGGAGCTATACTCTCTTTCGCAGTGACAATTTCCGGAGATAAGCTAAGATCAATAGTTTTTTGGATGATGGGTAGTTTGGTTTCTACCGGCTGGTCCGATTTCATTTTTCTCCTGCCGTACTTCTTAATAGGATTTCTGTTAATCATGGGGTTTTATCGCAATTTAAATATTTTGTCTTTGGGTGAACAGGCAGCGGAACATTTAGGAATGAATGTAGAGAGGATAAAGGTTCTTGTCTTGGCGGCCGCTTCACTCTTGACGGCTTCGGCGGTTTCCGTTGTAGGGATAATCGGCTTTGTGGGTTTAATCGTTCCCCATATGATTAGGATAATCATCGGTCCTGACCATAAGATCCTGATACCGGCTTCTTGTCTCGCCGGAGCGGTTTTCCTCCTGTGGTCGGATACTTTGGCCAGAACAATCATTCCGGCTATGGAAATCCCTATCGGAGTAATCACAGCCTTGGCCGGAGCGCCGTTTTTTGGCTATCTCTTGAAGAAAAGGGTGTGAAAAAAATGTTAAACCCAGGTGAAGTGTGTAAGAACAAAAATCAGGTAACAGACAAATATCAAGACTATGTTTTTGAGCTTTGCAAGGTGTTTTATAAGTATAAGGAAAAAATAGTGTTGCGTGACATTTCCCTGCAAATACCCAAGGGCCAAATAACAGGCATTATCGGGCCAAACGGCAGCGGCAAAACGACTTTACTTAAAGTGTTAAGTGGGGCCAATAAACCCTGTGCGGGACAGGTGCTGCTTAATAAACGGCCTTTGCAAGATTATTCCCGCCAGGAAATTGCCAGGCAGATTGCTTTTTTAGAACAAAATAATAACGGTTCTTTGCCTTTTACAGTACGGGAAGTAGTGGAGATGGGGCGTTACCCTTGGCTGAAACCTTTAGCCCCGCTGACTTTAAAAGACAAAGAAGTAATAGCTTCTGCTCTGGAATGTTTCGATTTAACCGCTAAACAGGATCGGGTGGTGGAAACCTTAAGCGGCGGGGAAAGGCAACTAGTTTCTTTGGCGAGAGCTATGGCTCAAGAACCAAAAATTTTAATCTTGGATGAGCCGACCACTTACCTAGACATTGGCCATCAAAGCATGGTCATGGAATACTTGCGCAAATGGCATAAAGAGTCAGCTACAACTATTATCATGGTTATTCATGATCTGAATCTCTCCAGCCAGTATTGCGACCATTTGATTGTCCTCAATGACGGCAGGTTTATTCAAGCCGGCAATAAAGATGAAGTACTTTGTGAGGAACTAATCGCCAAGACCTATAAAGCCAGTTTTTCCATGATAAGACATCCTGTTTCCGGGGTGCCGCAATTCCTTCCTTGTTTCTCTGAATAAGGCAGCAAGGTTGTTTTTATGACATTAGCCGAGAATTAACAGGAGGAGTATATGGCAAGAACAATAATGATTCAGGGAACCATGTCCAATGTTGGGAAAAGCCTTTTCACAACTGCGCTTTGCCGGATATTTAACCAAGACGGTTATAGCGTTGCTCCGTTTAAGGCTCAGAACATGACTCTCAATACTTATATTACAAGAGAAGGCTTGGAAATGGCCAGGGCTCAGGCTATTCAGGCCGAAGCAGCCGGGATTGAGCCCAATGTTTTGATGAATCCCATTTTGCTCAAACCGACGAGCGAAAAAGGTTCGCAGGTAATTATCGATGGAGAAGTGTATGACAGCATGGATGCGGCAGAGTATGCCAAGCAAAAACCAAAGCTCTTTTCTCACATTATGAGTGCTTATCATACTTTAGCATCCCAGTACGATATTGTGGTAATCGAAGGGGCCGGCAGTCCTGCAGAGATCAACTTGAAAGATAATGATTTGGTAAACATGGGGATGGCCAGGAGAGTAGGGGCTCCGGTTCTATTGGTTGCGGATATTGACCGGGGCGGAGTGTTTGCTTCTATCTACGGTACAATCATGCTCCTTGAAATTGAAGAAAGAAAGCTAATCAAAGGTACAATTATTAACAAATT
The DNA here is from genome assembly GCA_012839895.1 of Peptococcaceae bacterium. Taxonomy (GTDB): domain Bacteria; phylum Bacillota; class Desulfitobacteriia; order Desulfitobacteriales; family Syntrophobotulaceae; genus DUML01. The sequence continues at coordinate 132,143 of DUML01000082.1, read as the reverse complement.
CCGAGGGCATATTAACTCTTTGCTTTCAGGGTTGCAAATGATTGAAGAAAAGACAGGGGTGCCTGTCCTGGGAGTAGTGCCTTATCTGTCTGTCGATATCGAAGAGGAAGACAGTCTTGGGGAACGGACCAAAGAAAGAAAAACAGTGGAAAAGGCTGATAAGGAGTATAAAGAAAAGCAATATAATTTATTGGCTGCTGAAATAAGAAATTCTGTAGATATGGATGCTATCTACAGAATTTTACAGGAAAATTAGATGTATATATATGGAGGTTAAAGAATCCTAATATCTTAACCATTTAATAATTTCAGCCAAGGTGGCATTTTTACCGTACATTAGAATTGCAGTTTTAAACAGTTTCCCGGCTAAGCGCATGACCAGCAAAGTAGTCAGCAAGAGGATCGTTCCGCTTGCTAAGATTTCCCACAAAGGTGTTTGGGTGGAGATGCTTAGGCGGGCAAGCATGACCCCGGGTGTTGTTAATGGAAAGAAGGTCCCGATCCGGGCGATTACCCCGGAGGGGTTGGCAATAATCGGGCCAATCACGAAGAGGGGCAGCATGGGGATTAAAAAGATCATGCCTTGAAAGCTGCTGCCGGATTGGGCATCTTCCATTGTGGCCCCAATAGCAACGAAAATTGCCGAGTAAAGTAGGTAGCCGGCCAAGGCGAAAAAGACCATCGGTAAAAGTTCAGGCACGAAAAGGTATTCCAGAATCGGTATTTTAAAGAAAAACTGGGCTGCCGGGATACCGAATAAAAGCCAAACGCCTACTTGGATTAAACCTAAGACGAAATATCCTAAAATCTTACCTTGCATCAGGTCTGTAGCTTGGACTGAGGAGAGGATAATTTCCACCATCTTATCTTTCTTTTCTTGCAGGGCACTTTGAAAAGTCATTGTGCCGGAAGTAAAGACTGTCAGGAAGAGGATTCCGGCAAAAACAGCCGGAATAATTTTTTGGGGCAAGGAGCGTTCAGCCTCTTTTTTGGTCAAAGGGGCAACATTAACTTGATAAGGCTGTTTAAGATAGTCAATTTGGCTTTTGCTGAGTCCCAGTTTTTCCATTTTATAATCATTAAAAGCCGTTTGCAGCACTCCGGTTATGGGGGCAATGGCGCCTTTCCCTTCATTATCGGTATAAACTGTGACCAGTCCTGTGGCTAATGCATTTTCATCCAGGACAACATACCCTTGGTCTTTTCGTCCCCGGGTTTTCTCTTTTAAAGCCTGGAGATTATCTTCGGCTAAAGTAATAATTAATTTCTCGGAAGAAGCTTGACTGATACGTTCATAAATTCCTAATTTATCAACTACATAAAGAGTAAAGGGTTGGTCAGTTTCAAATTTAGCCAAAAGAGACGGAACAAACCCGAACAGGAGCATGAGCAAAGGGGTTATAAGGATAGATATTAGGAAGGCTTTATTTGTCACATTGCGTTTGATTTCCCATTTGGCAACTTTAAGGGTGTTTTTCATTGCTCAATACCTCCTGTTACGGTCTTAACAAAAATATCGTGAAGAGAGATGCGGGTTAAGTTCATCTCTTTAATTTCTATGTCCGGAGGTAATTCCCTTAAAAATGCTGATGGAGAGATACCGTTTTGTAAGTGGATAATGTGCTTCTGACCGTCTTGTTCCACTTTTTGGACAAAAGGCAGTTTGCTTAAACGGGATGGGTCGTTATTACCAAGGATTTCACACCTGTAATTGGCATAGCGGTCTTTGATTGTATCCAAGTCGCCGTAGAGGACCCGGCGGCCTTTGTTAATCATAAAAATCCTGTTGCAAAGAGATTCGACCATGTTCATTTGATGGGAAGAAAGGAGGATGGTTGTACCTTTTGTTGCCAGATTTTTGATTTCTTCCATGAAAAGGTTTTGGCTAACGGGGTCAAAGCCGGAAAGGGGTTCGTCCAAAACCAGTAATTGCGGTTCGTGAATAATAGAGGCAATAAATTGGACTTTCTGAGCCATCCCCTTGGACAATTCCTCAATCTTAGCTTTTTCCCTGCCTTTGAGGTCCAATTTTTCAAAATAGGCCATAGCAGTTTGGCGGGCTTTATCCAGAGGGTAATTTTTTAAACTGGCTATATAAAGGAGTATGTCCATTATTTTGGCATCTCTGTAGAGACCCCTTTCCTCGGGGAGATAGCCCACTTTGGAGGTATTTAATTTTTGGGTTCCATCCAGATGATAATTTATTGTCCCGGAATCGGGATGAATAATTCCCAGGATGCAACGGATGATTGTGGATTTGCCGGCGCCGTTGGGACCCACCAGCCCTAAGATTTCTCCTTTCTGAACTTCAAAAGAGATACGATCAACAACTGTAGCTTGGCCAAAACTTTTAGTTATATCCTTGATGGAAAGGATGACTGACATAAAAACCCCTACCCTCCGGCAAATACTGCTAGATTAATGATACTAATAATGATAGTTGCTTAGAAAGGAATTAAAACAATATTAATGTGTATGTTCATTATGTTCCTATATGCTTCTAATTATTAAAGCTTCGTTAGTTAAGTTTGTATAATTTAAAGCTGTATAATTTATTATTACTATAATTTATTTAAATTTTATTTAATCTTTACTATTTTAAATAGGGAAATTTTAAATAGGGAAATTGGTATTTTTTATAAATTCCTTTTGGAAATCTGCCTGGGCGGCCAAATCAAGATGGGTTATTTTCTCTAAAATAGGGGATATCTGGTCGCGTACTTCTTGGGAGAGAAGAAAGCTAATCGCTCCTGCCCCGGCTGCATTGCCTATGGAGTGAACCGGGATGCCCCAAGACGGAATAAGGCCGATTAATTGGGCATTGTGGATGTCAATATAATTCCCAAAAGCGCCGGCAAGCAGTATTTCAGTCAGCTCATTTTCCTTAAGGCCGGATGCTTTTAATAAGAGCTGACAGCCGGTAAAAATGGCACTTTTAGCCAGCTGCAAAGCCCGGATATCCTTTTGAGAAATGTAGATTTTATTGCCGTTATTTCCTTGCTCCTCTGGGGTCAGGAGAAAAACGTTTGTGTTATTAATTTTTTGCAAATTGTTGGCAAATTGCCGGTATTCCGGACGGCAGACAGCAAGGTATTTTTCGGCGGTAAGCAGGGCGCCGCTTGCATTAATCAAGCCGACCTTCAGCATTTCGGCAACAGCGTCCACAAGGCCTGAGCCGCAGATACCCTTGGGTTTTCCTCCCCCGATGACAGTGAGTTCAATTTTGCCCTGTGTTAATTTTACTTTGGCAATGGCTCCGTCGGCAGCACGCATTCCAAAAGTAATGTTGGCGCCTTCCAGGGCGGGCCCGGCGGCAGTGGAAGTTGTCAGCCAGCGGTGTTTATTACCAAGCAGTATTTCGCCGTTAGTTCCTAGGTCGATAATTAGCCTGTAATTAGCAGTGTCTTTTTCCAATAAGGAAAGGAGAACGGCTGTAGTATCCGCTCCAACAAACCCGGCTATAAGTGGCAAAAAGGTCACAATTCCCTGGGGGTTGATGTTAATGCCCAGTTCCGCAGCTTTAACTTGAAGGCCGCTGAGAATAGTGTTGGTATACGGTGCTCTGCCCAGGAATTTGGGATAAAAACCGAAGAAGAGGTTTTGCATGGCGCTGTTGCCGGCGAGGACCAGAGAATAAATTGTGTTAGGATTAAGGTTGTTTTGATGGACAGCTTTTTCTATTAGGCCGTTTATTGTTTGCACAACTTTAGCTTGCAAAAGCTTGCTGCCTTCCGGTTTTTCCGCAGCAGCGCTGATCCTGGTGATAACATCGGCGCCTTCTGATACTTGGCTGTTTAGAGCTGTGTAGGTACCCACTTTTTCCCCGGTATGAAGATTATAACAATAAGCGACGATGGATGTTGTGCCTAGGTCAATTGCCAAGCCGTAATTGTCCTGAGTCGTGTCATTTTCTTCGATGGCCAGCAGGGTGTTTTGGGCGGTGACCAATGTGATTCCTGTTAGATCATCCCGATGACAAATAGTGGATAATTTTTGCAGCTGGGATAAAGGTGGATTAGGGAGATTAATAGCGGCTTGTTTTTGAATGTGTTCCCAATCTCCCTGGTAAGGGGGGGTTTGGAGAACTGTTTTGGGGAGAAATATTTTTTGGACCAGGGGCTTTAATTTTCGCAAATTGGTATTATTAGCAGTAAGAATCTGGGTTGAATTCCATTCTTCTTCTAACGGTAAAAAAATATTTATATCCCTGGTGATAATTTCTTGGCAAGCCAGGACTTCTTTGTGCAGGCCGTTTATTTCAATTTCCAGCTTGCACTTGCCGCATTTTCCCTTACCACCGCAGACCAGGTTAAGAGGTTTTCCGGCCAAAGTACAGGCTTCAGACACAGTTACTCCGGTCTGAACTTGGATATGGATGTTTTCAGCAGGGAAAAAGACATTTATTTTTTTGGGCATTTTTAGGCAGGCACTCCTTTTGGTAATAAAAAAAGAGACCGTCGGGCTTTAGGCTTCAAGGTTGTTGAGTTTAGCCGCAGGCTGACGGTCGCCTCTTTATGAAACGGTCGCTAGTTAACCCAATTCTGGCAAATTTTGACCCCTTCGGCGGCATTATTTGTAGCGGCATCAGCTCCAATCATCTGGGCAAAGTCTGAGGTGACCGGGTTACCACCAATAATGATTTTTACGTCTTTTTTCAATTCGGCTTTCTTAAGTGCTTCCACAGTGTTTTTCATGGATTCCAAGGCCAGGGTAAGTACACCGCTCATTCCGACAATATCGGGTTGGACCTCTTGAACTTTCTCCACAAATGCCTGGGGCTTAACATCAATCCCCAAGTCATAGACTATAAAGCCTGCTGCTTCAGCCATGCTGCGGAAAATATTTTTACCAATGTCATGCAAATCTCCTTCAACGGTGCCAAGGACAATTTTACCGATGGTAGTGGAATTACTGCTACCAATAACAGGCTTGAGAATGTCTATGGATTGGGTGAGCAGTTCGCCGGCAAATATTAAATCACCAACAAAGTATTCCCCGTTTTCAAATAAATCACCAACGATGGCCATTCCCCGCTGGCAAGCGGTGACAACTGCTTGGGCTTCTTCCGGCGAAGGGTTCGTGGCGACGAATTCATTTAACATTCTTAGCAATTCGTCCTCGTTTAAATCGCCAACAGCTGCGGTCAAAGCTTCTAAATCAATCATGTTTATCCTCCTCTTAAAATATAGATCATTTTTATTATGGTAACCTGATATAGTAGTCAGTATATATAAAAGGGGCGGATCTTGAGAGACTTTTGAGAATTATTCAAATGAACAAAACTATCAGGAGAACAAAGCTTTTTTTATAGTTATAAGAGCAAAAAGATTAAATATTGGAATAGTTTATCTTCAAAGACTTGCAATTTGGCTAATTCCGGACTTTCAGCCCAGGCATTAAGGTATTTGCTCTCTATTTTACGGCTGGTTGTGGGAGCGGTTTGATAATCCTCTTGTTTAAACTCTAAGCCGGAAATTTCGCCGGCATTCTGATATACGCCATTATCACGGACGAATTCTGTAACGGCGCAATAGGTCTCCAGGTTGATATCGTTAATAGATAAAGCAGGTTTATCTAAAGCAAAGATAAACTTCCCGCCTGGAGCCAGGATATCGAGCATTTCCTGTGCCTTTTGCAAACACTGTTCTTTGGAAGAGCTTTTGAGCATAGTTACGGGGTACAGGCCGGTAATAATGTGTTTTTTGCCCAGTTTTTCTTTAATTAGTTTAGGATCCCCATATTCGAACATGAGGATTGTGTTGGTCGGTAATTCGTAGAGGTAATCCAAGTAACGGGTCCAGTCGTCTTCACAGAAGAGCCTGCAGTGGATGCCTAAGGAAGCATATTCATCTACCATGCGTTTAAAGGTAGGCCACCACAAGCGGGCAAAGTCTTTTTCCCGCATAAATGTTGGCATATGCAGGGGGATGAAGACTGTAGAATAAGGTGTAGGGCTTACGGGCAGGCCTTTTTTGAAAAGGATCGGATAAAGGGCTTCACAGACTTCTATCAGCTTTTCCGGACAACGCCTGATATCCAAGCTTATCTCTTTAAAGCCGCGGAGTTGATCAGCTATAAAATCAAAAGGAGCTTCAGTGAAACCGTTAGCTGTGGGAGGTACTCCAGGGCCATAACCGTATTTTTCAGTGAGTTTTCTGATGATATTACCTGTTGTTTGGAAGTCATTTTCATACCCAAGGAGGCTAATGGCTAGTCTCAAGGCCATTTTAACCGGATCGGAGGGATCAAGAGCTTTATATTGCCTGGGTAATACCCTTTCAACTAAACAATCGAATGGATTTTCGATCAGGTAATCATAGTCTTCGGGAAACATCCCCACAACTTCAGGGTGCTGAATAAACCCACTGGAACTCATGACAAAGGATTGGGATTCTAAGGAACGGTAAAAGGATGGATATCTGAGAGAGCCGTCATAAGGGCAGGTATCGGAGTAAATTGTCCTACAAAGTTTGTCTGCAGCTTCTTCAACCAATTGAGGATTCCATTGAGCTTCAGCCATATCCAATTCGCCAAACTGGGCAACATACCCGATGGAAAACCTGACGTGAATAGGAACCCTGCGAGGAATTATGCTGTCCTGAACATTTTGGAAAAGGCTGATCCTTTCTTGTTGTAAGGATTTCGGATCTGACAAGAATACCACCTCATTTGTAATATATTTTAATACTTGAAAAATGCCTAGAACAGTGTGCCGGCCAGGTCGGAGCCTTTAAATTAGGAGACTTTAAATAATTAAGTAATCCGGTAATAGGTGTTTAGAAGTTTAATAAAAGCTAAAATATATTAAAAACGAAAAATAAAAAATTTAGCAAACTAAAATATATGTATGTATATAGTTGTATTTACATCTTAACATTATCTCCTTCTTTCTTACAAGACAATAATGAGTATAGAAAGGAAAAATCGTCACCTTTTGAATTCTTGTCCTATTTTGCCCCGGGAGGGAATATGTTTTAAGTAGAAAAACTAAAGCTATTCCCCGGGAGGTCTAATATGCAAATTGACTTACATCACGCTGCAGTTTATGCCCTTTGCCGGATTTCAGGTATGAGCAGCCATTATGCCGAGATTGTAGCCTTTGCTTCCCAGTATGTTGATGATGCTGTCCATCAGGAGGCTTTAATTTTTAAAAATGGGGGGGTTTTTAAGCAAATACAAACCGGGCATCGCTTCTTAAACCCCAAGGAAATAAATGTTAATGAAGCTTTGGATGTTTGGCTTCCTTTCCATTTTTTGCCCAATGGTGAACTGGATAGTTCTGATCCTTTCCTTACCGCTCCCAATTCTAAAGTCCTGGCTCTCCTTCTTGAAGATATTCGTTGTTCTTCCTCTGAGAATGTTCTCTACAGGTTGGGAATAGGACTCCATTGTTTTGCTGATGCTTATGCCCACCAGGACTTTAAAGGTTTGTACGATACCCATAATAACGTCAGGCTTCTTGCCGGTGTGGAAAAAAAAGGAGCTATGGAATATTCGGGGCGTTTAGGATTAAAGCTTTTTGACCGAAGGGGCCTGAGCTCTCCTTCTATTGGCCACGCTGAAGCTTTTGCTAATCCCGATATTCCTTATGCTATTTGGGAATATTCTCGCCAGGGTAAGACTTTTAAAGTTAATAATCTGGAAGAAAGGTATCTGCCGGGGGTAAAAAATATCTATGATTACCTTGTTTATTTTTTAGGAAGAAATCCTCAATATACTTCCGGTTGTCAGCACAGACCCTTTGAAGCTTATTTGGATATTTTTCGCGAGCTGCTTTCTTATCAGGGCACCAAGGAAGAAAGACATGAAAATTGGCTGCAGAATATCAGAGAGAACCGTTTCGAATTTCCGGATTTTAACGAGATTGATCGCTCTCTTGTTTATAATGAGCAAGCATGGTTTGAACAGGCTGTAGAAGTCATTAGAGTTCCCAGAACCAAAAACCTTTCTCCTCAGCGGGCTGATGATTATACTTATCACCGGAAGAAGAATTTTGCTGATTCTCATTGGGTAAAGTTTATGCAAGCTGCGGCTGAACATCGTTTTTTAATAATCCATTGTTTTTTGCCTGAGTTAGGAATTATAGTCGGGTAACATTTTTGACCAGTATGAATATATTTAATCAATATGAATATACTTTAGGATAAAAATTATGAAGGTATTTAAGAAAGAAAAAATAGTAACATCGCAGTGGGTTAGAACACAAAAAAATTATTGACATTAAGGTAAATGCTTAAGTATAATTGATGAAAATATTTCAATTTTCCGGGGAGAATTATGATGGAAGTGCTCACTAGGAAGAGATCCGTAGAACAAGTAAAACAAGTTAATTATATCTATTACTTTAGCCTGTGCTTTTATTATTACTTTAGCACCGGCTATTTTTGCTTGTTTTACAAAAAAATACGGAAGCTCTTATCTAATGAGCTGCGAGGAGGGATTAATCTCCTACCTGGAATAGCTTAAGCAAAGATTAAAGCAGGGATTAAGTCCAAATCTTAGGACAAATTAAAATCCAGGCACAAGTTTAATCAGTAAATGTTAAGGAAGGCTCATTAGAAAAATGGGCCTTCTTTTTTTATTTCATTATCTTTTACTCATTAGCTTTCTAAAATTTGCCGCCGGCGCCGGGCAAATTCTTCAATCTCGTTTCAGCCGGAAAGACGTTTCCGGCAGGACGAGATAAACAACCTTAATTTCAAGCAAATAGTTCTCAAAAATTTAAACAATTAGTTTTAAACAAGTCATTAAACAGCCTAAGTAGCGAAAATGAGGAAACGGAGGTCATTACTATGATTATTGTTATGGAACCCAAAACACCTGATGAAGTCATTAATAAGCTAAGAGAAAGATTGCTGGATTTAGGATGTGAAATTCATGAATCCCAGGGGGTTAATTACCGTATTTTTGGCCTGATTGGTAACACCAGTTCAGTTGATGCCGACCGGTTGAGAGCTTTGGATGGAGTAGAAAAGGTAATCCGGGTTCAAGAACCCTATAAAATTGCCAATAGATTATTCCATCCCGAGGATACAATTGTTCAGATTGGAAATAAGAAGATTGGCGGGGATCATTTTGCGGTGATTGCCGGCCCCTGTTCGGTTGAGAGTGAAGATCAAATCATATCCATTGCTGAAGATGTCCAGAAAGCCGGAGCGGGATTCCTGAGGGGAGGCGCTTTCAAACCCAGGTCTTCGCCTTATAGTTTCCAAGGCTTAAGGGAGAACGGCCTGGAACTCTTGAAGCTTGCCAGAGAAAAGACCGGACTGCCGATTGTCTCCGAATTAATGTCCCTTGAACACTTGGAGTTGTTCATTGAAAACGTAGATGTGATTCAAATCGGCGCCCGTAATATGCAAAATTTTGAACTCTTAAAAGAAGTCGGAAAAACTTGCAAACCAATTATTCTTAAACGGGGTTTATCTGCAACTATTGAGGAACTGCTTCTCGCCGCCGAATATATTTTAGCCCAAGGCAACGACCAGGTTATTCTTTGTGAAAGAGGAATAAGGACTTTTGAAAAATATACCCGTAATACTCTTGACCTTAGTTCGGTCCCGGTAATAAAGAAATTAAGCCATTTGCCTGTTATTGTTGATCCCAGCCATGCCGGAGGGATTTGGTGGCTTGTTGAGCCCATGGCCAAGGCAGCGATGGTTGTTGGGGCAGACGGGGTTATGGTGGAAGTTCACAATGACCCGGCTAACGCTAAATGCGACGGACAGCAGTCTATTAAGCCGGAAAGATTCAGCAGTATGATGGAATCTTTGCGCGAACTGGCTAAAATCCAAAAGAAAATCATCTAGGAAAATCATAAGAAAAGTATTGCCTTGCTGAGCAAAGCTTTAGAGGAAAAAACTAAAAGTGGGGGAAAGTTATGGAGGAAAGCGATTTTAGGGAAAAGGAAATAACAATTGTGGGTTTAGGCTTGATCGGCGGTTCTTATGCCTGGGCTTTAAAAAATTTAAAGCCCAAGAAAATCTGGGCAGTAGACATTGATGAGCATGTCTTAAGAGAAGCTGAAAGGCTAGGCGCTATTGACGGGGGGTTTCGGGAAGGGAGAATCCCTTTAGCCCAATCCGATTTGGTGATAATTTGTGTTTATCCAAGTGCAGCGGTCAGGTTTGTCCAGGATAATATGCCCCATTTTAAAACGGGGGCAATCCTGACCGATGCCGTTGGGAATAAACAGAAAGTAATTCAGGAAATCAGATCTTTCTTAAGAGCAGACCTGGACTTTATAGGAGGGCATCCTTTAGCCGGTAAAGAAGTAAGCGGTTTTGTCCATGCTTCGGCGGAAATATTTCGAGGAGCCAATTATTTGCTGACTCCTGTTCAGGGTAATAAAGCTGAGAGCCTGTCAATCCTGGAAAAGCTGGTCAGAGGTTTGGGTTGCCGAGAGCCAATTTATCTTTCCCCTGAGGAACACGATAAGATTATTGCTTTTACCAGTCAATTGCCCCATGTTATGGCTGCGGCTTTAGCGAATAGTTGCCAAATTTCCGAATTAGGAAAATTCATTGGCGGCAGTTTTCGGGATGCAACCAGAGTTGCTCGGATGAACGCAACCCTTTGGGCCGAGCTGCTATTGGATAACAAAGAAAATATTTTGACAGAGTTGGATATTTTTAGGGATAATATAGCCAAGTTTCAATCAGCCCTGAAGAATGATAACAAGGGGGAGTTGGAGAGCCTCCTGCGGAAATCGGCGAGTATAATGTCCGCTACTATTAGATAGGTTACCAATCTGATCTTGATCGAAATAGGATTGAAACGCAAATTCTAGGCTTTAGGGAAGTGATCACGTTAAGGAAGATCGTATTTATAGGAAGAAATTAATACTAATACTTTTTACCAATTTTGAAAAATTTAAAAAGTAAAGTTTAGGAGGTTTATTTTTGAAGGTTTTAGTAATTGAACCGACAATTCTTAAAGGAGAAATCAGCATACCCCCTTCCAAGAGTCTTAGCCATCGCGCTATCATTTGTGCCGGTTTGGCCGATGGAGTGAGCAAGATAGAGAATGTGGTGCTTTCTGAAGATATCGCGGCCACTTTGGAAGGGATGGAAGCAATGGGAGCAGTAGTTAAAGAAGTGCAATTCATGGGGAAAGATAAGGATAAGGAGAATATAATTGGCAAGCCTTTAACAATTAGTATTCAAGGCAGTTATCCTCCTAAGATGCTTAAGGATACTATAGATTGCCGAGAGTCCGGTTCGACTTTACGCTTCCTGTTGCCCCTTGCCACCTGCGGCGGGAAAAAAGTTATTTTTCTAGGCCGGGGTAAATTGGGGGAACGCCCTTTAGATATCTACCTGCAGCTCTTTGCCGAACAGGGGGTTAGATACGAAACAGGGAATAAAGGTTTTCTTCCCTTGACAGTTCACGGCAGCATTAAACCGGGGACTTTCCGTCTTCAAGGCAACGTTAGTTCCCAATTCATTTCCGGTCTTTTGTTTTTGCTCCCATGCTTAGAAGGTGATTCCAAAGTCATTCTTACAACCGCTTTGGAGTCTCGGGGTTACGTGGATCTAACTTTAGCTGTCCTGCGAGAATTTGGTATTCAGGTGGAGAATAGGGAATATAGGGAATTCTTAATTAAGGGCCTGCAAAAGTATCAACCTTGCCACTATCGGGTTGAAGGTGATTATTCCCAAGCTGCTTTTTGGATTGTGGCCGGCATTTTAGGCAAGAGAATAGACTGCCTTGCTTTGCAACCGGATTCCCTCCAAGGGGATAAAGCTATCCTGGATATTGCCCGGCAGATGGGAGCTAGATTAAATTGGCAAGACGGCAAACTTAGTGTTTTAGCCGGACCGACCCAAGGGACGGTGATTAATGCCGAGCACTGCCCGGATTTAGTCCCGATCTTAGCGGTTTTAGGGGCTTTAAGCCAGGGTACTACCAGGATCGTAAATGCCGGGAGGCTTAGAATGAAGGAATCCGACAGGTTGAAAGCCATAGCTACCGAGCTTAATAAAATTGGCGGCCAAGTCCAGGAAACAAATGACGGCTTGTTAATCGAAGGTGTCAAGAATTTACAAGGAGGAACAGTGAACAGTTGGAATGACCACAGGATAGCAATGGCCCTGGCAATAGCAGCGGTTAAATGCCTTAAACCCCTTAAAATCACCGGCTATGAGGCCGTTAGGAAGTCATATCCTCACTTCTGGCAAGATTACGAGAAATTGGGAGGAAAATGCTATGAGCGGAGTTTGGGGTGAAAATATTAAATTATCCATTTTCGGAGAATCTCATGGAAGGGGTATCGGTATTATCATAAGCGGCCTTCCTGCAGGTCTCGAATTGGACTTGGATTTTCTCAAAAAAGAATTAAGCAGGAGAAAACCGGGTAGTTCGATGCTCTCCACAGCCAGGAATGAAGAGGATGAGTTTATAATTTTAAGCGGTTATTTTAACGGAAAGACAAACGGATCCCCTTTGAGCTTTCTTATTGAAAACAAGGACCAAAAAAGCGGAGATTATGAGGAACTAAAAGAGACCCCTCGTCCCGGGCATGCCGATTACCCTGCTTGGGTTAAATATTCCGGTTTTAATGATTATCGGGGAGGAGGGCATTTTTCGGGCAGGTTGACAGCACCGCTGGTACTGGCGGGAGCAATTGCCCAGCAAATTCTTGCTCAACGCCAAATAGTAATTGGCAGCCATATCTTAGGTATAGGGGAGATTAGGGAAGAAAAATTCGATCCTGTCCGGATTAACCAGGCAACAATAAAGGGACTTAAGGCCAGTAAATTTCCGGTTCTTGATGAGGCCAAGGGGCTTTTGATGCAAGAAAAAATACTGCAAGTTAAAGAGGAGAAAGATTCCCTTGGGGGAATCCTGGAGACTGCTGTCCTCGGTTTGCCGGTAGGAGTGGGTTCACCTTTTTTTGATTCCGTAGAAAGTAAACTGGCCCATCTTCTTTTTGCCATACCGGCAGTTAAAGGAGTGGAATTCGGCTCGGGTTTTGAGCTTACGAAGATGCGCGGTTCTCAGGCTAATGACCAATTTAGCATGCAGAATGGCCAAGTAACAACTACTACTAACCATAGCGGCGGGATTCAGGGAGGGCTTACCAATGGAATGCCTTTAATCTTCCGCACCGCTTTCAAACCTACCCCCTCCATCGGGTTAGCCCAAAGGACGGTCCACTTGGTAAAAAAAGAAGAAGTAGAAATTAAGATAAAAGGTAGGCACGACCCCTGTATTGTCCCCAGAGCAGTCCCTGTGGTAGAGGGTGTGGCAGCACTGGCGCTTTTAGATCTAATAATCGAAAAGGAGGGGACAGGGTGGATAGGATAGAAAACCTCAATAAGCTTAGGCAAGAAATAGACCGTCTTGACCAAGAACTCTTGCAACTTTTCAGCCTAAGGATGAAAACTGTTCTGCAAATAGCAGATTACAAAAAAGCCAACAACATTCCGATTTTGGATCAAGGCAGGGAACAGGAAGTATTGGCCAAAACAAGGGAAATCCCTGACGCTTTCGTACGGGAACAAGCGGTCAGATTTTTTCAAACCATTATGGATATTAGTAAAAAGTATCAAGCGGAGTACTTTGAAAAGCTGGATAATTACGTTCAAGAGGCTGCTTCTGCAAATGAGGGCAAAGCCGAAAAGATAAAAATTGCCGAGCCGGAAATTTGGAGTACAGAAACAATAATTTTAAAGGCCAAAAAAGTAACCGTAGGGTTCCAGGGAGTTCCCGGCTCTTTTAGTGAACAGGCTTTAAGGGAGTATTTTGCTCCAGGGGGCGAGGAGTTTTTAACCCGTTCCATAAATTACCCCGGTTTTGCTGACGTTTGTAAAGCCCTGCAAGCGGGAGAGATCGATTACGGAATATTGCCGCTGGAAAACTCTTCTACCGGGGGAATTGCCGAAGTTTATGATCTCCTTTGCCGTTATGGTTTTTACATTGTAGGCGAAAAGTGTCTGCAGGTTGACCATAACTTGCTTGCTCTGGCTGGGACTAAGTTAGAAGATATCCGGGAGGTTTATTCCCATCCTCAAGCTTTTTTGCAATGCAGTGATTTCCTGCAAAAATATCCTCACTGGAGGCAGGCCGCCTGCAGTAATACGGCAGTGAGCGCCAAACTGGTGGCGGAGAGCCTTTCAGGTGACAAAGCGGCAATAGCCAGCCGACGGGCCGCCGAGTTATATAACCTGGCTATTTTGGCAAAAGGGATTAACAATTCTCCTGAGAATTATACCAGGTTTATTATTATCGGCAGGGAACTTCTGGTTTCAGAGTTAAACAATAAAATAAGCTTGGCGGTGGCGCTTGCCCATCAACCTGGCTCCTTGTACAGGACTCTAAGCCATTTTGCACTAAACGGATTAAACATGCTTAAGATTGAATCCCGGCCCTTACCCCAGAAGACTTGGGAATACCTTTTTTATATTGATTTTGAAGGCAATTTAGCCAGACCTGAGGTTCAAAAAGCAGTTGCCGAGATTAAAAGGGCCAGCACCTTTTTCCAGCTTTTAGGTAATTATTGTTCGGATTCTTAGTTTGGGAAGATCTGTTTTCTTGGTAAGATTTAGCTTATAATACTGATAATTAGGAATATACTTTATTCCCCAGGGAGGTAGTTAAATGTACTCATCCAGGAAAGAACAGTATTTAGCCCAGAAAGGCATTACCGCAAAGTCTCGTGACAGAGTCAGGAATGTTCCCGGAGATAAAAAACTGGGTTCATTAGAAAGACTTTTAATTTTTCTGTTTCTTATTATTTTAGCGGCCATACCTTTGGATTTTTTACTGGAACAGGATATCATGATTTACGTCGTTCTTATTAATTACTTGATTATCGGCTTAGCCATTACTATCCGGCCGGCTTTTGTTGTTGATATTATGAGGAAGCGAAATTATAGATTCGAAGAAATATACGGAGATAAATTGAAGAAACTTCATCTGGTGATTAGGGGTTTTGGCCTGGTGTTTATAGTGGTAGGCCTTGTTATTTATTATTATCTTACAATCCAATAACCGGTAATTTTTAACCTTTGACTAATTATTTTTAGCTGCTTGCTTTTTCCAGAACCTTAAGGGTTAAGTGAAGAATTGTTATCTCAAGCTGTTTAAACCGATAAAGACAGGTTAAAGAACAACCCTGTCTTTTTCCGTTGGGAAGATTTACTTGCACAATTTTATGGCCTAATCCTTTATAATAATTACTGCTTACGGTTTGTTCGTCATTCATCACCCAACATCTAAAGCGTGATTTTAAAGGGTGATTCCGAAACTGGAATTCCTATATCCGTCAATAATTGTTTTTTACTTTTGTATGGGCTTACATTCTAAATATTTGGAAAGGTAATGAGCTATTTAGAAAGGTAATGAGCATGAAACGTATTTTTGATAAATCCTGGACAACTTTTGAGAAAATTTTCTTTAGCCTAATTTTTTGTTATTTAATTGCGTTTATTGTTGCTTGTAATTTGAACTTGGATATTTTGGTTTACGCCGGGTTTGGCACTTATGTTATTTTGGGGTTGCTAGCTTTTTTTAGACCTAGGATTTTCTTTGAAGTCCTGAAGAAGGAGAATGAGGATTACCTGGTCAGAAATCAAAAAAAGATCCCTCTGATTAAAGCCGCAATAAGATATGGTGGGCTAATTTTGGCCTTGATGGGGGCATTTTTGAATTATGTGTTTATCGTGTATTATTAAAAATTTGGCGTGATTTTTATTAGAAAATTTACCTTGTATCACTTGAATTTCGCAAGTGGTACGAGGTTTTTTATTTAAATTTCTCTTCTTATCAAGTATAATCGGTTTATTAAGTAGAGACTGTTTACTGCAATTGACTTGAAGAAAAAGTTAATAAGATAAAAGCAATAGTTAAGAATAAAGCTTAAAGATAAAGCAAATGAAGCTATTAACCGGAATAAAGAGCTTTATTGAACAAAGAAGTTTATTGGCAGGAAATAGTTTGAATTGAAAATGTAATTAAGGGGCGAAGTTGTTTATGAATTTAGCCGGTGGAGGTAATTCTTTAGCGAGGATTAAAAACCCTCTCTTAAAAAAGTATGTTAGTATATATGAAAATGTCTATATGGACTACTTGGAACAGGTTCAAGCCCAGGGGCTCTCACTTGATCGGGATCTCAATGAGGAACGGAATACCCTGCTTGCCAAGCTTCGCTTGAAGGGGGTTAGCTTCCGTAATGCAGGAAAAAGCATTTACCTTAACTGGCTTTCCCCGGCTTGTGAGGCTTGCCGGCAAGGTGTAGGCAGTGTTACTTTTTTTCTTTCATTAATGTGTCACCGTCGTTGTTATTATTGTTTTAATCCCAATCAAGAGGGCTATGCTTATTATCGCCGGCACCTCAGGGATTACCGGGTTGAATTGGACCAATTGGCTAAATCCGGGCAGAAAGTTTCCTATATCGCTTTGACAGGAGGAGAGCCCCTTTTGCATCGGCGGGAGACAGTGGATTTTTTTAGTTTGGCCAAGGAAAAGTTCCCCCGTGCCCATACCAGGCTCTATACCTCCGGTGATTTGCTTGATGCAGAGCTCCTGCAGCAGCTGCAGAAGGCAGGGCTGACTGAAATACGTTTCAGTGTCAAACTGGAAGATGATTTTTCCTCCAAACAAAAGGTTTATGAACGGATGGCTCTGGCCCAGGAATACATCCGGGATGTCATGGTAGAGATGCCGGTAATTCCCGGTACTCTTCAGGAAATGAAGGAACTTTTGCTTACTTTAAATACCATGGGGATAAAGGGTATTAATCTTTTGGAATTTTGTTTTCCTTTTCACAATAGAGAAAGCTTCCAAAAGCGAGGCTTTAAAATAAAGAATCCTCCTTTTTTGATTTTGTACAATTACTGGTATGCCGGAGGATTACCGGTATCGAAAAGTGAGTTGGAATGTTTGGAGCTTTTGGATTTTGCTCTGGCTGAACAATTGAAAATTGGCATCCACTATTGTTCACTGGAGAATAAACATACCGGCCAGGTTTACCAGCAGAATTTCAAACACCCTAAATCAGATTTATTGTATTTCTCACCTCAAGATTATTTCCTGAAAACAGCCAAAGTTTTTGGCGATGATATTCCTCTTGTCTTGCAAAGATTTAAGCAAAAAAATGTTTTAAAATATAAACAAAACAATGAATACCAATTTTTGGAATTTAATGTTAAAAATATAAGGCATTTAAAGGGCCTTGATCTTGAGGTTGGCATTTCTTCGGCTATCCTGGAAGAACGTTCTGACGGTGTGGTTTTGCGGGAACTGAAAGTGGATGTTATCCAGCCGGATGATTTCAACCTCCGGGATTTATAAGAAAGGGCCTGCTTGTGCCGCCGAGTAATAAGGGTCTTAAATTCTCTAATCTTGGATGAAATACCTTTTACCGGCTTGGGACGGATAAAACCTGATGGATGGCTTGGTTAGAAGAATATCCGGAAAACCTGGTATTGTCCGTACACTGCCTTCCGGAATTTCCTTGTTTAGATCAATCATCTGCAGTGCTTCAGTAGGACAGGCTTCGATGCAGGCGGGAAGCAAGTTCTGCTTTAACCGCTCATGGCAGAAAATACATTTGCTGGCTTTGCGTTGCCTTAGGTCAAATTGGGGAGCCTCAAAAGGGCAGACAGGTAGACACTTCATACAACCGTCACAGAGGCCGTTATCGATCATCACAATTCCGTCACGCTGTTTGCTAAAGGCTTTTTGGGGACAGATGCGGAAACATTCCGGGCTGTCACAATGATTGCAAGAGATTGATAAAAAACTATTTTCAGAAGTTGGTGTAACTCGGCGCCAGCGGACACCGGCTGGGGTTTTATTTTCATTTATGCAGGCTGCCTCACAGCTCCGGCAACCGATGCACAGGTCGGCGTTAAATAAAAAACCCAATTGTTTAAGCATCAACATTACCTGCCTTTAGCACATTCTACATAAACATCATAGAAAGCGATGTTATTAGTCCCGTTTTGATTGGCGCCCATATCTGTAAAAGCGTTGACGATCAGAGTGTTAAGGGGGTCTTCTCCTCCCTGATAGGCTACCACTACCCCCGGAGGTACACTTGCTGTGATCTGGATTTTTCGCACAATACTTCCGTAGGCATTAAATATTTTAACTTGATTTCCGTCCAATAAGCCTCGCTTGGCGGCATCGGCAGGATGCATTTTGACTATGCCAAGGTTATCATGTTCAAACCAACTCAGCCATCCGGACTGGGAATGAATACTGAGGAGATATTGGGGGGAAAGCAAGCGTAGCGGATAAGAACTTGTTTGAGGCCATTTGAATTTGGCTATGGCCGGCAAGTTATTTTTTTTGGCATGTGCTGAGTAAAATTCAAACTTGCCGCTAGGGGTGAGAAAAGTCCTTCCTGCCCAGGGGGGGTCCGCTTGCAAGAGTTTGCGGGGACCGTCTTTTAATTCTTCCCAGTTTTGCAGTCCGTACAGTTTCAAGACTTGAGGGGTGAATTCTTTAGCCAACCAATCTTCGGCAGTAAGCTCAAAAGGGAAATTGGAGAAACCCGGAGAGAGTTTATTCAATTTAGCCGTTAGTTCCCGGGCAATTTGCAAGTCACTTTTGGCTTCAAAAAAAGGAGGCAGGGCTTTTTGGTTCAGGGTCAACCAGTGATGCCAATAGCTGAGATTTAAGTCATCTTCTTCAAAATGACTGGCTGCCGGCAGCACTAAATCGGACATAGCGGCGGTTTTGGTCATATATAAGTCAACTGTTACGATTAGGTCTAACTTGGAGAGAAGGGATCTCCATTTATTTAAGTTCTGATCCTGGGATAATGGATTGCGATTGGCTATCCACAGAAGCCTAACGGGAGGATCCTTTAAGTTAAGAAGATCGGAGGCAAAATTATTCAAATCAACCTGGCGGCTTTGCTTATGGCTACCGCCTGGACCTTGGTGGTTCAACAAGTTTTGAGGAAAATAATCCAGGTTGGAGTTAAGATAATATGCCCCTCCGCCGGGTAGGCAAATGTTGCCGGTCAGAGCCATTAGGGCATTAATAGCGCGGATATTTTGGCCTCCGTTGGTATTACGCTGCAGACCAAAACCGACCCAGAGGGAGCAAGGCTTAGAATCGGCTAGAAGGGAAGCAAGTTCCCAAATGGCTTCCGGTCGGACTCCGGTTACATGGCTCACCTGCGACAAGAAGTCCTGCAGGTTATTACTCCGGAGATAGTTTAAAAAGGGTTCAAACCCCCAAGTGTGTTTTAATACAAAGCTCTGATCATAGTTGCCTTCTTCGACTAGAATTTTGGCCAGCAGCAGGGCCAGGAGGCCGTCGGTTCCCGGACGGATTTGGATATAGAGATCGGCTTTGGCGGCTGTGACCGTAAAGATCGGATCGATGACCACCATTTTTGCTCCCTTTTGACGAGCCTTATTTATAAATTTTATTTGCTGAATAGCTGTATAGGCCGGATTCACGCCCCAAAGAATAATTAGTTTGGAATCAGCCATTTTTTCCGGGTCAGGATTTAGGGCTTTTCCAAAGTCATAAATAAAGGCATCTTGACCGGCCGCCAAGCAGGGATTGCCTCGGGGTTTGGTATGAGCCCCCAGGCTGTTGAACATTCCTTCCACTGCGTAATGCAGCAACCCGATATTGCCGGAACATTTATTATAAGCTATAGCCAGGTTAGAGCCGTATAATTGGTTTAATTCCAGAATTTTTTCGGCTATCTCTGTGAGGGCTTCTTCCCAGCTAATCCTTTGCCACTTTCCTGAACCCCTGGGATATTGTCTTAAAGGGAAGCGAAGGCGTTCCGGACTGTAGACAAATTCGGTCGAGGCATAGCCTTTGGCGCAGAGTTTACCCTGGGTATAGCCGTTTTGCGGATCGCCCGCCACTTTCAGCAGCTTTCCTTCCTGAACGTAAGAAAGGAGCGAACAGGTATTATAACAATTGCGGGGACAGACATTGCGAAAAATTACTATTTTAGCCTTGCTCACGCTCTTCCTCCTCGCTCTTTTTGCTCAGCCTATATTTTGCTTACCCTTTTACTTCATATCTTTAGCCGATCTTTAGCCGAGGCTAGACTTTTTTGATATGTTTAATCTTGAGCGCCGTCATCAGGTCTAATTTGGTATCGAAATCGTTAAGGTTGATCTCAAGAATCTCTTCAATTTTCTTTAAGCGGTATCTTAAAGTATTAGGATGGAGAAAAAGAGCGTCGGCCGCAGCTTTGAGATCACAGCTGTTTAGGAGAAACTTTTCTAAAGTTTTGATTAAATCCCCGTTTTGCTCCGTATCATAGCGGACCAAATCTCCTATAGTATCCCAATAGAATTCCTCTAATTCCTGTTGGTCGTGATTATAAAGAATGCGGGCGAGACCCAGCTCGCGGAAAAACGGTGTCTTTGATCTGATATTCATGATGCGGCCCAATTCCAGAGCAACTTTAGCTTCCTGGTAGCTGCGAAATATTTCGTTAGCTGTTTGATAAGTTCGCCCTGAGCCTACCCGCACAATCCTGGGGCTAAGTCTTTCTTCGGCCAGAGCCATTATTTTTTTTGACCAAGAGATCGAGATAGGCAATACGTTCGTGGGCATTGCTTTTATCTGCGACAAGGATAACCGCCACTTCCCCTTTTTTGCGAAAAACAATTGGTGCTTGGGGCAATTTGGTTATTTCAGCGGTGATAATATCCTGAAGGGTAAGAACAAGCTCTTTATCGGCAGAGTATTGTTCATAATCATCCAATTCAAAAACCAGAACACAATGCGGGAGACGAAAGTTCCATCCCCAGATTTCTCCCCAAGCAATAATATCTTCATTAGAATCGATATTTCCATATAATAAGTCAAAGATAAAAGCATCCTGATACCGGCGTTCTACTTTTAAATACTGTTCTTGCGTCAGTAGGGCAAGGGTGCATATTTTGCCGGCCTGCTCAGCCATTTGACGGATTTCCTCGGCTTGAGGGTTCTTATGTACTACTATAAGATAGCCACATATTTCATGGTTTCTGCGCAGAGGAAAGATAAAACCGGTTTTGGCTTGGCCTTCGCCTGCCGTAATCCGGTAATAGTCCTTAACCGCTAAAGGTGAAACTTTTAAATACTTTTGACTTAGTTCTTCAGTCTCTTCCGGCAGAGCGGCGCAAGCAATAACCCTGTAAGATGGGTTGGTAATAAGGACGGAACTGGCCGTTTGCTGGCTGATCCTTTGGCATAATCTGTGCACGCAGTTTTCTGAAGTTAATTCTGCCAATAACTCGTTTTGAAAATTGAGAAGGTCTGTCGCTAACATTTTCATCTTCTTTAGAGAAAACCAGTGCCAAACTTTGTACTTAACCAGGCTGCTTCTTTAGGCATTAATAATTATACTTTTAGCTGAAATTTTCCTTCTAAGTAGGCATTTGAAACAAAGTAGAGAGCGGTTAATCGGCTTGTTCTTGCAGGGTAGCATAATCCCAGGTCAGGTAGTTGCGGGCCAAAAGGGCTAAGCCTCGGTAATAGGGAGTTTGGGCGGCTGAGATGATGTTGGCGGTAAAGTCCTCCAGCCATCTTAGCGGGTGTTCCTGCAAAAAAGTGAGCTGGGTTTGTTGGAGCAGGTTGGCTTCCTGTTCTTGACCGGCAGCGATTGCAGCAATTTGTTTGGCGATTAATTGGGCCATGAACTCCATTTCCAGACCGAAATGGTCATCCGGTTCCGTATTTTGGCGTTCAAACGCGACTCCAAAACGCCGGTAGAAGGCTCTGACTTGCAAAGTCGGTTCCCCAAAAGTCAGCTTTTCTTCAGTTAAATAGACTGATTCCCAGGGTGGCGCTGGCAGATGGCCGGGCCCAAGGAAGAGATGGGTGTAGTCTTGGCGCAAAACACTTAAAACCTCTGGCAAATTATCTTCGCTGAAATCCTGGGACCAGATATTGAGGAGGGACAAGGCTTCTTGGAATTCGGGGTTGTCTATTACGAGAGGGAATTCTGCAAAAAGCTTGTGCTCAATTATCATTCTTATGGTTTCTTCATTGGGAATATGAAAGAAAGAATTGCTTAGGAAAAAATAAAGGAATTTTCTTATTTCCAATAATAAGGTCTCGTTGTTTAGCGAATTTTCGTTGGCTATCATCTAAATCCTCCCTTTTCTAAAACCTAAAAATTTTTGCAGGCGAAAACTGATCATCGATATAGTCTTATATTACCTTCCTTAGTCCGAAAAGGAAAGAAACATTTAACCGCAATATCTGCAATTTGCCAAAGAAGGATTTGTTGAAAACTGTGCCGGAAGACTCCCTAATCCTTACCCGTAAAGATATTTGTTATTTTTTACAAAATTTAAGGTCTATCTTTGTTCAGGCTTACAAAAACCTTTATGAGAAAATAGCATTGCAAACAAGAGCAAGAAAAGGGATTAAGAAGAGGGAGGTTGACAAAGGCATGGAAAACGAAACTAAGGTTAAGAGAAATTACACCTTAAGCCGTCGCTCATTCCTTAAATGGAGTGCTGCCATGGCAGGCTCAGCAACCCTGGTGGGTTGTGTGCCCTTTGGGCAGGGCGGCGCTTCAGAGCCTGCTGTTGCTCAGGCGGGACAAAGGCAAGCCGGTGTGGAAACCTTACCATCGATTTGCTGGCATAACTGCGGTGGGCGCTGCCAGATTAAAGGGCAGGTCAAAGATGGGGTGGTAATGAGTTTTACCACGGATAACGAAGGCCCGGATACCGAGGACGATCTCCAAGCCAGAGCATGTTTGAAAGGAAGATCGCAGAGGCAACGCTTATATCATCCGGATCGCTTGAAATACCCCATGAAAAGGGTTGGCGAACGGGGAGAAGGCAAATGGGAAAAAATCACTTGGGAAGAAGCCTTTGATACTACGGCCCGGGAATTAAAGCGGATTATTGATCAATATGGCAATGAGTCTGTCTATTTCATCTATGCTTCAGGGGTGGGCGGAGCTTTTAACCAAAGTTATATGGGTGGGCCGACCGCACGCCTCCTCAACGCTCTCGGAGGATATCTGGGATTCTACGGCAACTATAGTCAAGCCAACTACATGTATGCAATTCCTTATATGTTTGGTTCCCCTTACGGTGGTAGCTCTCCCAATACATTCCCCGATGCCAAGCTAATTGTGATGTTTGGGGACAATCCGGCCAGCACCAGAGTTGGCGGTCTTAATACCACTTATTACCTTAAATTAGCCAAAAAGAAGGGAACAAAGATTATCGTCATTGATCCCAGGTTCAGTGATACAGTGGGCACCTTTGCCGACCAGTGGGTTCCCATTCGCCCGACTACGGACAGCGCTTTGGTAGCCGGTCTGGCTTATGTAATGCTGACTGAAGGACTGCATGACCAGGCTTTTTTGGATAAATACTGTGTAGGTTTTGATGATGAGCATTTACCGGAAGGAATTCCCCCCGGAAATTCTTATAAGAGTTATGTTCTGGGTTTAGCGGACGGACAACCGAAAACACCTGAGTGGGCTTCCCAAATTACCGGTGTTCCGGTTCAGATTATCAAACAATTAGCCAGAGAAATGGCCACAACCAAACCTTGCTTTTTCCTTCAAGGCAGGGGGATGCAACGCCACGCCAACGGCGAATTTCAAGCTCTCTCTGTACCAATTTTGGCTTTAATGACAGGAAATATGGGTGTTCTTGGTTCCAACCCAGGTTTGTATGAAGGTTTTAATTCGGTGAAAATGGGGGCTTTTCCCGCAGGAGTAAACCCTGTTCAGGCTAAAATATCTTTCTTCATGTTTACCGATGCAATTGAAAAGGGCGGCAACCATACCAAGGAAAACGGCGGATTGCAAGGCGCGGAGCGTCTAAAATCAGGGATTAAGTTTATTTGGAATTACGGTGGCAACGCTTTGGTCAACCAGCATGCCGATACCGGGCGCACCACGGCTCTCCTGAAAGATACCAGCAAGTGTGAATTCATTCTGGGGATCGATACTTTTATGACTCCCAGCATGGAATATGCTGATATAATCATGCCGGATATCACCCAGTTTGAACAAGAGGATATTATTACCCGTGCCTTGGGGCAAGGGCTGGCATTGTATGGGCAAAAGCTGGTGGAACCCATGTATGAATGCAAAAGCGTTTACGAAATATGTCTGGAACTGGCTAAACGGCTCGGCGTTGAAGACAAGTTTAATGAAGGGAAAACACAGCAGCAATACTTACGAGAATTTGTCGCCGTAGCCCAGGCTGCCCATCCTGATTTTCCCTCCTTTGAAGAATTCAGAGCCAAGGGTATTTATAAAACCAAAGCTAACAAAATTGTGGCTTACGAGGATTTTGTGAAAGATCCGGAAGCCAATCCCTTACCGACTCCTTCCGGCAAAGTCGAAATTTTCTCCAAAACTCTATACGATATGAACAGGCCCCATGATATTCCGGCTATACCTAAATATATTCCGGTGGCCGAAGGCCCGCATGATCCCTTAAGAGAAAAGTATCCCTTGCAATGTATCGGCCATCACACTAAACGGCGGGTACACTCCACTTTTGACAATATGCCTTGGTTAGAAGAAGTCGAACCGCAAAGATTATGGTTGAACCCCCAAGACGCTTCCGCCAGGGGAATCAAGGATGGAGATCTGGTCAAAGTGTTTAATGACCGTGGCACTGTCCTGGTCAGAGTGAAGGTGACACCGCGGGTTATTCCAGGGGTATGTGATCTGCCGCAAGGCGCTTGGTATAGCCCTGATGCCAAGGGAGTGGATCAAAGAGGCTGCATTAATACTCTCACCACCTGGAAACCAACTGCTTTAGCTTGGGGCAATCCGCAGCATACAAATCTGGTTCAAGTGGAAAAGGTTTAGGAGGTGATTTGAATGGCCAAGCAATTGGGGTTTTACGTTGATCAACAATGTTGTATAGGGTGTTTTACTTGTCAGATCGCCTGCAAGGACAAAAACGATTTACAACCAGGTCAGCTCTGGCGCAAAGTGCGGGAATTTCAAGGCGGAGACTCCCTGGAGGACAAAGGTGTTTTTAGAAGCAATGTTTTCGCTTATTGGCTGTCGTTATCCTGTAACCACTGCGAAAAACCTAAATGTGTAGAAAACTGCCCCACCGGAGCGATGTATAAAAGGACAGAAGACGGTATTGTTTTAGTTGACCAGGATAAATGTATTGGGTGCGGTTATTGCACCTGGTCTTGCCCCTACGAAGCTCCGCAATTAGCAGGCAAAACCGTCAGCAAATGCAATTTTTGCATTGATTTGCAGCAGCAAGGAAAAAATCCAGCTTGTGTTGATGCCTGTATTATGCGTGTTATTGAATTTGGCCCTTTGGAAGAGTTACGGCAGAAATACGGAAAAGTGAATGAAATCAAAGGGCTTCCGAGCGCTGACATAACCTTACCTTCTTTGGTTCTTACCCCCCACCAAAAAGCTATCAAATAGGAAGGAGGTTCATTATGAAAGAATTGCCGTTAATCATTTTTACTCTAACAATGCAGGCGGCTATAGGGACTATTGTTTGGGTCACTATTCTTAGCTTTAAAAATAAAGAAAACTTGGAATTTAAAACCAATACTTTAGTTGCTTTGCTTCTCAGTGCCATCGGTATGGTTGCTTCCCTGGTGCATTTAGGCAAGCCCCACTTAGCTCTTACCAGCATGTCCAATCTGGCCAGTTCCTGGTTAAGCAGGGAGATCTTCTTGAGCGGAGGATTCTTTGTCTTGCTTCTTGTTTTCTGCTGGTTGGAAAGGACCGGGAAAGCCCAATCCCTGCAGAAAGGTCTTAGCATACTTTTATCCCTAACAGGACTGGCTGCTGTCTTTGCTATGGCTCAGCTTTATAGGCAAACCATAATCCCTGCTTGGCAGAGCGTGCATACTATAGTCGATTTCTACGCTACAACTTTAGTTCTCGGAGCTATAGTTTACTTTGTTACTTTCGGTCGAGAAAAATTAGAAACACTTCCCCGTTTGGATTTAGTTGTTTTAGGTGTGGTGCTTCTGCAGACAGCTTTTCTGCCCGGTTATGTGGCAGGCTTAGGGTCTCTTGCCGGTGCCGGTCAGGAAAGTATTGCTCTCCTCGCCGGCAGTTTGAGCCTGACCGTATTCTTCCGCTGGCTTTGTCTGCTGGGGGGTATTCTTATTTTGGTTCTTTCCC
This sequence comes from Peptococcaceae bacterium, assembly GCA_012839895.1. GTDB lineage: Bacteria > Bacillota > Desulfitobacteriia > Desulfitobacteriales > Syntrophobotulaceae > DUML01. The sequence continues at coordinate 106,072 of DUML01000082.1, read as the reverse complement.
GAACAGGCCGATTGGCAAGCCAGGCTAATTTCTTGTATGTGGCTGCTTTAGTCTTGGTGGTAGGCGAATTCCTGGGACGTTATCTTTTCTATGCTTCGGGCATACCAATTGGTTTCGGGATTCTTTAAAATTTAATTAGTTGAAGGACTGTTGCCGGCACACAAGAAGTTTGCCGGCAACAGTCCTTTTGCTATAGAAACTATTATTGCCGAAATAAGCCAGATTATTAAAGAATTATAAAAAGGGTAACCTAAGTTACCGCCTTTTTAGATCTAAATGCTTTATAGTAATGACAAAGCAAATAAGTAATTACTAAATAAAATAAATATTTTAGAAAAGGTGATGGAAATGCGGAGAAAAATAATCGAGATTAATGAAGAAAAATGCAACGGTTGCGGGCTGTGTGTTAACGCTTGTCACGAAGGAGCTTTAGAGCTTGTCAACGGTAAAGCTAAACTTGTAAGTGACGAATACTGCGATGGTTTAGGAAATTGTCTGCCGGAGTGTCCCACAGGGGCTATTAAAATTATCGAAAGGGAAGCCGCTGCCTACAACGATGAGCTGGTTCAAGCTAGACTTAAGTCTTTGAATAAGGCAAATGAACCTAAAGATGAGCAGCCCGTTAACAAGGTTCGGACAATTACAGGAGGCGCTGCGCACTCTTCCGGCTGTGCTTGCCCGGGCACAAGAGCGGCAATGCTTAAACAAATGCCTGCTACTCCTCAAAAGGAAAGCGCCAAAGAGGTTGAACGGCCTTCAGAGCTTAGGCAATGGCCGGTTCAGTTGACTTTAATCAATCCTCAGGCTTCATATTTGCAAAATGCCGATTTGCTTATAGCTGCGGATTGCACTGCTTATGCCTATGCCTCTTTCCATGAAAAGTTTATGAAAGACAGGATAACCTTGATTGGTTGCCCTAAACTGGACGATCTTGAGTACTATACAGAAAAAATTGCTGAAATCATTAAGTTCAATAATCCAACCAGCGTAAAAGTGGTTAGAATGGAAGTGCCTTGCTGCACGGGGATTGCGAGAGCTGTAAAAGATGCTATGCTGTTGGCGCAAACCGTTGTTCCTTACAGTGAAATAATTATTAACGCCCAGGGGCAGATCATCAAGGAAATCTAAAATTTTTTTATAATACCTCTGGTAATTTTCGAAGAAAACTGGTAAATTTTAAGGAAAATATGTTAATATAATTTATTACTTGCAAAAGAGTTACTCTTACAGGGATATCTGACAAGGTTCTATTTATTAGGCTTATAAAGGTGCTAATTATTGAATTTAAAAAGTAAAAAATGCTAATTATTATTAAGATTAAGAAAGCGCTATTCAAACTCAAAAAAGAGGATTATCAAAGGGGGATAAAGAAATGAGAGCGTCTGTTGATAAGGAGCTTTGCATCGGTTGCGGAGTATGTGAAGCGGAATGCCCGGAAGTATTCCGGATCGCTGACGACGGTTTAGCTGAGGCAATAGAAGGAGAGTTGACCGAAGAGGTATTGGAAAAGGCTCAAGAAGCCAAGGAGCAGTGCCCGGTAGAAGCCATTACAATCGAATAGATATCGTTTTGATTTTTTGAACTTTGCTCTAATAAAAAATTTAAACCAGCCGTATTGGACTTAAAAGTTACGGCTGGTTTATTATTAGGGTTTGGGATGAGCTTAATTAATTTTTTGTAGAGTTATTAGAATTATGAAGTAAAAACACTTCTTATCCCCGTCAATGTTTATGAAGGAAGGGAGGGGAAAAAGATAGACCAGGAGGCAATTGTCCAAAAGGCATTAAATGGCGATCAAGATGCCTTCCGTTTAATAGTCGAAGAGTATAAAAACTTAGTTTATGTAATTTGTCTTAATGTTGTACATGATCCTTTTGAAGCTGAAAATCTGACCCAAGAAACTTTCTTACAGGTCTATAAATCCCTCTCCCAGTATCAATTCCGAGGCTTTAAAACCTGGCTATCCAAAATTGCTCTAAATAAAGCCATCGATTTCAAACGGAAGGCCGCTAACAAAGTCGGGAGAGAGAGCCTTAGCTTAACTGAGGTGGCCGATAAGCTGGCGGATGTAAGCGCTTCTGTTCAAGACTTTGTTATTCAGGAAGAAGAGAAAGCATTGTTAGAGGAATGTTTAAAGCGGATCCCAGAACACTATCAAACAGTGCTTCGCAAAAGCTATGCAGAAAACAAAAGCTGCAAACAAATTGCCAAGGAAGAAAATATCAGTGTGAGGACTGTGGAAACACGGCTTTATCGGGGGAAGAAGATTCTCAGACAATACTTTGAGGAGTTGAGCAAAACATGAGTAAGAATAATATCGGCTTGCAATGCTACGAGCATAACTTATGGCTGGCTTATGCCGACGGTTCTTTGCCTGCAGCTCAAACTCTCAGAATGGAAGAACATCTTCTGGAGTGCTCCACTTGTCTTGATACTTACCTTGGCATTATTGAAGATAGATTGGCCGTAGAAGGCATTCCGAAGCTGGGAGAGGATTTCACCGCTAAAGTCCTGAAAGCTATTGAAGAACAAAATTTAAATTATAATTTAAATAAAACTCCTCCAAAATTGGTTGGCGATAATATTCAAACTTCGGGAATTTCGGCTGAGGTTAATAGTTCTGGGATTAAAGAGGCAAGAGAGGAAAAAGAAGCACACCCCAACCGGAAAGTAAACCTATTAATCTATTACTGTGCGGCAGCCGGTATTGCCATGTTTTTCTGGGTGAGCGGTTTCTTTGCCGATTTATCCGGCAGTTTAAGCAAGAGCGCAGACTATCTGCATGCAAGGGAACGGGTAGCGGAAAAAGCTTCATCTTCCCAAGGCTTAATTCAAACCGGGTGGACCCAAAAAGTACTGGAAACAAAACGCCCAGTTATTCTAGATTATTTTATTAAGCTTAAAAAGGAGTAGATTTATGAAAAAAAAGAGTAAATTTTTAACCATTATTTTATCCTTGATTCCGGGTCTCGGTCATATTTATTTGGGACTTTTGCAAAGGGGTATAGTGTTCCTCTTAGCTACTGCCTTTGTAATTTTAGGTGGATTGTTTTTTGTGATGTGGGGTGTTTTCTATGACCCAATACCGTTTGTGATTTTGCCTTTTATTATTCTTGTGGCTTTAGTGGACAGCTTGATACTTGCTGACCGCATGAACCGTAGGCTTGATGAAGTGCAAACAATGGGTGCTAATGGTAGTGAGACTTGGCAGCTTTTTGAAGAGGAGTTAAAGGGTCAAAACGGGAAAATCCTTGCCTTGACTTTTTCTATCATTCCCGGAGCTGGGCATATGTACGTAGGGCAGATGGAAAAAGGTATTCAGTTAATGTTAGCTTTCCTTTTAACTCTCTATTTAAGTGATTTTCTTAATCTTTCTTTGCTCTTAATGTTTACGCCGGTTCTTTGGTTTTATAGTATATTCGATATTTTACACCTGGTCTCCAATCCGGAGAAAAGGCCGGAAACAACTTTTTTGGGGGATTTTTTCCGGGAAAATCAATTTAGCGGTAAAGCAGGGAAGTATTTGGGCATCGGGCTGATTGCTGTAGGGATAATTATGATCATGGAGAAAATAGTGTTACCTCAAATTGCCTTTTTCTTCGATGGACAGATAAGAGAATACTTCCGGACCGGCATTATTGCCCTGCTTTTTATCGGTGGCGGAATTAAACTAATGTTGGGGAGCAAAGATAAAGAGAAGCCAGCGCCACTGCCGGTCCAAAAGGTTCCAGAAGGGGAAGAAGGCCCTGGGCATTCCTCTGCTAACCCAAATAAAGGAGAAGAGGAATAATGAGAAAGTGGCGAGTTGGTACCATTTCCATGGGCATTCTTTTAATTGCGACCGGTTTTTTACTTATCTTAAGTGAACTTAGGGGCTATAACGGAGCAGTTTTAATCCTGCGTTGGTGGCCGGTTATCCTGATAATCTTAGGGTTAGAAATCCTAGCTTATCTTGCTTTTTCCAAGGAAGATCAGCCTAGAATCAGACTTGACGGCTTAAGTATTTTATTAACTATTCTAATAATACTTATTAGCGCTGGAGTTTATGGTGTAAATAGTTTTTTAAAGAGCGATTTTGCCACTGTTTTCTTAGGGGAAATAGGTTATTATAAAAACCAAACTATTATTAACAGGAGCTATGCAATAGATGCCGGGCAAGTAAATAAATTGCAAATTGAGAACAGCAACGGCCAAATCCGGGTGGAAAAATATGACGGTCAAACTATTAAGGTGGATGCCGGCGTACTTATTAAGAATAATGACGAAGAAGCAGCCCAGCAAATTGCTAAGGATTTGATTGAGATTAATGAAGGTCCGACGCTGTCAATTTTCACACGGGATATCGGACTTTTGCAGGGTACAGCTAATTATCAAGTAACTGTAAACTATGCGATTAAGGTCCCCAAGGGACTGGAATTCACAATTAATAATAAAAATGGTGAAATTATATTAAAAAACCTGGGGGGGAATGTCCAGGCTTGGGCCAAGTATGGCCGTATTGAAGCGGAAAATATTCAAGGTGATGTCCAGCTTGAGAATTTATTCGGAGAAATCAAGCTGCAAGATATCAGCGGGAAAATTGAAGTTTATAATAAAAATGGAGAAATCTTTCTAAGTAATAGGCAGGTAGCGGAAGAAGATATAATTTTATGTGCTAACCAAGGCGGCAGTATTAGGGTCGAGTTGCCTGGTGACCAACAGGGTTACTTCCGAGCTTCGGCAGAATATGGGGAAATTAGTATGGAAGGTTTTGCCTCTGAATTAGAGATAAGCAGGGAGGAAACCAAGCAATATCTTGAGGGGGTTATTGGCAGTAACGTACCCAATATTAATCTCCAAACAGGGAGCGGCGATATTATTCTGGAGGGGATACTAATTCCAGAATAGCTTGAGCGTAAATTTCAGTACACTTCAGAAGATGTTCTATTTCAATATATTCATCGGGCTGGTGTTCAACTTTGGGCATTCCTGGGAAAGTGGGCCCAAAAGCGACTGCCCGTTGAAAAGCTTTAGCGAAGGTTGTCCCGCCCATCCCCAGAGGCTTGGCTTCCAGGTCTCCGGTATAATCCTTATAGACTTTAAGCAGAGTTTGGATATGAGGCTCGTCTTCCGGAAAATTGAGGGATTCCAGAGAATCGATTATTGCCAGATGGCCTTCAAAGCATTGATAAGCCGACAGGACTTTGGCTTGAACCGAAGCTAGATTTACGCTGGCCGGAAAGCGGATATCCACTCTTAAAATAACTGATTTTTCATCTAACTGAATATACCCTGGACTTTGGGTGAGCTTACCTGTTAGCTTATCCTCCAGCTCAAGCCCCAGCGCTTTACCGTGACAATCCAGGCCAATTTTAGAATTATAGGTATCCAAAAATTTTTTTTGTTCACTGCTTATATCCAGTTGGCTTAAGAAACGGATTAAGCTGGAGATGGCATTATAGCCTTCTTGGCAATTGAAGGCATGAGCGGATTTGCCATGGGCGACTATTTTTAATTCTTGGCCGTTTTTATGAAGTTCAATCCGGGGAGATTTCTCAGGATTAATTGCTTTCTCTTCTCGCAGATATTCCTTTAATTTGGCGTTAATATCTTGGGGCAAAGGGTTGGTTATCTCTAAGATAGCTTCACAATAATCCGGAACAATATTTATTGACTCGCTCCCGCCCTGTAGGTGTTTGATAACAATGTGGGATTTTGGATTTGGATGATAACTTGAAGTATTATTTGTGGAGATGGAAGGAAAATTCTTCTTTATTTCCAGCCAAATTAACCCTTTTTCGGCAATAACCAGAGGAAACTTAGAATCAGGCACAAAAGAAAAGTCTGGTTCTCTAATTTTATTTAAAAGTTGAGGAGTGGTATTCCAAACGCTTTCCTCATCAATACCGATAATGATCTGTACTTTACATTGTGGCTTTATTCCGGCATCCTTAATTGCTTTAAGAGCATAAAGAACTGCGATGGCCGGCCCCTTGTCATCGATTGCCCCCCGACCGTAAATTTTGCCCTCTTGGATCTGGCCGGCAAAAGGGGGATAATTCCAGCCTTGGCCCTCCGGTACAGTGTCCAAGTGAACAATAATACCAATTGTTTTCTGCCCTTCGCCAAATTCGATGATTCCACCGAGATTATCGACATTAGTAGCTTTAAAGCCCAATTTTTTCCCCAGGTTAAGGTAGTAATCCAAGGCCTGGCGAATACCCTCTTCTTGGCCGGAAATACTCTTGATCTTTAGGCATTCCTGAAGGGCTTGAATTATTTCTTCTTGATAATTTTTAATATTGAACGGCTTGGACATAAGACCTCCTAAACTTAAAAAAGAGCGGATTGCTGTACCGCCCTTTTCTATTTTTTGGTATTTAATCTTGGGAAGAATAATTCAAATGGTCTAAGATTGTATTTCTTAAGGCCGCCAGGGTTTGATAAATGCTAGTAACCTGCTCGGGGGGGAGAGCAGCAAGGATTTCCTCAAAATATTTATCCAGATTATCATGAATATCCTGCAGTTTCTTTGCGTATTCAGGGTTCAGTTCCACATATACTACTCTTCTGTCCGAGGTGCTTCTGGTTCGGCTTACAACTCCTTGGTCTTCAAGCCTGTCCACTATTCCGGAAACAGTGCTGTTAGTAAGTCCCATTTTCTCGCTAAGTTCACTGATTTTCATTTTTCCGGACTGTCCTAAGTAATACATAATCATAGTTTGCGGCATAGTGAAGTTGCCCAAGTTTAATTTAGTCTTGAGATATTTATCAATCAGGGTTCTTATCTCTTTGAAAAGAGAAAGTAGGGATTGATCGGCTGTATTATCCATAATATACCTCTTATTAAAAATAATAATTATTAGCTTAGCCGGGTAAATTTTGGCCCCGGTCTACCTTTGTCTTCACCTTTTATATCATAAAAATATTGGCGATTCAAGGTGGTATAACACTTTATTAAGAAATACGAGGCTGCATTTTGACATATTTCCCGGTAAAAAAATAAACTTAGATTATTTTTCCATTTTACTTGCTCTTAGTAGTATGCCCGTCTATAATTTATTTTGGTAAACGATGTGGGAAATATTCATGGGGAACGAAAACGCATGAGACTTGTTAATATTAATTTTATTCCAGAGGGTTCAGTGTTGGCCAAAGCTGTCCGCGATGCCAACGGAAGGGTTCTGTTGGCGGAAGGTGTGGCTCTAACGTCGAAATATTTGAACAGGTTAAAGCAGTTAGGCTTTGATATGCTGTTCATCAAAGATGAACGTTTTGAAGATGTAGACGTTAAACATGCCATTTCAGATAAGACTAAGGAAGTAGCCTACCAAGCTGTTCATGGCGTGACTAAAGCATTGGGCAACAACAGCAAAACCGATATTGATACTGATTCTGTTCGCAATGCAGTCTCCATGATAATTGAAGATTTACTTTGTAGTTGTGATGTCTTGAACAGTTTAACTGATATTCACGGTTATGATGAATATACATATCATCATTCCGTGAATACAACTGTTTTGTCCTTAGTTTTAGGTATGGCTAAGGGTTATAATCAAAACAAACTCCTTGAGATGGGAATGGGTGTTTTATTGCATGATATAGGTAAAACAAATGTCCCTAAACAAATTGTCAACAAGAAAGGTTCTCTCAGTAAAGAGGATTTTGAAGAGATAAAGAAACATCCGTCTTTTGGCTTTGATTTTGTCCGCAGATATCGTGATTTCAGCATTAATTCCGCTCATGTGGCTTATCAGCACCATGAAAAATGGATAGGCGGCGGCTATCCCCGGGGAATAAAAGGTAATGCCATCCACGAGTATGGCAGAATTGCCGCCATTGCAGATGTCTATGATGCTTTAACGAGTAAAAGGCCTTATCGCGATGCTCTGGAACCGAATCAGGCTTATGAGTATGTAATGGCACAGTCGGGCTTTCAATTTGATCCCCAGATTGTGCGGCTTTTTGTTAAAAATATTGCCGCCTATCCCAATGGATTAGGTGTTCTCTTGAGTAATGGTATGCGGGGCAATGTGATTCGGCAAAATCCAGGGCTGCCAAACAGGCCGGTAGTGCGGGTTATTTACAATGGTGATAGACCTTTGTCTAAACCTATTGATATAGACCTGGCAAACCATTTAAACCTTGTGATTGTCAAAGTGGAAAACTTTTAGATAAAACACTTTTAAGCAATTAAATATTGTATCAGCTGCCAATGCCAAAGGAAATAGGTATTGGCAGCAGTTTTTTTAACAGTCTTTTTTGTTTTGGGAGCTTTGAAAAACGGCGGAATATTTCCTTCAGTTCCAGAAAGATAAAAGGATAGAAAGCGGCAGAAAAAATCGAACATTATTAAAACCTTTAATAAAAATGTTCGGAAATATTATTGACCGCCTTTTTAATGTCGGTTAAAATAACTTTAAAGACAAGAGCCTAAAATCGAGTATTAATCAAGGAATTAAATGTATAAGAAGCAACAAAGCACAAAAAATAATTCTATTACAAAAAAACGGCTAAGGGGGATTGTTCGTGAATAAAGTTGGCATTGTTATGGGAAGTGATTCCGATTTTCCGGTTATGGAAGAGGCTGTGAAGGTTTTAAAGCAATTTGGGGTAGCTCTGGAAGTTAAAGTGTCCTCCGCTCACCGTACCCTGAAAAGAACCATCGAATGGGTGGAGAACTTTGAGAAACAAGGAGGAAAGATAATTATTGCCGGTGCCGGTTTAGCCGCTCATTTGCCGGGAGTAATTGCGGCTGCAACTACTTTGCCGGTAATCGGGGTGCCGATTAAAAGCGGGGCTTTAGGAGGAGTTGACGCTCTCTATGCTATTGTCCAAATGCCACCCGGTATTCCGGTAGCAACGGTTGGCATTAATGGCGCTAAAAATGCCGCTTTGCTGGCCGTTGAGATGCTGAGTTTAAATGACCCGGCTCTGAAAAGCGACTTGCTCGCTTATAGGGAAAAAATGCAGGCTGAGGTTGTTACTAAAGATCAAGAACTTCAAAAAAGGCTTAATTCTTAAAAGCTAAATTCTTTAGAAAGCTTTAATCCGATAAATTAAAGAGGAGAATACCTATGATTGAACGCTATACATTGCCGGAAATGGGAAAAATCTGGACAGATGAAAACAGGCTTAACCTTTGGCTGAAAATTGAAATCGCTGCTTGCGAAGGTTGGGCCAGAATTGGGAAAATCCCTCAGGAAGCTGTGGAGCAAATAAAGAAAAAGGCGGCTTTTTCCTGGGAGAGGGTTAAAGAAATTGAAGAGGTCGTCCAGCATGATGTAATTGCTTTTTTAACCAATGTTGCCGAGAACGTTGGGGAAGAAGCCAAGTATATTCATTTGGGGCTGACTTCTTCAGATATTTTAGATACCGCTCTCTCCCTGCAATTAGTAGAAGCCTCGGATTTACTTTTAGCTAAAATCGATCGGCTTAAGGAAGTATTGGCTGAGAAGGCCCTCCAATATAAAGATACCATCCAAATGGGGCGTTCCCATGGTATTCATGCCGAACCTACTACCTTCGGGTTAAAATTTGCTCTTTGGTATGATGAAATTTGCCGTCAAAAAGAGAGGCTCCTTTGTGCTAAGGAAGAAATTCGCGTGGGCAAGATCTCCGGTGCGGTAGGTACCTTTGCTAATGTTGATCCGCAAGTGGAAGAATGGGTTTGTCAAAGCCTCGGGCTTAAATATGCTCCGGTTTCAACCCAGATTATCCAAAGAGACAGGCATGCTTTTTATGTTTCCATACTGGCCGGTATTGCCGCTTCCTTGGAAAAAATCGCTACCGAGATCCGCAACTTGCAGCGTACAGATGTCCATGAAGTGGAAGAACCCTTTGGCCAAGGACAAAAAGGTTCTTCAGCTATGCCCCATAAAAAGAATCCCGTTATTGCCGAAAGAATCTGTGGAATGGCCAGGCTGCTCAGGGCTAATGCTCTTGTGGCCTTGGAAAACGTGGCACTTTGGCATGAAAGGGATATTTCTCATTCTTCGGCGGAGCGGGTTATTATACCGGACAGTACAATTGCCTTGGATTACATGCTCCACAAAACTATCCAAATGTTGGAAGGTTTACGAGTCTTCCCTGAACAAATGCTGGAGAATATGGAGAAGGTCTATGGCTTAATTTTTTCCCAGAGAGTGCTCCTGGCCTTGGTCGAGAAAAAAGTCAGCAGGGAGACTGCTTATGCCTGGGTACAGCGTAATGCTCTCAAGGCCTGGGATACAAAATCATCTTTTAAAGAATATGTTCTTAAAGATAAAGACATTAGGAAAGTCTTGACTGAAGAGGAAGTTGAAGAATTATTTGATTATAGTTATCACACCAAGAATGTCGATTATATTTTCCGCAGGGTAGGCTTACTCAAGTAATGTTACTATAGCAATTTAAGTAGGCTTTCTCGGGTAATAAAGTTGCAAAAATTAGGTATTTTATTACGTTATCACTTCTGACCGACAACATTAAATTTAGAATTATAAAAAAGTCATTATTCTTAAGTAAAAAAAGGGGGATATTGCCATGGAAAAACTAAAGCTGCTGTATGAGGGCAAAGCCAAGAAAATCTATGAGACCGCTGAGCAAGACATCTACTTGGTGGAGTACAAGGATGATGCCACTGCTTTTAACGGCCTCAAGAAAGGTACTATCGTGGATAAAGGAATTATTAATAATAAAATGTCAGCCATGATGTTTACCTATCTGCAAAAAAACGGCGTGGCTAATCATTTTGTTGAAATTATCAGTGACAGGGAACAAATTGTTAGGCGTCTTAAGATGATTCCTTTAGAAATTGTTGTTCGAAATATTGTTGCCGGCAGTTTAGCCAAAAGGGTTGGCAAAGAAGAGGGCTACGCTTTAACATCTCCAGTTTTGGAACTATATTACAAGAATGACAGCCTTGGCGATCCCCTGGTGAACGATACCCATGCCCTGGCTTTGGGGTGGGCAACTGCTGACCAGTTAAAGACTATGAAACAAATGGCCATAAGGGTGAATGAATTAATGATCGAACTGGCTGCTAAGGCCGGAATAGATCTGGTTGATTTTAAACTGGAATTTGGCCTTTGTGACGGGCAAGTGTTCTTGGGTGATGAGATTTCTCCTGATACATGCCGCTTTTGGGATAAAGCTACCGGGAAAAAATTAGATAAAGACCGCTTCCGCAGAGATTTAGGCCAAGTGGAGGAAGCTTATAGCGAAGTATACAAACGTTTAAGGGAGGTTATTGCCAGTGAAAGCTAAGGTAATTGTAACTCTGAAAAAAAGTATTCTTGATCCTCAGGGCAGCGCTGTGGAAAGGTCTTTAAAAACTATGGGTTATCCTGTAGATTCAGTCCGGATAGGTAAGTTTATGGAAGTCACCTTAGCTGAAGCCAATAAGGCCAAAGCTGAAGAAGTAATGGATGAAATCTGCCGCAAACTTTTGGCCAATCCCGTTATTGAAGATTATTTTTTTGAACTGGAGGGCTGAACTTGAAAATAGGCATAGTACGTTTCCCAGGTTCCAATTGTGATATTGACTGCCTGGAAGCCTGGCGGGTAATGGGGGAAGAACCCAAGCTTATTTGGCATCAGGAGACTTCAGTTCAAGGGTTTGACCTTATCGTTTTGCCAGGCGGTTTTTCTTATGGCGATTATTTGCGGACCGGCGCAATTGCTCGTTTTTCTCCCATAATGAATGATGTGATCCGTTTTGCCAAAGAGGGCGGTTTGGTTTGGGGAATTTGCAATGGTTTCCAAATTTTGACCGAATGCGGGCTTTTGCCGGGAGCCTTACTGCGCAATGCCGGGTTGCATTTTATATGCAGTCCCCAGTATTTAAGAGTAGAAAATAATAAATTGGCTTTTACCAATTGTTATGAGCAAGGGCAAGTAATTCAAATTCCCATCAGTCATGGTGAAGGGAATTATACAATTGATGATGATGGCCTTAAGGCGCTCCAGGATAATGGGCAAATTGTTTTCAGGTATGTTACCCCTGAAGGGGAAGCCAGTGCAGAAGGCAACCCCAATGGTTCCCGGGATAATATTGCCGGAATTGTGAATAAAAAAGGCAATGTTTTAGGGATGATGCCTCATCCGGAACGTGTTGTGGAAGAAATAACCGGTGGAGTGGATGGCAAAGGGATGTTTCTTTCCATTCTTAAAGCTTGGGAAGGGAGGGTTTAAAATGGAACCTCGTGTATGGCGGGAAATGGGTTTAACAGACGAAGAATATAACCGTATCCTTGAGCTTTTGGGCCGGGAGCCTAACATTTTGGAAGTAGGCATTTTTGCTGTGATGTGGTCTGAGCATTGTTCCTATAAAACTTCCAAACCGATTTTAAAGAAGTTCCCTACGGAAGGACCGCAGGTCTTGCAAGGGCCTGGCGAAAATGCCGGGATTGTAGATATAGGCGATAACTTGGCTGTTGTTTTTAAAATGGAATCCCATAACCACCCCTCGGCTATTGAACCTTATCAAGGGGCTGCTACCGGTGTGGGCGGCATTCTACGGGATATTTTCACTATGGGGGCTCGCCCTATTGCAGTTCTTGACGCTTTACGTTTTGGTCCTTTGGAAGAAGAACACAATAAATACCTTTTAAGCGGCGTAGTAGCAGGCATTGGTGGTTATGGCAATTCAATAGGGATCCCCACCGTAGGTGGAGATGTCTATTTTCATAAATCTTACAGCGGCAATCCTCTTGTTAATGCCATGGCGGTTGGGCTCTTAAGGCATGAGAATATCGCTAAAGGAGTAGCTAAAGGTGAAGGTAATCCGGTGATGGTAATCGGGGCCAGAACCGGAAGAGATGGTATTCACGGGGCTACTTTTGCATCCGTGGAATTAAGTGAAGAATCGGAAGCTAAGCGTTCTGCTGTTCAGGTTGGCGACCCCTTTATGGAAAAACTTTTAATGGAGGCTTGTTTGGAATTAATCGAAGCCGATGCTTTGGTTGGCATCCAGGATATGGGGGCTGCAGGGTTAACCAGCTCAGCGGTGGAAATGGCCGGTAGGGGAAACAGCGGGATTGAATTGGAATTAAGCCTTGTCCCTCGGCGGGAAACAGGGATGACTCCCTATGAAATCATGCTTTCTGAATCTCAGGAACGGATGCTGGTAGTACCTAAAGCCGGGCGGGAGAAAGAAGTAGAGGAAGTCCTTAATCGCTGGGGGCTTGAAGCTGCCGTTATCGGCAGAGTAACGAATGATGGGTTGCTGCGGGTTTTGGAGGATGGTAAGCTGGTTGCTGAAATCCCGGTCAAAGCTTTGACTGAAGAGGCGCCGGTCTATTATAGGCCTGCGGCTGAACCCGCTTATTATCAAGAGCTCAAGAGTAAGTGTTTCGATTCACTGGAATTAAAGGGTACAGCCGAAGAGGTTTTTTTGGCTTTAATTAGTAACCCAACTATCGCCAGTAAAGAGTGGATTTACCGGCAGTATGACCATCAGGTTGGTACCAATACGGTAGTTTTGCCAGGAGGGGATGCCGCAGTCCTAAGGATCAGGGGTACGAAGAAAGGAATTGCCCTGACGACGGATTGTAATTCCCGTTATGTTTATCTCGACCCTTATTTGGGAGGAGCCCTTGCCGTGGTGGAAGCGGCCCAAAATATTGCCTGTGTAGGTGCTAAGCCCTTAGCTATTACGGATTGCTTGAATTTTGGCAATCCTGAAAAACCCGAGATTTTTTGGCAGTTTGAACAGGCTTGCGCAGGTGTGGCCGAGGCTTGTCGAGTACTTGGCACACCCGTAACGGGAGGAAATGTCAGCTTCTACAATGAAACTTCAGGGGCAGCTATTTATCCAACGCCTATGATCGGCATGGTCGGTTTAATTGAAGACCTCAGTCAAATTCTTGGGAATACTTTCCGGTCTGAGGGTGAGCAGATTTACCTTCTTGGGGAGTTAGAAGGTGAGCTTAGCGGTTCTGAGTACCTGGCTCAGTTGGAAAACATGGAAGCAGGGAAACTGCCGGAGCTGGATTTGCAGGAAATCAAACGAAGAATCGATTTTTTGTTAGAACTTAATAAACAGGGAATACTCCTCTCTGCTCATGATGTCAGCGAGGGTGGCTTGGCTGTGGCCTTAGCCGAGATGACTGTAAAATATGGAGCGACTGTTAATATTAAAGGTAGTAATCAACTTAAGAAACTTTTCGGGGAACGGCTGGGTAGAATTATTATCTCTATCTCTGCTCAAAATGCCCCAAAACTGGAAGCTTCAGCTAAAGATGCCGGAATTCCTTTGGTGCATCTTGGGGAAAGCGGAGGTAATACCCTTAAGGTTATGTTTAATGAAACTTGCTGTCTTAATGTTCCGTTGGCGACCTATCGTCCTTTGTTTGAACAGGCTATTGCTAATAGGATGAATTCCAAGGCCTAGTTATTGGTCTAACCTGGAAATTTTGTCCTGTTGTCCAGAGATGAATGGTCGATACTAGAGTTTAAGGGGTGAGCTTTGGGATGGATATACTCTCGGCTGATAAACCTAAAGAGGAATGCGGAGTCTTCGGGATTTATGCTCCTGAACAAGAGGTTGCCCAGCTAACTTATTATGGCCTTTACGCTTTGCAGCATAGAGGCCAGGAAAGTGCCGGGATTGCTGTTTCCGATGGGCGTAGAATCCAGCATTATAAAGGCATGGGCTTAGTTTCCGAAGTTTTTACTGCAGAAGTTTTAAGCGGACTAAAAGGCAAAATGGCCATTGGTCATGTCCGGTATTCTACAACCGGTTCTTCTCATTTAAGCAATGCCCAGCCTTTGGTTGTATACTTTCAAAAGGGCATGATTGCCTTGGCCCATAACGGCAATCTCACCAATGCGCTGGAATTAAGAGCTGAACTTGGCAGTCAAGGTACAGTTTTTCAAACAACCATTGACAGTGAGGTAATCTTGAACATGATTGCCCGCTATCGGAGGTATAGTCTGGAAGATGCCATTATTAAGACCATGATTGACCTCAAAGGCGCTTATGCCCTTCTTATCATGGCTGAGGACAAAATTATCGGTGTTCGCGATCCTTTTGGAATCAGGCCTCTATGTATCGGCCGCCTTGGCAATCGTTATTGTTTGGCCTCTGAGAGTGCTGCGCTTGATACTATCGGTGCCGAATTCTTGCGCGACGTGGAACCAGGTGAAGTGGTAACAATTGATGAGGAAGGCTTGCATTCCCACCGGGGAACATTGAAAGAGAATCCCGCTTTTTGTTCTTTTGAATATATTTACTTTGCCCGACCGGACAGCACCCTGGATAATCTTAATGTCTGGGAAAGCCGCAGACAAATGGGTGTGGAATTAGCCAGGGAATGCCCGTTGGATGTTGACGTTGTTTTGGCTGTACCGGACTCCGGGACGCCGGCGGCAATTGGCTATGCCAAAGCTCTTGGTTTGCCTTTTGAAGAGGGTCTTCTGAAAAATAGATATGTGGGCAGGACTTTTATCCAACCTACCCAAAAAATGCGGGAAATTGGTGTCAGGATAAAACTGAATACTAACTCCAGGGTTATTCGGGGCCGCAAAATAGCCATGGTTGACGATTCTATCGTTAGAGGGACTACCAGCTCAAAGTTAGTGGAAATGGTGAAAAACTGCGGAGCGAAGGAAGTGCATTTGCTAATTAGCTCACCGCCGGTTTGCTATTCTTGCTATTATGGAATAGATACGGCGGAGCGAGAAACTTTAGTTGCCAATAAAATGAGCATTGAAGAGATTCGCAAGTTTGTTGGCGCAGATACTCTTTATTATTTATCCGAAGAAGGTTTAAGAAGAGCTTTAGGTAACCTTCCTGTTTGTTTAGCTTGTTTTAACGGCAAATATCCAATCACAGTCTCTCAAAAAATAACTAAAGAAGATCTGGACATTAAGCCAAGTTCATGTTAAAGAAGGATTAAATAAATTCAAAAATAAATTCGAGATTTAACTGTGGCAGGCCTTATGCACGGCATTTAAGTTGGAGGGCATTGGAGCCAGTGTAAGGAGCAAGTTAAATCAGGCTATGCCAAGGAGGATGGATAATGGGATATACCTATAAAGAGGCTGGTGTTGATATCCAGGCGGGCAATGAAGCAGTAGAACGAATCAAACCTGCCGTTTTGAGTACCTTGCGGCCCGGAGTTCTGGGAGGGCTGGGGGGATTTGGCGGTTTGTTCAGCCTTGACCTGGACAAGTACCCTGATCCCGTCCTGGTTTCCGGGACTGACGGGGTCGGGACCAAACTGCGTTTGGCTTTTCAACTGAATAAACATAATACAATCGGCCAAGATGCCGTTGCCATGTGTGTCAACGATATTTTGGTTCACGGGGCGGAACCTTTGTTTTTTCTGGATTATTTGGCCGTAGGGAAGTTAATTCCGGAGAGAGTAGCTGCTATTGTGGAAGGAGTGGCCGAAGGCTGTCGGCAGGCGGGCTGTGCTTTAATTGGAGGAGAAACTGCGGAGATGCCCGGCTTTTATCCTCAGGACGAGTATGATCTTGCCGGTTTTGCGGTGGGAGTAGTAAACAGGGATAATTTGATTGACGGTTCGCAAATCCGGGAAGGGGATATCCTGCTAGGATTGCCCTCCAGCGGCTTGCATAGCAACGGTTATTCTTTGGTGCGGAAAGTGTTTGAGGGCTATCCTTTAGATGAATTTTGGCCTGAACTCGGCGGCACTTTAGGTGAAGTATTGCTCACGCCTACCAGAATCTATGTCCGGACAATTCTCCCGCTATTGGCAAGAGTTAATATAGCTGGAATGGTGCATATTACAGGTGGAGGTCTCACTGAGAATATCCCCCGCGTCTTACCCCCCGGTTTAGGTGTTGCTATTGAAACGGCAAGTTGGCAAGTTCCTCAGGTTTTTAGCCTGCTGCAAAGAATTGGTTCCATTGCGGACGAAGAGATGTACCGCACTTTTAATATGGGGATAGGTTTCATTATTATTGTTCATCCTGCTGATGAAGAGCGGGTTATGGGGTTTTTGCTGGCCAACAAGGAACAGGTTGTAAAAATTGGCACAGTAATCCCTGGGCAAGGAGTGAAATACTTATGAAGATAGCAGTGCTTGCTTCCGGGCGTGGCAGCAATTTACAGGCATTAATTGATGAATGGTTGGAAGGTTCTTTGCCAGTGGAATTTATGGGTGTCGGCTCTGATCAGATCAAAGCCCAGGCACTTCTTCGAGCGGAAAAAGTCGGGATTCCCACTAGAGCTTTTCCAAGGGAGAATTATCCCGATAAACAGGCACAAGAGGATGACATCCTTAATTGGCTGGAAGAACTGGGCGTGGAACTCTTAGTTTTAGCAGGATATATGAGGATTTTAAGCCCATATTTTATCCGCCGGGCGGAATGCTTAATCGTAAATATCCATCCTTCCCTTTTACCTGCTTTTCCGGGTTTAAACGCTCAACGGCAGGCTTTGGAATACGGAGTGAAAGTTAGCGGCTGTACAGTACATTTTGTGGATGAAGGTATGGATACCGGACCAATTATTATGCAGGAAGCGGTACCGGTCTATGAAGAAGACACTGTGGAAACACTTTCCCAGCGGATTTTACAGGTTGAACATAAGATTTATCCGGAAGCAATTAGACTGATTGCTTTGGGCAAAGTTGAGTGCCAGGGGCGCAAAGTGACCATCAAAAGGCACTCCTAAACAATAAACAAGGGCAGAAGATACTTTGGCCGGCGGTTAGATGACACGACGGTAGATTTTTTATAGGATTTTTGGAGGGATAATGAATGGGGAAAAAAGCTATTCTTAGTGTTTCGGATAAAACAGGTTTGGTGGAATTTGCCAAGGGTTTGGTTCAAGTGGGATATGAGCTCATATCTACCGGTGGGACTTTTAAAGTTTTGGCTGAAGCGGGCATCCCGGTGACTTATGTCAGTGAGGTTACAGGTTTCCCCGAAATCCTCGAAGGCAGGGTCAAAACTTTACACCCCAAAATCCACGGAGGAATCTTGGCTAGGGATACTGCCGAACATATAGCCCAGTGTAAAGAGAATGGGATTGAATTAATTGATTTAGTTTGTGTTAACCTTTATCCTTTTCGGGAAACAATCGCCAAGGAAAATGTTACTTTAGAGGAAGCAATTGAAAATATTGATATTGGCGGCCCGACAATGGTTAGAGCAGCAGCCAAAAACCATGCCAGGGTTACTGTTGTTGTTAATCCTCTTAAATATAATGAAATTTTGCAAAACCTGGAGGAAAGCGGGACAGTGCCTTTAGCCTTGCGAAAAAGACTGGCAGCGGAGGCTTTTGCTCATACCGCCGAGTATGATCGCTTAATTGCCGATTATTTGGAAGGCTTGCTGGAAACGGAAGCGGCTTTCCCCAAAAATTTAAGGTTAACGGCTATTAAAGTACAGGATTTACGGTATGGTGAAAATCCAGGGCAAAAAGCGGCTTTTTATGCCGACTCTGAGGCCGGAAAGGGGACTTTGGCTTATGGGCGGCAGCTCCAGGGCAAAGAATTGTCTTATAATAACTGGATGGATATGGATTCAGCTTGGGAAATTGTCTCCGAGTTTGAGGACACGGCCTGCGCCATTATTAAACATACCAATCCTTGCGGGGTTGCTTTGGGACAATCTGTTCTGGAAGCCTATGAGCGGGCATTAGATGCTGACCCGGTTTCGGCATTCGGGGGTATTATTGCTTTTAACCAGGTAGTAGATGAGATAACTGCTGAGGCCATCAAAAATAGATTTTATGAAGTTATTGTTGCTCCTGATTTTACTGTCCAAGCTAAAAACATTCTGGCTCAAAAAACCAACCTGCGGCTCTTTACTGTTAATCGAGAAGAATGTTCTAAGACCCGCGGCTGGAAGCTGAGGACGGTGGGTGGCGGTTTTCTACTGCAGGAAGAGGACCAAGGGATTACCCCGGCAAGGGAATGGCGAACTGTCTCCAAACTCAAACCCACCGAGGATGATTTGGCAGAAATGGAGTTTGCCTGGAAAGTAGTTAAACATGTCAAGTCCAACGCTATTGTGGTTGCCAGCCAAAAACAGGTTCTCGGGGTCGGAGCAGGGCAAATGAATAGAGTCGGCTCAGCTCGGATTGCCTTGACGCAAGCAGGCGACAAAGCCAGCGGAGCCTACCTTGCGTCAGATGCTTTCTTCCCCTTCCCGGATTCTGTTGAACTGGCTGCCCAATATGGAATTAAAGCTATTGTCCAACCGGGGGGCTCAGTCAAAGACCAGGAAGTTATTGAGGCTGCAGACCGTTTAGGCCTTATCTTGGTCTTCACAGGAAGAAGGCATTTTAAACATTAAGTGTTTTCTGCCTGGTTAAAGGAGAAATGCTGATTAAGAAAAATTCTAAGTAAGAGAATTATATGAGGTGGTTAGCCCATGTCCGGGTATCCTTGGGAAAAAGCGGTGGAGAAGAAAATGAAAATATTAGTGGTTGGCTCAGGGGGAAGGGAACATGCTTTAGCTTGGAAGATAGCCCAGAGTCCCCTTTGTGCGGAATTATTTGTCGCAACCGGTAATGCCGGAACGGCAAAATGGAATGTACCAATAAAAGCAAATGATATCGATGGTTTAGTTAAATTTGCGCAAGAAAAAAACATTGATTTAACTGTAGTCGGTCCGGAAGAGCCTTTAAGCTTAGGGATAGTTGACCGCTTTCAGGCTGCAGGCCTTAAAATCTTCGGCCCAAGCAAAGCAGCAGCCCAACTGGAAAGCAGTAAAGCCTTTGCTAAAACTATTATGGTTGAAGCCGGAGTGCCAACAGCCGAGTACCGGACCTTTACTTCCAAGGAGGAAGCCCGGGCTTATATAGGCCAAATAGGCGCACCTGTGGTAATTAAAGCCGATGGACTGGCGGCAGGCAAAGGGGTTATTGTCGCTAATCTTTGGGAAGAAGCTGTCGAGGGATTAGAAAAGATTATGGGCGGAGCCTTTGGTTCAGCCGGCGATCAGGTAGTTATCGAAGAATACCTGGAGGGCCAGGAAGTAAGCCTTCTCTGTTTTTGTGATGGGAAAACGGCAATTCCCATGGTTGCTGTTCAGGATCATAAAAGAGCCCTAAATGGCGATTTAGGTTTAAACACGGGGGGAATGGGCACTTATAGCCCACCGCCTTTCTGGACTAAGGAATTGGAAAAAGAAGTAATAGAGACAATAGCCTTACCTACCTTAGAAATAATGAGAAAAAGGGGAACACCTTTTGTAGGAGTGCTGTTTCTGGGGTTAATGATTACTTCGGAAGGCCCGAAAGTTCTGGAATACAATGTTCGTTTTGGCGACCCGGAGGCTCAAACTGTTATGGTTTTGCTCAAATCTGATCTTGTTCCTATCCTTGAGGCCTGTCTAACCGGTTCTTTAAATTCAACAAGCATTGAATGGTTTAACGATGCCGCTGTTTGTGTTGTGATGGCTTCTCCGGGTTACCCTGGAAATTATCGGCAAGGGATTCCTATTACTCTTCCTGATGTTAAGACTAAGGATGAGGTAATTTTTCATGCCGGTACTAAAATAGAAGGAAACAAGCTTTGTAGCGCTGGTGGTAGAGTGCTAGGCGTTACCGTCCGGGGAGAAAATTTATCTCAAGCCAGAGAGAAAGTATACAGGTTGATTTCCCAAATTAATTTTCCGGAGGCTCACTACCGGACAGATATAGGACTAAAAGGCCTTCAGGAAGGTAGGACTATAACTTAAAATTGAATCTACAATTCTGGGTTATTTTAAGTTTGAAAGTCCGAAGAAAATTTAGCTAATAAAGTAATTTTAAATAATTATTTTGGGTAAGAGTAACTTTAGTTAATTTATTTGGGTAAGGAAATGTCAGAAGAAATAATTAATAGCTTTAAAACTGCCGAAATCCTCGGTATTTCCCAAGCCAGTATTCGCAATTGGCTGAGGCATGGTTATTTGCAGCCCGTAGATAGGGAAGGAAAGCACTTTCTGCGGGCTGAGGTCTTAAAGCTTAAAGCTGATCTTTCCTCCGGCAAAATTGACCGTTTACGGAGCAGGGCCAATAAGGCTCGGGCCGAAAAGAAGTTTCTCCCTGTCGAGTACTTGAGGGATGAAAAGAACCTTTTCCAGCTTAGCCGGCTGAGCGAGTTCATTAATAGTGAAGGTATTGATGTCCGAATGGCACTTTTGGTCTTGGCTCTAAATCTTTTTTCCCGCAATGGCGATCTCCAAAAGTCCGAATTGACAGAGATTATCCTTTTACGCTCGCAAGATTTTTCCCGCAAAGCGGTTTATGCTGAATTGCAGAAATTATGGAAGGAGATCCCTGAAGAGGTAAAAAGGTTGACCAGCCAGGAAGCCCTGGATGTTATCTTTAAATATCCATTGCCTCAGGAAAGGGATGTTTTGGGTCTAATATATCAATCTCTAATGCGGGAAGGCAGGAAGGCCAGCCTTGGTTCTTATTTTACTCCTCCTGCTATTGTTGACAGGATGGTTAGGGAAAACTTTGCGCCCGGGCAGAAAGTGCTTGATCCCTGTTGCGGGACAGGACAGTTTCTTTTAGCTTGTGCCGATTATTTGCAAGAACCGGAAGGGCTTTTTGGGCTGGATATTGATTGGATTGCCGTTTGGATAGCCAGAATTAATCTCCTGCTTAAATTTCCCCAGGATTTCAGTCCCAATATTCTTGTGCTTAATCCTTTAAAGGATTTGGCTAGGGACCAAGGGGAGCACGGGAAGTTTTACGGTTCTTTTGATTTGGTAATCACTAATCCTCCCTGGGGGGCAGGGCTGGAAAAGGATGTGGCCGTTAAGCTCAACGCTGAGTTTCCAGGGATTATTTCTAGTGAGTCTTTTGCCGCTTTTCTGTTAGTTAGCCTTGAGCTTTTAAGGGATGGGGGCAGGTTAAGTTTTGTTCTGCCTGAGGCAATTCTCAATATCCGCAAGTATGCAGCTTTACGCAAGCATCTCGTGGAAAACTGGCGAATTAGGAAAATAGAATGCCTGGGAAAAAGGTTTAAGAACGTTTTTTCTTCTGCCATTCGCTTGGAGCTGGAAAAAGCCAAGCCTTGTGCCGGACAGTTGGTTTTAATAAAAAGGAATGGGCAAGAATACCAAATTGCCCAGCAAAGGTTTCTGAATAACAAATGGTATGTGTTTGATGTTTACTTAAACGAACAGGACGAAAGAATTCTTAATAAAGTTTATCAGGTCAAACATCTTACCTTAAAGGATAACGCGGATTGGGCTTTAGGGATTGTTACCGGTGATAACAGGAAATTTTTACAGGCTAAACCTTTAGAAGGTTACGAACCCATTTACAGAGGGTTGGATGTAACGGCTTTTAAACTGAAAAAACCCAGTGCCTATATTAGATTTGAACCGGAACTTATGCAGCAAGTTGCGCCTTTGGAAAGATACCGAGCAAAAGAAAAACTTATTTATAAGTTTATCTCCAAGAGACCGGTTTTTGCCTATGATGACCGGGGGAGCCTGACTTTAAACAGTGCCAATATCTTGATACCTAAGCTGGATTATCCCTTAAAGGTTATCTTAGGTTTATTTAACAGCAGTCTTTATGCTTTTATTTATCGGAAAAAGTTTCACACCTTAAAGATCTTACGGGGAGATTTGGAACAACTTCCGCTTCCTCTATGGGACAAAGAAGTTTTAGAGCAGATTGCCAGTTTAGTAGACCAAATCTTGCAAGGAAACGATCGGTTTCCGGCATTGGATGATTATATTTTGGACCAATTCGGTTTTACTTCTGAAGAGAAAAAATACATAAGGTTTTTTGTTCAGGCCGACTGATACTTGGGCTAATTCTCAGGCTAATATCTATCTTTAACCCCAAAGAACAGGAGGATAAATATGTTGGAATTAAGTTCTCGAGATTTTTTAAAAGCTCTTTCTTCCAAGGAGCCTGTCCCGGGTGGCGGAGGGGCTGCGGCTTTTGCGGGAGCCTTGGGCATGGCCTTGGGCTTAATGGTTGGCAATTTAACCCTTGGCAAAAAGAAATATCAAAGTGTAGAAGCCGACATTCGAGCTGTGCTGGAAAAAGGAGAGAAATTATTGGCTCGTTTGCAGGAATTGGTTAAAGAAGATGCCGAAGCTTTTTATCCCCTTGCTCAGGCCTATTCGTTACCGAAAGACACGCCGGAAGAAGCCCGGCTCAAAGAACAAACTTTACAGCAAGCCTTGGTCCGAGCCAGTTTGGTCCCTTTGGAAATCGCCCGCTGCTCTGCTCAAGTGATTGAATTACAGGAAGAATTGGCTAAAAAAGGCAGCCGGCTTGTTTTAAGTGACGTGGGAGTAGGAGTGGCGTTGGCCAAGGCTGCTTTAGAGAGCGCCAAGCTGAATGTTCTAATTAATACTAAGATCATGAAGGATCAGGAGTTGAAAGGGCAAATAGAATCTGAGCTGGAAGAGCTGACAAATAATTATTTGCCAAGAGCGGACAAAGTATTTGCTGAGGTGGAAGAAGCTATCTCGGGAGGGAAAAAAGAATGAGTGTTATTTTAGAAGCTAAGCCGGTAGTGCAAGCCATAGAAAATGACCTCCTGGAGGAAGTCAAAAACCTTCAAGCCTTGGGCCGGATACCTACTCTTGGGATTATTCGAGTTGGCGAAAAGCCTGATGATTTATATTATGAAAACACTATTCTGAAAAAATGCCAGAAGTTAGGGATTAATGTTCAAATTTATCCCTTGGACCGTAACGTTAGTCTTAAAGAGTTCGAAAACATTTTAAGGGCTGTTAATTGTGATTCCTCTGTCCACGGTATTTTAATCTTCCGCCCTCTTCCTGAGCAGTTAGATGAAAATAGGATTAAAGATTTGATTGAACCGGCTAAAGATATTGATTGCTTGCATTCTCTGAACTTGGCAAAGGTTTGGGAAGGGGATACCAGTGGTTTTGTACCTTGCACTCCGGCTGCTGTTATGGAAATTCTCAAATATTACCAAATAAGCCTGGAAGGGCGCAATGCTGTAGTTATCGGCAGGAGTATGGTAGTAGGCAAACCTTTAAGCATGATGCTTCTTAAGGCTAATGCTACAGTTACCATTTGCCATTCAAAAACAAGAAATTTGCCGCAAATAGCCCGGCAAGCTGACATTCTGGTTGCTGCTTTAGGTAAAGCCAAGTTTATTGACCATACCTATGTTACTGAAAACAGCATTGTAATAGATGTTGGTATTAATGACGGGGGAGACGGTAAAATCTGCGGAGATGTAGACTATGAAGCAGTTAAAGATAAAGTTTTGTCTATTACCCCTGTACCGGGAGGGGTAGGATCTGTAACTACCACTATTTTGCTTAAACATGTTATTATGGCCTGTAAAAATACGCTTTAAAGACTAGCTTTCCAATAGTTTTTCCCTTTCCAGGAGCCAACTAAGAATAATCTCTTGGGAATGCTTTTTTTTCTTAGCTGATAAAAAACCAGTACGGTCGGTACTCAGAATAAATAAATATAAATAGCCGCAAAGAAGACCAATATAACTTGCATGAACACAATTGGCATAAGAGATTTGAGGAAGTCAGCATTAAAATATTGGTAAGAAACTACCTGGCAAAGATGGGCGGGAGAGGCCATGGTGCCAAAATTACCGGCGATAAAAGTCAGGGCGATGACATCCATGTTTCCGGAGGTAAGGGGAGCAACCAAGGGTAATGCTATGGCTACATAACCCTGCGGGCTGCCGACCAGCAAGCCGACAATAAAGGCAGTAATCCAGATGATGGCGGCAGGGGGAATGCCGGAACTTTCAAAGACAAGAACAATTTGGTCAATGGTTCCTGTTGTTTCCAGCATTTGTTGGAAAAAGATGATAGATAAAACTCCCCAGAGCATCTGAAAATTAAAGGCGGAAAACAACATCTCCTTAAACTTAGCTAGGTTCATTCTAAGGATGACTGCCATTCCGCTTAGCACCAGGGCCATGGCCAGGGCGGTATTCATTTTAAATAATACGACTAAGATAAGGTTGACAGCAATCGGCCCGACAGCCAAGAGGATATTGCGGATTGCTGTTTTAACATTAATGTTCTCCGTCTGGAGAGAATTGTCGGTTTTTAAGGCAGGAGATTTAGGAAGTTCTTTTGATGCCGCGCTAGAAGAGCTGCGGTAGGGTTTGCCTGTTAGGAGGACGATAATTCCGATAATTGCAGAAGCCACAGTAAAAGCGAACATTTTGCCACTAAGGGCACTAACAGGAACTTTGGTTATTTCACTGGCTAACAAAATAGCCGGGATGATGGGGTTACTAAACTCCCAAATATGGCGGAACCAGTAATTGATAGCGGTTAAGCGTTCCGGCGTCAGAGGGTAATTTTTAGCTGCTTCCTTAACTAAGGGTGCGGAAAAAATTGCTCCACCCATTGAGGGGAGAAATCCCAAAAATGCCGGCATAAAACCCAGAAGGACACGGTCGCTGCCAAAAAGTTTGCGGGCTGCAGCCGTAAAGCCTTTTAGGACGCCGCTGGTTCTGAGGAGATATTCTAAGCACATCACAAAATAAAGTGTACACAGCATAAACCAAGTGCCTGGCTTAGAGCCAGTTCGCAAAATGGCATTTGTTAGATTGGCGATGGTAGGCTCTGTAAGTACAAAAAGAAAAAGAGTCGCAATAAGCATGGCATTGCCGAAAGGTATTTTCTTTTTTAACAAAATAACCATCAAAGCCAAAACCAGAATCATTTTAATTAAGATTAACATGGGCATTGTACCTTCCTACAGCTATTTTCATGACAATTGTTTTTTCATAACAATTAACAATAATTTTTATAACAATTATTATAGTGGTTTTCTTTCCCAATAGGTACTAGGAAAAAAAGTTTTCCTAACGGACCGTTAGATTAAAAATGGCATTTCCGTCTATAGAGTTAAAAGAGGGTTAAATGCATAAAGATTCAAAGCTAAAACATAGGTGTAAGAGAATAAGCCGGGTTCTATTTGGAGGGTTAAGAATGAAAAAGAAAATCCAAACTGTTTTAATTGTAATTTTCTGCATCTTAGTGTGTTTTTCCTTGTTTGGTTGTTCCCTAAACAGCGAAGCAACAAAAGATACTTCCGATTCTCAGAGTGCGGGCAATAATTCAAGCGACAGTTCCGAAGGTCAAGAAGGTGATAATCCTATGCCGAACGGTCAGGATTCGGGAAAAGGCGAGTTCCAGCAGTGGGATGGGGTAAAAGCCAGGATTCTCACGGAGAATTACCCGGCGGAAATAGCCCAATACTTGGAAGACAATAAGGAAAAAGAAACTCAGCAGGCTTTTAATATCGATAACCGGACTTATCTGGTTCTGACTATGGGACAGCAACCCACGGCAGGCTATGCCATTGAACTGCAAGCATTAAAACTTCAGGACGGGACTCTTACTGTGGTGGCCAGTTACCAAAAACCTGCCAAGGATGCTATTGTTGCTACCGTTATCACTTATCCCAGTCTGGTAATCGAAACTGACGATATTTATGAAGGACATTATTTGATTGAATATGAAATCCAAAAGTAGCCGATCATCTTAATAAGTCTCCCTCCCCTTAGGTACCTGCCCCCCCCAATTGGTGCCTAAGGGTTTTTTAGCTAATTTCAACGAAAAATGTAAAAGAGCTATGGGATGTTCATTAATGTGCCCCATAGCTCTCCTCATGCTTAGTCTACAGATGAGTTTTTATAGCTTTTTATACTTATTTTTCATCCGGCAGAAGAAGGTTTAAACCAATGCCGGCCAGGGTTGCCCAAGCTACGCCGTGACTGCTTACCCCAATACCTACGGCGAAAATGACCGAAGCGATAATAAGATTCTTAGATTTGGAGAAGTCCACTCTGGCTTCAATCAGGTTGCGGAGACCGGCTGCGCCGATCATACCGAAGAGCAGGATGGAGACTCCACCCATTACCGCGGTGGGGATAGACATGATTGCCGCTTGGAGGGGATTGACACAGCTTAAAATTATGGCGATAATGGCAGCTACCCAGAGGTTAAAAGAGCTGTAGACCCGGGTGACGGCTAAAACACCGATGTTTTCGCCATAAGTGGTAAGGGGAGGACCGCCAAGAAAGCTGCCGATTCCGGTGGCGACACCATTACCGAGTAAAACTCTATGGAAACCGGGGTTCTTAATGGGGTCGGAGTGAGTTATGTTGCCGAGGACAATCATATGCCCCAAGTCTTCAATAATAGTGACAAAGGCTAACGGCGCAAACATTAAAATTGCAGTTTTATCTAAGGCCGGGATGCTATAGGTAGCAAAATTAATGGGAAGAACAAAGAAATTGTGCATTGCCTCCACAATAGGCTGGTAATTAACAATTCCCATGGCAAAGGCTACGACATAGCCGCAAATTATTGCCATCAAGATAGGAATTACCTTAAAGAAACCTTTGGCAAATATGGAAAAGAAGATTGCCACGGCCAAGGTAAAAATGGCCACCCGCCAATCCTCGGAAGCCATACTGGCTGCCGTCGGTGTAAGACTTAAGCCGATAATAGCCACAACGGGGCCTGCCACAATGGGAGGAACAAGTCTGTGAATCCAGCTTGTCCCAAAGACCGACATCAAAAGAAAGACCAGAATATAAATGATGCCGATTGCTAAAGCCCCGCCCATAGCAACGGCAACGTTATTTTGGTCTTTAATAAAATAAGTTAGGACACCGATGTAAGCGAAGGAAGAGCCCAGATAAGCCGGAATTTTGCTGCCTGTTAAAAGTAAGAAAGCAATGGTGCCAATACCGGATGACAGCAAAGCCACAGCCGGGCTTAGACCGGTAAGGAAGGGCACTAAGACAGTAGCGCCAAACATTGCGAATACATGTTGTAGTCCGAGCGGAATGGTCTTGCTAAGAGATAATCTTTCGTGGATTTGTACTTCAGTAGCCATGATAAACCTCCTTAAAATATAAAACCTCTTCCGCCCGTGAGGAGAAAGAGGTACACTGACCTTAATAGCATATAATCCCTTTCCAGTCTCACGGGACCAGATTAAAGGTATTTATTAATAATTCTTCAAACAGAATACCATTAGAAGTGGTTTTTAGCAAGTTTTTTTGAGAAAAAATAATTTTCAAGATTATAATGTTATTTAAATGTAGTTTAAGTATTCCTAAGGGAATGTTTGGTATAATAAAATTATTTAATCTACTTTCCTAAACTGCCAATATTTTAAATCTTGCCTGTGGATTCGTGTACGGAATTTAAGCAATAAATCCTTGTTATGGATGAAGAAAGGGTAGGCTCAAGAAGAGGATAAAACTGGCTAAAGCGGAGAGGAGGGGGTATAAATATGCCTAAATATGCCGAAGTTCTGGTTAATGTTGCCAATAGGCGGTTGGATCAAAGTTATTATTATGTTGTGCCGGAAAATATGGATTTAAAAGCAGGAATGATTGTGATTGTCCCCCTAAAAAACCGCAGAGTCCAGGGTTTAGTCACCAGGATCAGCACAGAACTCTCCGAAATAAGTGAAGATGTTGAAATAAGGCCAATTGAAGCCATCTTGGAAGGAGAGTCTTTAATACCGGAGGAACTGCTGGAACTGGCTGTTTGGCTGGCTGAAACGACTATTTGTCCTGTAGCCCAGGCTTTACATACCGTTTGGCCTTTTCTAAAAGGCAAAGCGGAACAATGGTATATTCCCCAGGCCGGGATGGAAGATGAGGATGTTAAGGTTTTGGAATTATTGGATCCTGATACTTTTTGTGTTTTAAAAGTATTAAACAGGGCGCGGCGGGGAGGTCTGCCGGAAGGAGTGCTCTTAAAGCGGGCAAAAGTCCGGCCTGGTTTGCTGGAAGAAATGCTTAAACAAGGTTGGGTAAAAAAAGAATTAAGATTTACTAAGGCAAGTTCCCTGGGAACGAAAAAAAGTTTGCCACCTACAAAAGAAAACAAAGTCTCTTCTTTTCTTTGGCAAGAAAGCCCTCATCAACTGACTGCCGGCCAGGCGAAAGCTTGGCAAACCATTTGGGATTGCTACAGGAAGAGAAAAGAAGAAACTGTTCTTCTTTTTGGGGTTACCGGAAGCGGTAAAACTGAAATTTATAGGGAAATGGTTTTTCAAGTCTTAAAGGACGGCGGAGATGCCATTGTTTTAGTGCCGGAGATTTCTTTGACTTCTCAAATAGCCCGGGTTTTTCTGGAACAGTTTGGCGATTTGGTGGGAATTATTCATTCAGGAATCAGCCTGGGGGAAAAACTGGCTCTTTGGGAAAAAATTTTGGCCGGGGAGAAGAGAATTGTCATTGGGGCTCGTTCTGCAGTCTTTGCTCCTTTACCTAATTTACGGCTTATTATCCTTGATGAAGAGCACGATACTGCGTATAAACAGGATGAAAACCCCAAGTATCATGCTCGTGATGTTGCCCGGTACAGGATGAAACAAAGACAAGGACTGGTGCTCCTGGGCAGTGCTACCCCTTCCCTGGAAGCTTATGCCGCTGCCCAAAGGGGTATAATTACTATAGCCAGCCTGAAGGAAAGATATAACAATATGGCTTTGCCTACAGTCCAAATAATTGATATGAAAAAGGAACTGGCCAAGGGTAATAAAAGCCTGTTCTCCATTGTTTTGCGTCAGAAACTTAGGGAAAGGATTCAGCGAGGCGAACAGAGCATTTTGTTTCTCAACCGCAGAGGATATTCAACCTTTGTTTTTTGCCGGGAATGTGGTTACGTTGCCCGCTGCCCTAATTGTGATATAGCGCTTACTTACCACAGCCAAAAGCAAAAACTCTGCTGCCATTACTGTGATTATAGCCAGGATGTGTTTGACCGGTGCCCGGATTGCGGCAGCAGGTTTATTCGCTTCTTTGGACAGGGAACCGAAAAAGTGGAAGAGGAAGTGGCAGCTCTCTTTCCGGACGTGGAAGTCCTAAGGCTGGATACGGATACTACAGCCGGATCAAATAAACATAAAGAAATTATAGAAAGATTCCGTCGTGGAGAAGTGCCAATTCTCGTTGGGACTCAAATGTTGGCCAAAGGTTTGGATTTCCCTAATGTAACTCTGGTTGGAGTAATTTCCGCTGATCAACTTCTATATAGGCCGGATTTTCGCGCCCGGGAAAGAGCTTTTCAGTTATTGACCCAGGTGGCTGGTCGAGCCGGGCGTGGGGTTAAAAAAGGAGAAGTGATTATTCAAACTTACTCCCCTGGTGATAGGGCTATTATTAGGGCAGCTAGTCAAGATTATCCTGCTTTTTTCTGGGAGGAGATTTCTTACCGTAAGCAACTCAATTATCCTCCTTTTGCTCATATTCTTAGGGTCATATTATTTCAAGAGAAAGAAGAAAAAGTTATTAGAGCTGCCAATGACCTGGCAGACTGCCTGAAGCGAACCATCGAAGGCAGGGAGGAGGAAGATTATCAGATTCTTGGCCCTGCTCCGGCAGTAATAACGAAGTTGAAGAATCAATATCGCTGGCAAGTTTCCGTTAAAGGAAAGAATCCCGATATTTTGCGGCAAATAGTTCATTCTGCAGTCAAAGCTTTCTTTCAAGGTATATCCAGTTCAGGTATAAATCTTAGTATTGAAGTCAATCCTCTTGCCAATTAAGCTTGTATTTTTATATTAATGTTCTTCTTTTGCTTAATAACTGGAAGGAAGGTATAATAAAATGATAAGTGAGGATTTTAACCAGGAGATATTTTTAAAATTTGATTTAGGCTAAGAGAGAAAGGAGCAGACAAAATGGCAGTCTATCAGATTGTTAAGATGGGAGACAGCATACTAAAAGAAAAAGCTCAGGAAGTTAGTAAAATAACTCCGAATATCCATAAATTGCTTGATAATATGGCTGAGACAATGTATGACGCGAAAGGAGTAGGTTTGGCGGCTCCTCAAATTGGAGTACCCAAGAGAGTAGTGGTAATCGATACAGGGGAAGGACTTATTGAGCTCATTAATCCGGTAATACTGGAAATGATCGGCGAAGAAGTCGATCAAGAAGGATGCCTGAGCATTCCCAACCTGGTTGGCGATGTCCGCAGAGCTAAGAGGGTTGTGGCTGAGGCCTTAAACAGGGAGGGAAAAACCGTGCGGTATGATGTTGAGGGCCTTCTAGCCAGGGCTTTTCAACATGAAATTGACCATTTAAACGGCATTTTGTTTGTTGATGTAGCTGAAAAGATTTATGAAAAAGCTTAATTTGGGGATGAGAAAATGAAGCTTATTTTTATGGGGACTCCGGATTTTGCCGTACCCACTTTACGTGCCCTTCACGAAGCCGGA
The DNA here is from genome assembly GCA_012839895.1 of Peptococcaceae bacterium. GTDB lineage: Bacteria > Bacillota > Desulfitobacteriia > Desulfitobacteriales > Syntrophobotulaceae > DUML01. The sequence goes on along the minus strand of DUML01000082.1, from coordinate 74,958 downwards.
CATCATATTGTCGGGGTTTTTACTCAACCGGACAGGCCTAAGGGCAGAGGGAAAAAAATAACGGCCAGTCCGGTGAAAGAACTTGCGGAAAGCCTTAACCTTCCTGTTTTTCAACCATTAAAGGTTAAAGCGCCTGAAGTAATTGAAACAATCCGGAAATTGGAACCGGAGTGTATTGTTGTTGTTGCTTATGGGCAAATTTTACCCTTGGATATTCTCAAGCTGCCTCCTTTAGGCTGTGTTAATGTTCATGCTTCCCTACTCCCTTCTTACCGGGGGCCTGCCCCAATTCATTGGGCTGTTTTAAACGGAGAAACAAAGACCGGTGTTACTACCATGCTTATGGATGAAGGCCTAGATACCGGGGATATACTTTTGACAGCTGAGTATCCCATATCTCTGACAGCTACTACCGGGGAAATCCACGATGCTTTGGCTGAATTAGGGGCAGAGCTTTTGCTTAAAACCTTAAGAGGGCTTCAGGATGGTACTCTAAACCCTATCCCTCAGCCGAAGGAGTTCACCTATGCCCCTCTATTAAAAAGGGAACATGAAAAAATAGATTGGTCCCGCCCTGTGCAAGCCATTCATAATCAAATCAGAGGGCTTAACCCTTGGCCGGGAGCCTATACCACTTTTCGGGGGGAACGGGTTAAAATTTGGCAAAGCTTACCGCTGGAGAGAGAAAAAAACAATTCTCGACCGGAACATGCCAAGCCCGGGGAGATTTTGGCTGAAAGGGGCGGTGGTTTTTTGGTTCAGTGCGGCGAAGGTATTTTGCAAATCTTAAGGCTACAGCCTGAAGGTAAAAGGCAAATGACTGGAGCAGATTTTTTTAACGGACGGTGTATTGGAATTGGGGAGCTTTTTGAATAGGCGGAGTGTTAAAAACGAGATTGTTATTTTTCAGAAAAAGGTTATACTAAAGGTAGAGGAAAAAAGAGCTACAGAAGATATTTTAAGCAAAATCTAAGGTAGGATTAATACACTAGATAGTAGAATTCCTTTATTGTAAAATTCCTTTATTGTTCCTTCATACTCTTCATACTACTTTTATTGTTCCTTCTATTGTTCTTTCATACTACTAAAGAGTATTTTGCAGAAGGAGGAAGAAAATGTTTTTTGATCCCTTTTTGTTCCATCCCTCAACTATTTTACTGATACCGGCAATAATCTTAACTATTTATGCCCAATCCAAAGTAAGCGGCGCTTACCGGAGGTATTCCCGGGTGCGCAGCTTTTCGGGGAAAACAGGCGCTGAAATTGCCCGGATGATTCTTGATGACAATGGTCTTTATGGAGTGAAAGTGGAGCAGGTTGCTGGAGATTTGACCGACCATTATGATCCGCGGGCTCAAGCCGTAAGACTTAGCAGTGGGGTCTATAACAGCACTTCTCTGGCTGCTATTGCTGTCGCAGCCCACGAAACAGGGCATGCAGTTCAACATGCTGATGGTTATGTTCCGTTAAAAATCCGCTCCGCCTTTGTACCGGTTGCTTCTTTTGGCAGCCAAGTTGGTCCTTTCCTTATTCTATTGGGATTATTCATGCCTTCGATGCCGTATTTGCTCACTCTAGGGATTTATGCTTTTGCTTTTGCTGTTCTTTTCCAAATTGTCACTTTGCCGGTAGAGTATAATGCCAGCAGTAAGGCTCTTGCTTTCCTGCAGAGCAATGGGCTGCTTTATAGCAGGGATGAAATGGATGGAGCTAAAAATATGCTTGATGCCGCAGCTTTGACTTATGTAGCGGCTGCTTTGACTGCTATTTTAACTTTATTAAGATTTGTCTGGATTGCCCAGGGACGGGATGAATAGGAAAAAGTTATGAGAAGTACTGAAAATGAGCCTGGCTTAATTAAAAATAGGGTTCTTCCTAATATGCAACAAAATGAGAACGCACGGCAAATTGCCGTGCGTATTCTTACGAGGGTGGAAAAAGAAGGAGCTTATGCCAATCTTCTTCTACGGACGGAGCTTGCCGCACTCGTAGATATTCGCGAACGTCATCTGGCTACAGCTTTGGTCAATGGGGTTTTGAAACAGAAGCTGACTCTTGATTATGCTTTGCGTCAGCATTTAACAAAACCTATGTCTGCTCTGCCCCACGAAGTGCGAGCGGTTTTACGACTGGGAGCCTTTCAGGTTCTAAATATGGAAAAAATTCCGGTACCGGTTGCCATTAATGAGAGTGTTAATACCGTTAAAATATTTCAGAAAAATTTTGCTCCTCTTGTGAATAGTGTTTTGCGGAAAACTGCGGCAACCGGCTGGGATTTGCCTTGGCCGGACAGGAAAAAAGAAACAATACGATATCTTTCCATTAGATATTCCCACCCAGAATGGCTGGTCAAAAGGTGGCTTAAGTCTTGGGGCTTGGAGGAAACCGAACAACTGCTTAAAGCCAATAATGAACCTGCTCCTACTTGTATCCGGGTTAATACCTTGAAGACCAGCAGGGAAGAACTAAGCCAAAAGCTGGAGGAAAAAGGTATTAAAACTCAACCCAGTCAGCGAGTTCCAGAAGCTTTATATTTGGATGACTTTGAATCCGTGGAAAAAATCGAAGAATTTAAGGCCGGTCATTTTACTGTTCAGGACGAAAGCTCACAGCTTGTTGCTCATGTTTTGGGAGTACAGCCCGGTGACAGGGTCTTGGATGTCTGCAGTTCTCCCGGAGGTAAAACCACCCATTGCGCTCAGCTCATGAATAACAAGGGCGAGATTGTAGCTCTAGATATTTATCCCCAAAAACTTCGGTTAGTGGATGAACTAGCTCAGCGTCTGGGTATTACCATTATTAAAACCTTAGAAGGTGACGGAAGAGTTTTGGAAGGAGTTGAGGGTGAGTTTCAGCGTGTTCTAGTGGATGCACCGTGTTCCGGTTTAGGTGTTCTCCGGCGAAGAGCAGATCTCCGTTGGCAAAAGAGAGAAGATGAAATTAAGAAATTGCCGGATTTGCAGCTTGCCATTTTATCGAAAGCTGCGGAAAGGGTTGCAACAGGCGGAGAACTTGTTTATTCTACTTGTACTACAGAACCGGAAGAAAACTTTGATGTTGTTAAAGCCTTTCGAAAACTTAAACCCGAATTTAGCCCGGTTGATCTTGCGCAGGAACTGCCTTTTGCCGTAACGGAAGAAAGGGATTTAAAACAATTGCGAAAAGGAGTTTGGCAAATTTTGCCCCATATACATAAGATGGATGGTTTCTTTATAGCTAAGTTTAGAAAGGAATCTTGATTCTAATATTTTACATTTTAAAGACGGCTGAATTGAGCCGTTTTTTATTGATAATATTTAGCATTAATTACTTTTTTTACCGGACAGGTTTATAATATTATTATTGGGAGAATAATACTAAATATGGAAAAGTTGGATTGCCGTTCTTTGTTGGAAGTAGAGCTTACCCAAATATGCCTGGAGAACGGTCTTAAGAAATTCCGGGCAAGTCAAGTTTTTAATTGGGTCCAAGGCAAAGGAGCCCATAATTGGCAGGAAATGAAAAATATTAGCAGAGAAGACCAGAGAAAGCTAAGCCAAATACTTTCACTTCAGCCTTTGGCAATACTCAGAAAGCAATGTTCTCAAGACGGGACTCGGAAATTTTTGTTTGGATTGGCTGACGGGGAGAACATTGAAACTGTACTTATGGACTATGAAAAAACTGAGTCTCGTTCCAGGCATACTATTTGTCTTTCAACCCAGGTAGGCTGTCCTGTAGGCTGTGCTTTTTGCGCCACCGGTATGGCCGGTTTTCGTCGTAACCTTCAAGTGGGGGAAATTGTGGGGCAAGTTTTGGAAGTTTGGAGGGAAATGCAGCAGGAAGATCCTGAATTTAAAGTTACAAATATTGTCTTTATGGGTATGGGGGAACCTTTGCTGAATTATGAGGCAGTAATGAAAGCCATTCAAGTTTTGAACAGCCATAACGGCCAGAATATCGGCATACGGCGGATGACTATTTCTACCAGTGGAGTTGTACCCAAAATAATTCAGCTGGGGAAAGATAATCCTCAAGTAGGCTTGGCCATATCTCTCCATTCTGTCCGGGATGAAGTCCGCGATAAGCTGGTTCCCATGAATAAAAAGTATCCGATAGCACGACTTATGGATGCTTGTCGTGAGTATTCGGCTCTTACCAACAGGAGGATTACTTTTGAAGTAGCTTTAAATAACCAAAACACCATTCGAGCCGAAGCAGAAGGATTAGTGAAATTATTACAGGGGATGCTGGCTCATGTTAATCTTATTCCGGTCAATCCCGTGCAGGGAAGTAAAGTAAAAAGGCCGTCCCGGGAAGAAGTGGCAAAGTTTAAGAGGATTTTAGAAGCTGGCGGGATACCTGTCTCCTTAAGAGAAGAAAAGGGTGTCGATATTGATGCCGCCTGTGGCCAATTACGACAGCGCGTGGAGTGTGAAATGTATGAATCTGTTGACCAAGGTTGAATTGGTGGCAGAATTTATTGTAACTTTTCTCTTTCGCAAGCGAGCAGGCACCATTCAGCCTGTTGAAGTTGCTAGGGAGCTCATCCGAGCAATGTTAAAAAATAAACAAGTCAGTATTTCCAATGTTTATGTCCCAAATGTTTACCGAGTCTATCTTCACCCTACAGATTTGGCTGTCTTTGAAAGTTTTGGTGAAACCTTTTTAATTGAGCTGGCCAAGCATATTTATGACGAAGGTTCTAAACAAGGTTATACCTTCCTCACCTTGCCGGTAGTAGAGATTAAAAAGGGCGAAGATATGGAGCAAGGTAGCGTTAATATTAAAATTGAATTTAATCATTCTATTGTCGCCAATTGGCAAATTGAAGAGGAAAAAGTTCCCAGAGATGCCGAAGAACTGGAAAAAACTACTGTCCTGGTGGATAGTGTTAGATTTGCGAGTTCATTAGCCAAAGAAGATAGCAGGAAAATTTGCCCTTATCTCGAAATTATTAAAGGTCCGGACCAAGGAAAAATTTTCTATTTGGACCAAGATGAGTTCATTATCGGCCGCAATGCAGATTGTGATTTGAGGGTTCAGGACTTGGAAATTTCCCGGCATCATTTGCGGCTGTTTACTGAAAACCACAGGTGGTTTGTCCAGGACCTGGGCAGTACGAATGGGACCTATGTTAATAAGCTCAGGGTTGACAGATATATGATTAATCCCGGAGATAAAATTAAAGCCGGACAAACTTTGTTCTGCTTTAATGTGGAAAAATAAAAGCGGTGGTTAGTCTATGCAATTCCTGTCTGTTTTTGGAAGGATTATCTTTGTTGTTTTAATTTATTTGTTTTTGTTACGTATACTTACTGTTATGTTGGCCGACTTAAGAGCCAAAGGGGTACTTGCCAAAATTGAATCCGATTTGGGTTGCTTGGAGGTCTTAAACGGTTCGGAAATGCTGCCTAAAGGGAGAAAAATTAAGATTGATTCTCGCGGTTTAACCATTGGCAGAGGCAAACACAATGATATTGTGGTTCCCGACCATTATTGTTCCTTAGACCATGCTCTGTTCAAGCATAGTAGAGGGATAACCACTGTCGAAGATGTCGGCAGCACTAATGGGACTTGGGTCAATGGCGAGAGAATTAATACTCCGGTGCAATTAGTTGCAGGCGATTTTATAAAGATAGGTAGTATTACTTTCCTTTATTCGAGGTGGAGAAATGAAAACAGTTAGTATTTACGAAACTGGGTGTGTGCGGAAAAACAATGAGGACAATTTCTTAATTTTACCGGAAGACAATTTGTTTGCGGTAGCGGATGGTATGGGAGGCCATAATGCCGGTGAAGTTGCTTCCAGGTTGGCAATTGAGTATTTAAGGTTAAAAGCCGCCGAGCTTAAAACACTACCCGTCGATTCTCTCCAAGATTGGATGGAAAAAGCTATTGCCTTGGCTAACAAAGAAATTTATGAAGTATCTTTACAAGAAGCGGGAACCGAAGGAATGGGAACGACTATCACGGCTTTAGTCTTGAAAGAGAATAAAGCGGTTATTGGCCATGTTGGGGACAGCCGAATTTACCTTTGGCGGGATTATACACTTTCTTTGCTTTCAGAAGATCATTCCATGGTCAACGAACTGGTACGTTTGGGTCAACTAAGTGAAGAAAAGGCTAAACATCATCCCCATAAAAATATTTTATCTAGAGCCTTAGGGATAGAGAAAACCATAAAAGTTGATTGTTTTCAATTGGAAACTCAGCCTGGGGATATTTTTCTTCTTTGTACAGACGGTTTTTCCAATGTTATTGACGAGGAAGAGATGGTTAGGGAGTTTTCCGCTTCCGGGACTTGGGATGAACATTTGGAAAGGTTGAAAAACATTGTCCTGAAGCGGGGAGCTCCGGACAACTTTACAGTTATTTGCTGTATTTTGGAGCGGTGAGAAGAATGCTTTATAGTTTCTCCTTGCGGGTCTTGACTTTGAGCATTATGTGGACGGGCCTGGGGGTCTTAAGAAGCGTTGATATGCTGGACAGCCAGTTTTTTTTCCATGCTGCTGTTTTCTCTCTGCTTATTATAGTTGGCAGTGCCGTTGAATTATTTTTGGGTTACAACGGTGACAATAATCTCTTGCCTGTTGTCCAAACTCTTTTGGCAATTGGGTTGGTGTTTTTGGTCAGAATTAATCCTTCTTTAGCTGAAGACCAATTTGTCTGGGCCAATCTTGGTTTGCTGGTTTATTATGGGATTCTCTTTTGGTTAAAAGATTATCGTAAATTGGGGGAGTATCAGTATCTCTGGGGGCTTCTGGCTTTGGTTCTTTTGTTGGTAACCTTGGTTTTTGGGGTTACAATTCAGGGAGCAACCAGTTGGATTCGTTTCGGTCAGATTGGGTTTCAGCCGGAAGAACTGGTCAAGGTCGCTTTACTCCTGTTTATGGCTTCTTACTTAGCCGAAAACCGGGAACTTTTAAGTGTTGGAACTTTTCAAATCGGACGCTTTTCTTTACCCGATAGAAAAACACTGGGCCCTTTTGCCTTGATCGGTATTTTTGTCTTAGGGTTATTAGCTGCCCAAAAGAGCTTGGGGACAGCCTTGGTTTTTTTTCTATTAATGGTCTTTATCATTTATATGGTTACAGAGAGGCTGCTTTATCTGATTTTAGCCCTTCCTGTTATTATTATAACTGGAACTGCCGGGTATTTTCTCTTTGGCCACGTCCGCGTCAGGGTAGCCACCTGGCTTAATCCTTGGGTAGATTCCAGCGGTGGAGGATTCCAGATTGCCCAAGCCCTTTTTGCAATCAGCGGGGGAAGGCTCTTAGGGACCGGCTTAGGTAACGGAATAGGCGCTTACCAGATACCTTTGGCCGCCAGTGACTTTATTTTTGCGGTGATAGCGGAAGAGCTTGGTTTTGTGGGGGCTATGGCGGTTATTTGCCTCTTTATTATCATTGTTCTTCGAGCTTTGGCCATTGGAGTTAAAGCAGTCGACAGATTTGGCCAGATCTTAGCTGCCGGTATTGGGATTTTGATCGGAGTGGAAGTACTGATTATTTTAGCCGGAGTTACCAAACTGCTTCCTTTAACAGGCCTACCGCTTCCCTGGGTAAGTTACGGTGGGAGTTCAATGCTTAGTCATTTCCTTCTGTTAGGCCTTTTGGCCAATATATCTCATAGCTCTTCTTTCAGTCTTAGCGAGTCTGCTTTAAGCAAACGGGCTGGTGTTTTATCATGACCGGAATAAGAAAAATCGCTTTAGTGTTAGTGTTTAGTTTCGTTTTTTTGAGTTTTGGTTTGGTGTATTGGCAGGTTGTCCAGGCGGATGCCATGTTGGAGAATCCTGCCAACCGCCGGGCAATATTTTTGGAAAAGAGAATTACCAGGGGAGGAATTTATGATCGTAACGGGGTAGTTCTGGCTGAGACTAAAGAAATAGACGGAAAGAAGGTACGTTTCTATCCCCAGGGAGAAATGTTTCAGCCCCTTTTGGGTTACACCAGCGTTCAATATGGCTCGGCAGGCTTGGAAGCGGCCCAAGCTGAAACTTTATTGGGATTAAATGACAGCTCGATCCTCAGAAAAATTCAGGACGCCTTTGAGTTGGAAAGAAACGGGCATGATTTAATACTTACTTTGGATTCCCGTTTACAAGAGGTTGCTTACCAAAAGCTTCGGGGCAAGGCGGGAGCGGTGGTAGCCCTTAATCCCCAAAATGGCGATGTTTTGGTACTCGTCAGCCAACCTAGCTTTGATGCCAATCGCCTCGAGGAAGACTGGGAAAAAATCACAAAACAAGAAGGAAGCCCTTTTTTAAACCATGCTTTTTGTCAATATCCACCCGGCTCAATAATGAAAGTAGTTACTTCGGCCGCTCTCTTTCAGGCCGGCTTAGATATAACTGACCTTTATAATTGTGAGGGCTCTACGATAGTAAACGGGCAGACTATTTTGGAACAAAACGATAAAGCCCACGGCTGGGTAAATTATGATCTTGCTTTAGCTTATTCTTGTAATACCTATTTTGCCGAGCATGGTATTAAGGCCGGCGTGGAAAGCTTCTTACAGGCTGTTGAGGCTTTTGGTTTTGGGAAAAAGATTCCTTTTGAATTGTATGTGCCCGTTAGTTCTATAACACCGGATGTGCCGGTACCGGAGAATTTAAACTTAAATTTATTTGCGGCCAGCACTTTTGGCCAGGGCCAGGTAATGGTCAGTCCTTTCCATATGGCCTTGATAACGGCAGGTGTGGCAAATAAAGGGAGAATTATGACTCCTCATCTCATTGACAGAGTGCTGGATTCCAATCAAAATATTAAATATGAAAGTAAACCGGAAGTGTGGTTAACTCCTTTAAGTGAAGAAGAAGCTGAGAAAGTCAAAAACGGAATGATTTTGGCTGTGACCGAAGGTACTGCTTCCCCGGGAGCGATACCGGGGGTTTCAATTGCAGCTAAGACCGGTTCGGCTGAGCCGGGAGGCAATCGATCAACTCATGCTTGGTATATAGCTTTTGCTCCTGCGGAGGAGCCTGTGATTGCAGTGGCCGTATTAGTAGAGCATGGTGGAACCGGCGGAGGGGCGGCAGCTCCTATCGCCAAGGCCGTAATTGAAAAAGCTTTAGAGCTGAAAGAGGGTGGAGACTAGTGGGCAGGATGTTGGGCGGAAGATATGAAATCGAAGAGAAAATTGGGACAGGTGGAATGGCCATTGTCTATAAGGCTAAAGATACTCTATTGAATCGGACTGTGGCTATTAAAGTCTTAAGAGAACAATTTGCTTCGGACGAGGGTTTTATCCGCCGTTTCCGGCGGGAGGCCCAGTCGGCGGCAAGCCTTTCGCATCCGAATATAGTTTCAATTTATGATGTAGGCAAAGACGGACAAGAAGATTATATTGTCATGGAATATGTCAAAGGTCGGACACTTAAAGATATAATCCGTAAGCAGGCGCCTCTTCCAGCTGAGCAAGCTATCCTTCTGGTTCGGCAAATAGGCGAAGCGCTTGCTCATGCCCATGCTAACCATATTATCCATCGAGATATCAAACCACAAAACATTATTGTTACTGACGACGGTCGAGTAAAGGTAACAGATTTCGGGATTGCCAGAGCTGTCTCAGCGGCAACTTTAACCCATACCGGGGATATTGTCGGCTCTGTTCACTATTTGTCGCCGGAACAGGCTAAAGGAGCTCAAATCACGGAACAATCCGATCTTTATTCCCTAGGAATAATTCTGTATGAACTTATTACCGGAAAGGTTCCCTATGATGGAGATACGCCTATTACTATTGCTCTAAAACATGTCCAAGAGGAACCGGTCCTGCCGGGAAAGATTGTGGACGGAGTCCCGGAAGAACTCAATGCCATTATAATGAAAGCTTTGGCTAAATCTGTTAAGGATCGCTATAAGAGTGCCGGCGAGTTTTTAGGGGATTTGGAGAGGATTTTAACCGGGCAGACTATTATTTGGGATAAAAAATTAACTGATGATAGTCCGGATCTTTTACAGACCCAGATTCACAAAGGTTTAAGGGATAAAGTAGCCCAAGAAAAGGACCAAGACAAGATCGAAGATACAATTCATAAAAGCAAAAAGAAAATACCCCGGCCTGTTTTGCTCTCAATGCTGGCCCTTATCCTGTTTAGCGGGATTGTTTTTGCCGGTTATAAATTTTTGTATGTTCCTGAAGTTAAGGTTCCGGATGTTAAGGGACTAACTATTGAGGAAGCTGAGCATATACTAAAAAGTGAAGGGCTTAGCTTGGGGGAGAAAACTTTCGATTATAGTGACGAGGTTGAAGCAGATAAAATTATCAGCCAAAGCTATACGCCCGGGACCATGGTTAAAGTTGGACGGGCAATTGATGTAGTCTTAAGCCAAGGAGTCCAGTTCCTTAAGGTACCTGACGTCACTTCCACTAACCCCTTGCAGGAAAATGCTATAAATGCCCTGCTGGCTGCGGGTTTTGCATCAGAGAATATTGAAATCAGCACTATGCTTTCGCCCACTGTCCCTGAAGGCAGGGTAATTGGGCAATCACCTGCGCCTTCAGCTTTGTGGCCCAAAAATGGCAATATTAAGCTTTATATCAGCGGTGGCCAAGAATTGACTATGGAAGTAATGCCCGATGTGACTGGGATGTCTTCTGCTCAAGCCAAGGAGATTTTGCAAGATTATTATAAATTAGTGGTTACGGCTGAAACTGAAGAATCCTTCTTGTTTCCTCCCGATGCCGTAATTTCCACTTTACCGGCTGCAGGCAAACCTGTTAAACAGGGTTCGGAGGTAACAATTATTGTGTCCGGTGGGCCTGGTCCGCCCCCTTAAACCGGGGCGCGATATGAGCTTAACAAATTCAAATTTGAGGTAGTTTCTAATAGTTTTTAATGAAGAAAGATATTGGGGGAAAGTCAGTAATTCATGCTCATTCAAGGAACGCTTATAAAAGGATATGCCGGATTTTATTATGTTTATGCTGATGACCGGGTATGGGAATGCTCCTTACGCGGTCGTTTTCGTGTCCAAAAGCAGGATTTTCTTCCGGGTGACAAAGTTATTATTCTTCCGAGTTCAGACAATAAAGCCACAATTGAGAAAGTGCTTCAGCGTAAAAATTCCCTCACTAGACCCAGCGTGGCCAATGTTGATCAGGCAATTTTAGTATTTGCCAGGAAAACGCCGGATCCGGATTTTAACCTTTTGGACAGGTTATTGGTGCAAGTGGCAAAAGCGGGTATCGATGTGCTCCTTACTTTTACTAAAATTGACTTGGTTGAGGATTTGGCTGATAAAAACATTGAATATTACCAAAGTATTGGCTACCGGGTTATTAATGTTTCCAACAAAACCGGTTACGGACTCAAAGAGTTACCAGAATTGTTATGCGGCCGTATTTCGGTACTGGCAGGGCCGTCCGGAGCAGGCAAGTCCAGCCTTTTAAATTCCCTGGAACCTGGCAGAAAGCTGAAAACCGGAGATGTTAGTGATAAAATAGGAAGGGGTAGACATACTACCAGGCATGTTGAACTCCTTTCTGTGGCCGGAGGTTGGGTTGCGGATACTCCCGGGTTTTCAGCCCTTTATTTGCCGGAGATGAAAAGAGAGGAACTGCAGAATTATTTTCCCGAGTTTGAACAATATAAAAGTAATTGCAGGTTTACAAGTTGTTTGCATGACAAAGAACCGGTCTGTGCCGTGAAAGAAGCTTTAGAGGAGGGTAAGATTCTTAGCTTCAGGTATGAACACTATTTACAATTCCTCAAGGAGGTAATCGCTAAGGAACGTAGATTTTAAAGGTTCATAGATTTGTAGGTTTCAAGTAAAACAAGTTAAGAGGAATGAATTAAGGAACAGTTTTTATTTTGAAATAGTAAAAAATAAGGTATAGATATTTTTAGAAATGAGGGATTTTAATGAGTATCACAATTGCCCCTTCTATTCTTTCCGCTAATTTTGCCCGTTTGGAAGAAGATATTAAAAAAGTGGAAAAGGCAGGGGCTGATATTCTACATATTGATATTATGGACGGACATTTTGTCCCCAATCTAACAATAGGACCAGGTGTGGTCGAAGCTCTACGCAAGGTATCTTCTATGGCCTTTGATGTCCACCTTATGATTGAAAACCCAGAAAAATTTGTGGAAGCTTTTGCCCAGGCAGGCGCGGATATTCTGACAGTGCATATTGAAGCTACCCGCCATGTTCATCGGCTTATTCAACAGATTAAATCCTTAGGGGTAAAGGTGGGCGTTGCTTTAAACCCTGCTACACCCCTGGAAACACTCACTTATATTTTACCGGAATTGGACATGGTGCTATTAATGACAGTTAACCCCGGATTTGGCGGCCAAAAGTTTATTCCGGGAGTGCTACCGAAATTAGTGGCTTTGTCCGGGATAATAAAAGAGATTAATCCCCAGTGCAAAATTGAAGTGGACGGAGGGATTAATCTTGATACTGTTAGGTTGGTAAGTAAAGCCGGAGCAAAAATTTTAGTTGCCGGTGCGGCTGTTTTTACGGCACCTGATCCGGCTAAAGCCATGAATGATCTACTTCAGGCCGCTTTAGAAGAACAATAATAATTTACGGTGGTGGGCAGTATGCAAGTGGCAGTAATAGCTAATGGTGAATGGGATTTGGAATGGGGCCGGGAAGAATTGAGAAACAGGCCCATTGACATTCTTATTGCTGCGGACGGAGGAGGGGATTTGGCGTTAAAGGTTGGCAGAATCCCTGATGTTTTAATCGGTGACCTGGATTCTATTAGCGAAGAGAGTTTCAAAATTTGCCAGAATAATAATACAAAAATAAAAAAATTTCCCAAGGAAAAGGATGAGACAGACTTAGAGTTAGCCCTAGAATTTGCAGAAACTTATTTGCAGGCTTACGGCCGACAGGAGGATGAGATCCTCTTATATGCTGCCGGAGGGAAAAGATTGGACCATCTCTTGGGAAATATTGCACTATTGTTAGGTTACGGCCAAAAACAAAGAATTATTAAAATGATTGATAAAAACTATCAAGCCTGGGTTATGATGCCCGGTACTAAAATTATTTCAGGCCAAAGGGGGCAGGAATTATCTCTTTTGCCTTTAAGCGAGAAAGCTTTAGTTAATTCCCAAGGTTTATATTATGAATTAAAGGATTTGACTCTTTTCCAAAATTCGCCCAGGGGGATAAGCAATGTCTTCACTCAAGATTGTGTTACAATTACTGTCCGGGAGGGAATAGTCCTGGTAGTCCTCCGGGCCAAGGAGCAGTAAATAGCGAGAAACGCAAATACCCCGGTAAATTTTACCGGGGTTATGTTGGTCAGATAAGATAAGGAATTTCCAATACTAGATAGCACGCTGGACTTTACCGGAACGCAGGCATCTTGTGCAAACCTTGACATGGGTGGGAGTACCGTTAATAACGGCACGGACACGCTGGAGGTTCGGTTTCCAGGTGCGCTTGGTGCGAATATGGGAGTGACTGACGTTCATTCCTGTAGAAACTCCTTTTCCGCAAATAGCACAGACATTAGCCATGATTACTACCTCCTTTTCACCCAAAATGACACTATTACAGTGTAGCAGATGTGACGATAATTGGCAAGAGGCCGGAATTTAATTATCTTTTAAAATAGGCTAACAAAATAATAAGGGGATATTTGACTAAAACCTATATGGTATATTATCCTATTCATAAATAAATATTATTACTAATTCTCTAATGGAATAATCGTCCCTATTTCATAGAGGAAAGTGAGGTTTCAAAAATGGGAAAACTTATGGAAACCAAACTGGGGAAAATAGAGATTTCGGAAGAAGTAATTGCAACTATTGCCGGGGCTGCAGCCATAGAATGTTATGGACTGGTAGGAATGGCTTCCCGTAAAATATCTGATGGGGTTTCAGGTTTACTAAAAAGAGAAAACCTGTCCAAGGGAGTTGTTGTCACTTTTACCGATGATATGCTTATTATTGACCTTAACATTATTGTTGGCTATGGGACTAAAATTTCCGAAGTTGCAGCTAATGTTATGGACAGGGTTCGTTACACTGTTGAAACAATGACCGGTCTTAAGGTTGCAGAAGTTAATGTCAATGTTCAAGGAGTAAGATTCTTGGAATAGAAGGATAAGAATTCACTCTATTGCTTCAGACCTAATGATGAGTAGGAGGAAAAATTGAAAGTGGTGACTGACACTAAAACAGTGATTGATGGTAATAAACTCAAGCAAATGTTTAAATCGGCGTCTAGATATTTGGAGTTGCATAAAAAGGAGATAGATGCTCTTAATGTCTTTCCGGTACCTGATGGCGATACCGGCACCAATATGAATTTGACCTTTCGGGCGGCATCTCAGGCTGCGGAGAAAGTTGCCGGCAATTCAATCCACGAAGTGGCCGGGGCGGCGTCAACCGGTTCTTTGATGGGAGCCAGGGGAAATTCGGGCGTTATTCTTTCTCAAATTATGCGGGGGTTTGCCAAAGGTTTGGACGGACTAAAAGAAGCTAATGCTCTGCAGTTCTCCCATGCTTTGCAGACCGGAGTTGAAACTGCTTATAAAGCTGTTATGAGACCTGTCGAAGGCACTATCCTCACAGTTTCAAAAGAATTAGCCCGCGGCGCTTATAATAAAGCTAAAAGCGGCGAAACAGACCTTAGCCTCGTATTGAAAGCGGGGTATGAAAAAGGTCAAATAGCTTTAGCCAAAACCCCGGAATTGCTTCCGGTCTTAAAGCAGGCAGGTGTAGTTGATGCCGGCGGGCAGGGTTTTTTGACTATAATAAACGGCTGGATTTTAGCCCTTGAAGGTAAAGATGTCGAGGTTCCGGAAGAGGAAGTCAAGGAAACACAACCGGCAGTAATTGGTATTACTGCTGTAGAAAGTTTAGAATTTCCCTATTGCACGGAGTTTTTAGTTAAAGGTAAAGGTCTTAAGCCGGAAAGAATTAAAGACGATTTGAGCGGCAAAGGAGACAGCTTATTAGTAGTCGGTACTGAGGAAGTAGTCAAAATTCATATTCATACCAAAAACCCCGGTGCCATCCTGGAGTACGCCATTAATTACGGCTCACTACATGAAGTGCAAATTCATAATATGCTTGCCCAAAATGAAGCTGCAGCTCATGCTAATAAAAGCAAAGAGACAAATAATCCCGGAGAATCCAAAAGCGAAAGGGATGGCTCCCTTGTTAATAATCCGGTCGAAGCGGCTTCAAATCCCGAGCCAACGCTTAATGAATATGGAATTGTTGCCGTCGCTATGGGCGAAGGGATAGCCGAAATCTTTACCAGCTTAGGTGTCGATCAAATTGTATTTGGCGGTCAAACCATGAATCCCAGCACCAGTGATTTAGCTGAGGCGGTCAGGCAAGTCCCGGCAAAAAATGTTTTTTTATTGCCTAACAACAAGAATATTATTATGGCCGCCAGCCAAGTCAGGGAAATCACCACTGAAAAAGAGGTTTATGTTATACCCACTAAGTCCATTCCCCAGGCTATAGCTGCTCTTCTGGCTTTTAATGCCGATTGTCTGCCGGAGGAAAACCAGGAGGCTATGACCAGGGCTTTAACCCAAGTAGTTTCCGGTGAAGTAACTTATGCTGTCCGGGATTCCATGTTTGGGGATTTGAAGATTTCCGAGGGGGATATTCTAGGCTTGGTTGAAGGTAAGATTACTACAACCGGCAGGGATATTCTTGATGTTGCCAAAAAAGTTTTGGAAGATATGCAGTGGCGCGATAGAGATTTGGTTACAATATTCTATGGTAGAGATATGGCGGAAGAAGATGTCCAAATATTCGCTGATTGGCTGGAAAGCGAGAAACCGGATGTAGAAGTTGAAGTCTACGCAGGGAAACAACCTTTATACTATTATATCTTAGGTGTTGAATAAAATTGGCTCCTCCGGTTTAAACCCGGAGGTTTTTTACAAAATGATATGTTTAGCGCACCTGAGCAGTTTTTGCTTTAGGATATAAGCAGGATTGAAGATTATTTTTAAGAGAAATTTCCTAGGGTGATAGAATGAAAGCCAGTGTTTTTGATATGTTGGGGCCAATCATGGTCGGCCCTTCCAGTTCCCATACGGCCGGAGCGGTTCGTTTGGGATTAATGGCGCGGAAAGTGCTCGGGGGAAAACCGCAAGAAGCCCGCATCTTGTTGCACGGCTCTTTTGCTGAGACAGGGAAGGGCCATGGTACTCATTTGGCTTTAACTGCCGGGCTGTTAGGGATGCAACCGGATGACGAGAGAATCAGGTTTGCCCCAAAACTGGCTGAAGAAGCCGGTATGAATATTATCTTTGAGAATGTTAATCTGGGGGAGGTTCATCCTAATTCCGTTAAATTTTATTTGACGGGGAATAATAAGGAAAAGGCTGTGATAAGGGGCGCATCCATTGGCGGAGGCCGGATAGTAATTACGGAAGTGGACGAATTTACCGTAGAATTTACGGGTGAGTATCCAACTTTAATCCTCCTTTATGCTGATTCCCCAGGTATGATAGCGGAAATAACCAAAATCCTGGCTCAGGCCGGTATTAATATTGCTCAAATGAGAGTGGCAAGAGAAGGAAAAGGTAAAAGAGCCTTAGCTATTATCGAAACAGATGAACTCCTTATCTCAGAAGTTATTGAGAAGATCAAGCAACTTTCCAAAATAGAACGGGTTATGTTCATAGAACCGTTAAGTTAGCATTTTTTCCAAGTTTTGTTTCGTTGGTTACTTAAGATGGATTTATTTCAGAGCAGCTTTTGACTAGTTTTTTGGGAGGCGGATAATGCGTACTTATCAGGAGTTGATTGAAAAAGCACTGGAAAAGAAAACTGCGATTAGTGAAATTATTCTAAACGAAGAGGCCGAGAACACCGGTCAACCCAGAGAATTATTGTTAAAAAAAATGCAGCAGAATTATTTCGTAATGCAGGAAGCGGTCGCTAACGGTTTGACCGGAAAATGGAAGTCTTTTTCCGGTTTGGTAGGTGGAGATGCTGCCCTCATGGAGAATTTTCGAATTCAAAAAAAATCCCTCCTGGGGGAGAGAGTGAATCAAGCGGCAGCCAGGGCAATAGCTGTAGCAGAAGTTAACGCCGGGATGGGTAGAATTGTTGCTGCCCCTACTGCAGGTTCCTGCGGAGTGTTGCCGGGTGTTTTGCTTACAGTTCGGGATATTTTGGGTTGCAGTGATGAAAAAGTTATCATGTCTTTATTCACGGCTGCCGGTCTAGGAATGGTTATTGCCGAACGAGCCAGCGTTTCCGGGGCTGAAGGAGGATGCCAAGCTGAAATCGGTTCTGCGGCAGGAATGGCGGCCGCAGCGGCAGTTGAATTGGCGGGTGGCTTGCCGGCTACAACCGCTCACGCCGCTGCTTTGGCTTTAAAAAGTTTTCTGGGGCTCGTATGTGACCCTGTGGCCGGTTTGGTGGAAGTGCCTTGTGTAAAAAGAAATGCCATGGCGGCAGTTATCGCTCTAACTGCGGCAGAAATGGCTCTGGCCGGTATTAAAAGCGCCATCCCATTGGATGAGGTTATTGATGCCATGGCTTCCATAGGACGCAGTATGCCCTGCAGTTTAAAAGAAACTGCCCAGGGGGGATTGGCAGTTACCCCTACTGCGTTAAACATTAAAAGCAGAGGACAGATTCTTTAGATTTTGTAATTTTATTAATATAAATACTCTGCAGCATATGGTTTAAATGGCAGTTAATTCGGGTGAGAAAGTGGTAGGCCATGAATAGAATTGAAAGCCTGAAAAGGGCTGTAAAAGCTGAAGAAAGACAAGGCTATATTAATACAGGGGCAATCGGCAGCTTTAGCAGTTATCTCTTGGAAGTTTTAGCTGCGGATAAAGGTCTTTTTCCTCCTGAAATATGGGAAAAAATGACGAGTCTGGCCAGGGACTACAGTGAAGCCAGTCCTTATAAAAGGCGAGGTTTGTTGGCCCAACTACAAAAATTGCTTCAGATTGAAGAGGAAAATTGGGATGAAGATAAGCCGACGGAGAATAAGGTTGAAGATAGAATAACAAAAAACAATGCTAATAATGTTAACAAAGCTAAAGAAAGCTTTGTCAGTGAAAATAAAATTCAGAATGATTACCCGGTTAATTATCAGGTTAAAAAGGAAGCTGTAGGTTCCCAAAATTTGCGCTACCTTAAAGGAGTCGGACCGCAAAGGGCTAAACAGCTGGAAAATTTGGGTATCCATACAGTCCGTGATCTCTTAAACCATTTTCCCAGGCGTTACGAATTTAGGATTCAGAGAAAAATCCAAGACCTCAAGGATGGGGAATTAGCCACTATTAACGGACGTGTTACCGGTTGCCAGGTTAGCAGGGGACGAATAAAAGTTATTAAATTAAATATTGAACAAGAGAACAGGAGTATTCACGCTGTCTGGTTTAATCAAGAGTATATTGCCAGACAGTACCCTCCGGGGACGGAGGTAGTGGTTACAGGCAAAGTGCAATGGAAGGGAAAAGTTCCTGAACTTTTAGCCAGTGAGATAAGCAAAGGACCGGCCAGTGCCCCGGTTGAGGAGATAGTGCCGGTCTATCCGGAAACAGCCGGTCTTAACTCTAAAACCATCCGGCGAATTATAAAGGAAGTCTTGCCTCAAGTTGATTTCCTCTTTCCGGACTATTTACCGGAGGAGGAAGAAAATCTTTTAAGCCGTACCTTGGCTTACCGGGAAATTCATTTTCCTTCTTCAATGGAAAGCTTGGAAAAAGCCCGGGCCAGACTGGTGATCGATGAAATTCTTTTTTTGCAATTGGCTTTGGCTCAATTGCGTAGTCCCCGGCACCAGGAAGAAAGTCCGGTTTTAAATCAAGGGGGAGAATTAGTAAAGAAATTTGTTAACACTTTGCCTTTTAAACTCACCCAAGCCCAAAAAAGAGTTATCCGGGAAATTTTCCAAGATTTGGCCAACGGTCAAAAGAGAATGACTCGCTTACTGCAAGGTGATGTGGGTTCAGGCAAAACTGTTGTGGCTATGGCAGCTATTTTGCAAGCTGTAGGTTCAGGCTGGCAGGCGGCAATGATGGCTCCCACCGAAATTTTGGCTCAGCAGCATTATGAGTCCTTAAACCTGGCCTTTAAACCGCTAGGGGTTAAAGTGGTTCTTCTGGTGGGAAGTCAAAGCAAAGGGGAAAGGGAAAAAATCCTGGGGCAAATCTTAAGCGGGAAAGCTCAAGTCATTGTCGGAACCCATGCCTTGATACAGGAGACAGTCCAATTTAATTCCTTGGGGTTAGTGGTAACAGATGAACAACACCGCTTTGGAGTCCGGCAAAGAACCCTCCTGGAAGATAAGGGGGAGAACCCTCATGTCTTGGTTATGACTGCCACACCTATTCCCCGTACTTTAGCCCTTACATTATACGGGGACTTACAGCTATCAGTCTTAAATGAAAAGCCAGAGGGGCGAAAACCCGTTATTACCAAAAAAATATCGGAACGTAACCGACCAAGCTTGGAAAAATTCCTTCATCAGCAAATGGCAGCCGGGAGACAAATCTATGTAGTGTGTCCTTTAGTAGAGGAAACGGAAAAGTCGGATTTAGTTTCAGCTGCAGAGACAGCGGAAAAACTCCAAGCCCGTTTCCCAGCAAAGAAGGTAGTTTTGCTGCATGGTAGAATGAAAGGTCAAGAAAAAGAGCAGATAATGAGTGCTTTCCGAGAGGGAGAAATCGACATCTTAGTAGCCACCACGGTTGTGGAAGTAGGTGTTAATGTTCCCAACGCTACTGTAATGGTTATTGAGGAAGCCCAACGTTTTGGGCTAGCTCAACTGCATCAGCTCCGAGGCAGGGTCGGCCGGGGAGAGCACCAGGGTTATTGTATTCTGATAAGTGATGTTCGGGACAGCGCCCGCCTAAATATCCTCTGTGAGACTGAAGACGGCTTTCGAATTGCCGAAGAGGACTTAAAAATTAGAGGGCCGGGAGAATTGTTGGGGCTTCGCCAACATGGTATTCCAGAATTAAAACTTACTGATTTAACAAAGGATGCCCTCCTAATTGAAAAAGCTTACCGACTGCTGCAAAAAGCTTTAGCTTGTCCCGCTAAATACGAGAAACTCTACCGGGAAGTGGAGAAGATATATCCCAGGGCTGAAATTGGCCTTAATTAAAAGTAAACTATCAGGTTAAAAATTGTCAGGTTATTATTACCACTAATTAACTGGTATTTTTTCTAAGCCTTTGTTGATACTATTTCCTAGACATGATTAGGAGGTAGTTTCATGGCGAAAAAAAATAAAGATAAAATGAAAGAAATGGAAAATCTTAAATACGAAGTTGCCCAAGAAATGGGTCTTCCCCAGACGAAGAAAAAAAAGAAAGATAAAAAAAGCGAGTAAAATTTCCATATATCAGAGAAAGGGGCCTTTGCAAAACAAAAACTGTTAAGCATTGGCCCCTTGGAATTTCTTATTTCATGTTTTGCATTACCCGCTCACCACGCGCCGAAGCTGTTCACTTGCTGCTACAGCTACTGCACCCGAACCTCTGGTTGTTCTTCCAGATGTGAACCTCGGTACAGTTTAACGTTGCAAAAGCTGCGCTCACGACGCTTCTCTGCTTTAACGCTTCGCAAAGTAATGCAAAAAATACTTACAAATTAACTTTCTTGAGTTGGGCTTCTTTCCCTAGGTAAAGATAGAGGAAAAAGGCTATAAAGACTGGGATTACGGCCAGTAAGTACATAGTGTGGTAATCTGTATATTTGGCAACAAAGCCCCAAAGCATAGAACCGATGCCAATTCCTAAGTCAAAACCGCTCATAAAAGTTCCGTTGGCAGCCCCTCTTCTGTAGGGAGGAACTTTATAGACAGCCATGGCCTGGAGGCTGGGCTGGACTGCTCCAAAACCTATGCCGTAGCAAATCGCGGCGACTATAAAATAAAAGAGGTTTTGAGCAAGGAAAAGAATGACCATTGTTAAGGCGACAAAAATAAGTCCGGGAATTAGGGAATAACCAAAACCTTTACGGTCAGCTATTTTGCCAAAGGTCGGCCTGGCTAAAAATAAAGTCAAGGCATAGACCGTAAAAAAGATCCCTATGTTGGCAATATTAAATTCAGCTGCATACAAGGCAATGAAGGTTACCACTGAGCCGTAAGTTAAGGTCACAAAAAATATGATCAGGGTTGGTTTATAGGCACTTTTTTCCAGGAGGGCAGGCCTGGTGGGGTTTTCTTGTTCGGAAAGAACCCCTTGGCCTGTTTTGAAATTTACCAGTTGGTATTTAATAAAGAGGGCAACGATTACGCCTAAAACAGCCAGAGCTCCGGATATATAGAAGAGATAAGAAAATCCCCAAAGACTGACAACTTGCAGACCTAGAGCCGGGGCGACGGCCATGGACACAACAGTTGTTAAGCCATAAAAACCCATTCCTTCACCAAGCCTGGTCTTAGGAATAATGTCAGTAGCAATTGTACCGGTTGCAGTTGAACCTAATCCCCAGCCAATACCGTGGAGCATACGGAAGATAAAGAGCATGATTATGGTCGGAACAAGACTGTATCCTAGAATAGAGAGAATAATAATGGAAACGCCTAAAAAGTAAACCCGCTTTCGCCCTTGAGTATCTAAAGCCCGTCCGGCAAAGGGGCGTAAACCTACGGCAGTTATGGTAAAAACTCCCGTCACCAGTCCGACGATATCTTCCGTCCCTCCTAATTTTTCAACATACAGGGGCATAGTTGGTAAGAGCATTTGAAAGCTAAGAAAAACGAAAAGATTAACAAGCATTATTAATATAAAGTTTTTAGTCCAAAGGGGTGGTTGAGTTGATTCTGGTTTTTGGGCGTCTAATGCGGCCATATGTTCCTCCCGGTAATAATTGTAATAGCCCTAATTAAAAAATTATAAATTATATTGTGCCGTATTTTCGCCATTACATCAATATTTATTGCTGGTAAAGTTCTAAATTATTTGTGGAAATACCGGGATGGATGCAAAGATTTAGTGAATTGGCGATAATCCGTGAACTGCGTTCAATTAAATCATCCACTTCTTTAGGCGTTACCATTAAATTGTTTCTGAAAGGAGATAAAGCTCTTTCCATAACTCCCAGGAGGATTTGTTCATTTTCTGAGTCGTAAATTTTTGCTAAAGTTGGTTCAGATTCTATTTGACTTAACAATTCTTCAATTGTTTTGTGGGCAATAACGGCGGCATTAACGACGGTAGGCACACCAATGGCGATAACTTTGCAGCCCAGGGTTTCTTCATTTAAGCCTTTGCGATGATTGCCTATCCCTGAGCCTGGATTAATCCCTGTATCAGCCAATTGAATAGTTGTTCCGATTCTTTCCAAAGCGCCGGCAGCCAAAGAATCTATGGCAATAACATAATCCGGCTGGACATGTTCCACTAAGCCCCTGATTATTTCAGCAGTTTCAATACCTGTCAGTCCTAGGACTCCGGGAGAAATAGCTGAGACTTTGCGCATCTTTCCCTGCATTTCCTCCGGTGTATAATAGAATAAGTGACGGGTTACGATTACTTTTTCTACAACCTTAGGACCAAGGGCATCCGGGGTGGCTTGCCAATTCCCAAGACCGATAATCAAGATGCTGGTATCTTCTTTGAAGTTAATTAAATTAGCCAGATAGCGAGCCAGAATCTCGGTTATTTTTCTATGTTCCTGAAAGTTATTATCTTTAATGGTCGGAGCTTCGATTGTAATGTAATTGCCTTTGGGACGCCCGAGTTTCTTTTCCCCGTTTTTATTGGTAATGGTTATTTTGGTCACAGTCGCTTCAGGAAGTGTTTCTTTCTCCATAACGACACCGGCAACTTCCCTGCCGGTTTCACCTCGCAGAAGGTCATGGGCTTCAACCGCTAGGTCAATATTTATGTTCATGTTTTGAAAAAAGCTGGATTTTTTCATAAGATCAACGCTCCTTTTATGCTTAATACCACACTTTTCCCGAGTTTTGAGAAAAAACCTTAACTGTAAAGAATTATCTTTCTCTATAGAGATATAACTATTTAATAATAATTACTTGATAAAATAGATTGAAAAGAACTGGCCTTGTGGCCAGTAAAAAGAATTATGATGAGAAGGTAAATGTTGTAGTTTCGAAACTTTCTATAGTATGTTATGTTTAGAAGAGAGATATTCATTAGAATGTGTGTACTTTTTTTAAAGCACAAATGTGGTATACTAAAGAAGAGTTGGTATTTAATAAATTTTTACAATTCAATAGAACCGTATGTAATTAGGAAGGAAAGAAAGAAGTGCGCATTATTGCCGGAGATTGGAAGGGGCGGCGCTTAAAAACAGTTCAAGGTTTAACAACCCGCCCAACTTCTGACAAGGTTAAGGGAGCTATTTTTAACATCCTTGGCAGTAAAGTCCAAAATGCCAGGATCTTGGATCTCTTTGCCGGGACAGGAAATTTATCTTTTGAAGCATTATCCAGGGGAGCCCGACAGGCTGTTTTGGTTGAGAATGATTATAAAGCTTGGAAAGTCCTACAAGAAAATAGGACCTTGACTGGAGCTATGGACCAAGCCCTGATTTTAAAAATGGATGCCTTTAATTTTCTACAGCACAACAAACAAGAAAAATTTGATATAATTTTTCTTGATCCACCGTATCACCAGGAATTAGCAGGGAAAATTTTGACTTTATTCAAGTACAATACCTTTTTGCAGCCTAATGGGGTTATCGTACTGGAAACGGCTTCAGATGAAGAAATTCCAAAGGATATTTTGCCTTTAGAACTTATACTGACAAAAGAATACGGGGATACCAAAGTATGGTATTTGCAAGAAAAAGTTGAGCGTGGGGAGGGATAAAATTTGGAAAACAATTTGTTGGACCTGATTGAACAGCTGGAAGAAGTTTTGGATCGGGGAACAAAGGTTCCTTTAACCGGAAAAATAATGGTTGATGAAGAAGTCGTTTTGGAAATTTTAGATGGAATCCGTGTTACCCTTCCTGAAGAGATTAGGCGGGCAAACCTAATTCTTGCCGATCGTGAACGCATAATCGAAGAGGCACGCCTTGAAGGACAAAAAATTATTGAGCGCGCCGAAAAACAAGCTGAATACTTGTTGCAGGAAAATGAGATTGTAGCCCAGTCCCGTGCCTACGCCGAAGATATTGTTAAAAAGGCTCACCAATATTCCCGGGAAGTAAAAATCGGAGCTCTAAAATATTCCGATAATTTGTTGCATGATGTGGAATTAAAACTGGAAGAATCCTTGAAGGCCTTAAAAGCTAATAGAGAAGAGCTGAATGCAATGGCTCGTTGGGATGAAAAAAATCAGAATAACGTCCATCACCAGGATTAGCTTCGGGGAAAAATAGCTTTCCTTAGAACAAGGGAAGTGAGAGCAAGGACAAGTAAGAGAAAGGATACCAGGCTAAAGAAGAAAAGGCTCCATTTTAAGGAAAGAACCCAAAAGGCTGTTCCTTCTGTTAAGGAAGCAGGCAGAACGGTGGTAGGGAGAGTACTGCTACGCAGCAGAATTTGGCTAATAAGTAAAGCCAAAAATGCATGCAGGACACGACCCAGAATAAAGGGGAAAAAACGAAGATCAGTTGTTGCCGTAAAACTGGCTACTTGGGCAAAAACGGACAAACCTCCGAAACCTAAGAGGAAAGTTAGTACTCCTATTTGGGTATTAAGATTGGAAAAGGCTTTTACTGTCGCTTGGCAACCTAAGGTCGTTTCCAGAAGCCCTTGTAAGAAGGCCTCTCCGCCTGGAACAGTTAACAGTTCACCGGAAATAAAGGCTAAAACTTTGGCGATTGTGATATTGATTTTTAATTTTGTCAGCATTTGGGTAATAACTGCAAAGAATACTATAAAACCTCCG
Source organism: Peptococcaceae bacterium (assembly GCA_012839895.1). Taxonomy (GTDB): domain Bacteria; phylum Bacillota; class Desulfitobacteriia; order Desulfitobacteriales; family Syntrophobotulaceae; genus DUML01. The sequence goes on along the minus strand of DUML01000082.1, from coordinate 50,187 downwards.
ACTAGAAGAATGGTCGCGATGCTGTCTCTGACTGTATCTGCCAATAATTCGCCAAAGGGTTTTTTATTTTTATTTTGGGCTTGTTTTAACTTTTGGTAGGCTGTTATGAGGGAAAATTTGGAATTAGATGGGTTGGCAGCAGCCGGGCCATAGAAGCGAAAGATAAACCCTACCAGGAGATTGGCCAGATAAACGGAGCCGGCGATAATAATTCCTAAAGACGGATTTCCTAACATACCGGAAGCAACCGCTCCAAACATGAACCCGGGGCTAGGATTGCTAGTGAAAGCAAGTAGGCGTTCTCCTTCTGTTTTGCTGATTTCACCTGCATTGCGCATTTTACAGGTAAGCATAGCGCCGATGGGAATGCCTGTAGTATGGGTCATAGCGAGAACAAAAGAGGCTTGGCCAGGGAGTCGGAAGAGAGGACGCATGAGAGGTTCTAACAAGACGCCGAGAAAATGTACAAAGCCTTGTTTCATTAAGAGATCGGAAATTATAAAGAACGGTAAGAGCGCTGGGAGGACATAGTTTGCCCAAAGAGCCAGGCCGGTTGCAGCCGATTTTAGAACATCTTGCGGATAATAAAACATACATACCGCCAGCAGAAAAAAGGGAAAGATTTTCAGGACAGCTTTCACCTCATCACCAGCCTTTTGACGCTTTCAATGCTTAATGTATATGAATATTTAAGTTATTGAATTCTAAGAGACAGCAATTGCCAATAATTTCCACGCAAGAAAGGCAATATTAAGAAAATCTTTCATGATAACGATTAAGAATGACTTTAAATATTGCCAGGTCAAAATATTTCGCTTAAAATATTAAAGTAAATAAGCTGGAGTTTTATACAAAAAGCTGTAATTATGTTAAAATCTAAAAAAAGTACTATAATTTCAAGAAAAAGTCATTTTAGAGGGGCTTAAGAGTAAATTTTGGGGGAATTCGGTAGATTGAGAGCGGCACAAAAAAGCAGGCCTTAGAGGGCACGAACAAAAAGGTTGAAAGAGTAAAGGGGTTGTCGCTATTGAAAATTCTCGTGATTAACAGCGGAAGTTCTTCATTAAAGTACCAGCTTATGGATATGGATACCAACAAGGCCATAGCCAAAGGTTTGGTTGAAAGAATTGGGCTTCCGGGAGCCATTCTTACCCATCGTCCGGCCGATGGAGAAAAAGAGATAATTACTGCTGAATTACCTGACCATAATGCTGCTATTAAATTGGTGTTAGAGGCTATCGTTCACCCCGAGTACGGTGTAATTAAATCTTTGGAAGAAATCGATGCAGTTGGTCATAGGGTCTTACACGGTGGTGAAAAGGTATCAGGTTCTGTTCTGGTTGATGACAATGTTAAAAAGGCTATTGAAGAATGTATTGAATTAGGTCCTCTTCATAATCCTGCCAATTTAGCAGGTATCTTAGCTTGTGAAAAATTAATGCCTACTACTCCACAAGTCGCTGTCTTTGATACTGCTTTTCATCAAACTATGCCTCCCGAAGCATATCTTTACGGAATTCCTTATGAATTATATGAAAAATATAAAATTCGTCGCTATGGTTTCCATGGAACATCTCACAAATACGTCAGTCAAAGAGCGGCAACGCTATTAGGCCAGAGGATAGAAAAATTGAAAATGATTAGTTGTCACCTTGGCAATGGCTCTTCAATTACGGCTATTAAATATGGGAAATCTGTCGAAACCTCTATGGGCTTTACCCCTTTGGAAGGATTGCTAATGGGAACCAGGTCTGGGGATATAGATCCCGCCATTGTTTCCTTTATTATGAACAAAGAAAAATGGACCGGAGACCAAGTTAACGAGTTTTTGAATAAAAAATGCGGTGTTCTTGGTATATCCGGCATAAGCAGCGATTTCCGGGATTTAGAGAAAGCTGCAGAAGAAGGCAATTATCGCGCCAAACTGGCTATTGATGTTTTTGTTCATGATGTTAAAAAATATATCGGAGCTTATGCGGCTATTTTAGATGGTGTTGATGCCATTATCTTTACAGCCGGCCTCGGTGAGAATTCAGCTTCAATCCGGAAAGCGATTTGTGACACCCTTGGCTATCTCGGAGTCAGCATAGACGAAGAGAAGAACCAAGTCAGAGGGCAGGAAATTGATATTTCCAAGTTGGGCGCTAAATGCCGGGTACTCGTAATTCCTACCAATGAAGAATTAATGATCGCCTTGGATACCAAAGAAATTGTCAGTCGACAGTAATTGCGCAACTCCTTTCTTGACAAAGAAATAGGCGCTAACTATAATAACAGTTGTTGTAGAAAGGAATTATTTTGAAAGCAGTGATTACTGTTGAAAATAAATGTGGCTTCCCTAAGAAAAAACGAGGGCAGTTCAGCAAGATTTGAATTTGGTGAAGCTCTGCCTCCCATTCAGATCGGCGATGGAGAATATTCTTTCCAAAGCCCGGTAAAAGTTACCTTAAACGTGACTAAAAGCGGGAAATCTTTGCTGGTTAAAGGTAAGGTGCTTTCCGAGTTAAATGTTCATTGTTCACGTTGTCTTAAGGAATTTACCTATCCGCTCTCCTTTGATTTTGAAGATGAATGGCTTCCGGTAGAAGCGGCTACGCAAGATGAAGAAGGCACTGCTCTGATTTTTGATAAAGATGAATTTTCTATTGAGGAACGTATAGTTGAACATATTTTGCTGCATTTGCCCATGAAATTTTTATGTTCAGAAGACTGTCGAGGTTTATGCCCCAAATGTGGCGTTGACCGCAATTTAAATACCTGTGTTTGTTCTGACGAGACTATTGATCCTCGTCTGGAAATATTATCAAAGTGGAATAAGGGGGTGTAATATAGTGGGTGTTCATCAAAATAAACAATCTAAGTCGAGAGTTCGCATGCGCAGAGCCATGGACAAGTTAAATGCTCCTAACCTTGTGGAATGCCCCCAGTGCCATAAAAAGAAGCTACAACATCATGTTTGCCCGGAATGTGGCTATTACAAGGGCAAGCAAGTAGTTTCCATGGGAGAATAAAACCTTATCCTTTTAAACAGAAAGCTGTTGACGTTGTTCAGTTCAACGGCTTTTTGTTTTAACACGGCAGCCAACCGGCAAGAATAAGTAAATATTAGGGACATTGAAGGTAATAAATATCAGGGACTTAGAAGGTAATAAGTATCGGGGACATAGTAAAGTAAGAAGATAAGCCTAGTAAGCATAGAAATAGGGGGAAAAAACTTCATGAGAATAGCCGTAGACGCCATGGGGGGAGATTATGCTCCCGGGGAGATTGTGAAAGGAGCGCTCAGGGCTGCAGAAACTTATCCAAACCTGCATATTGTCCTGGTGGGACAAGGGGGAAAAATTAAGGAGCACTTACCTAACGGCCTTAAAACAAATATGGAAATTTATGAGGCTCAGGAAGTTATTGGCATGGATGAACAGCCGGCTGCCGCAATTAAAAAGAAGAAAGATGCTTCAATTGTAGTGGCAACCAGGTTAGTTAAAGAGGGGTATGCGGATGCTCTGGTGTCCGCTGGAAGCACGGGCGCCCAGATGGCAGCTGCACTCTTGGTGTTGGGCCGTATTAAGGGCATTAGCCGCCCGGCGATTTGTACTGTTTTACCTACTCTTCAAGCCGGGAAACTAATGCTTGATGTGGGAGCCAACCCGGATGCCAAACCGGAATATCTCTTGCAATATGGGATGATGGGTAGTGTTTATGCAGAGATGGTTCTTGGGATTTCTGAACCGCGGGTTGCTTTGTTAAATATCGGCAGTGAAGAAGGGAAGGGTAATGAACTTACCCAGAAAGCTTACGATTTATTTAAAGCTTCTTCTTTAAATTTTATTGGTAATATTGAAGGTCGGGATATCCCTTACGGGGCGGCCGATGTAATTGTCTGTGATGCTTTTGTCGGCAATATTGTTTTAAAAACTATTGAAGGAATGGCTTCATCACTTTTCCAGTTAATCAAAGAAAAGATTACAGCCAACTCCGTCCGTAAGCTAGGAGCGATGCTCATAAAACCTGGTTTGAAAGAAATTGCCAAATCCCTGGATTATTCCGAATACGGAGGAGCTCCCCTTTTGGGAGTAAACGGTACAAGTATAATTTGCCATGGAAGCTCCAAAGAAAAAGCAATTTTTAATGCCATTAGAGTGGCTAAAGAGTGCTGTGAGCAAAAAATTATTGAAAGAATCGCGGCTCACTTTACGGAAAACCCTTCTAATTAAGCCTAATTGCCTAAAAGCTGCTTGCATTCTTGATAAATGCTGATACAATTCTGAATAAAAGGATTAAATCCTCAGATAATAGAATAAGAATTAAAGTGTTATGCTTGGCTAATTATGGCCTGAGAGGGGGTGGCATAATCATGGATAGTATTTACGAAAAAGTGAAAAATATTGTTATTGATCAACTGGGAGTGGATGAAGAAGATATTACACCAACAACATCCTTCCAGGATTTAAATGCAGATTCACTGGATATTGTAGAATTAGTGATGGCCTTGGAAGAAGAATTCAACCTCGATATTGCCGATGAAGAGGTTGAGAACATCAAAACAATCGGGGATGTAGTCCGTTATATTAAAGATAATCAATAATTTTCAAGCCCCGTGGGACATAATTTAGGCTATTCTGACTCCGGAAAGGGGTTGGCTTGTCTTTATTATGTACTGCGGGGCTTTTTGGGTAAAAAAAGGACGAGGTGAATTAATGCTCAAAAAACACAATCGGTATTACTTAAAAAAAACAAAGCAGGTTAACTCTGGTGATAGCCAAAAAGAAGTTGAACAATTTTTGTCTAAGCTTGGTTTTGAGTATAGCAATTTAATTTGTACTGCTTTGACGCATCCTTCCTATACCTTTGAGAATCCCAGCGGAGGGTTGGAAAACAACCAGCGCTTGGAATTCCTGGGCGATGCGGTTTTAGATTTTATTGTGGGTGAGTATCTATATCTGGCTTATCCTGAAAAGCCAGAAGGGGAACTTACAAAAATGAGAGCCGCTGTGGTTAATGAAACAACATTGGCGCGCCAAGCAAAAAAGATTAATCTCGGGCGAGCTTTGTTTTTAGGCAAAGGAGAGCAAATGTCCGGGGGGCGGGAAAGGCCTTCTATTCTTGCGGATGCTTTGGAAGCGTTGATAGGGGCTATTTATTTGCAGTATGGTTTTGAAACAGTCCGTAAGTTCATCCTTAATATGCTCGTACCGGAGATTGAAGAAATTGCTCAAGGAAATTACGGAGATTTTAAAACCATGCTTCAAGAAAAAGCGCAAAAAGAAGAAGCTGAAGTGACTTATAAAATACTAACCGAAAGCGGCCCCGATCACGACAAAGTCTTTACGGCTGGGGTCTATATTAAGGGGGCTCTTAAAGGGGCGGGAACAGGCAAGACCAAGAAAGAAGCTGAACAGCAAGCTGCCCGCTTAGCTTTAACTAAATGGGAGGAGAATAAGAAGTGACAGCAAAGAAGAACCCCCAAGTTTTTCTCAAAGCCATTCAAATTCAAGGGTTTAAATCTTTTGCCGATAAAATCAGATTAGATTTTCAGCCGGGTTTAAGTGTTATTGTTGGTCCTAACGGCAGTGGGAAAAGCAATGTAGCTGATGCTGTCCGTTGGGTTTTAGGAGAACAAAGCGCCAAAAGCCTCCGGGGAAACAAGATGGAGGACGTGATTTTTGCCGGCAGCGCTGCCCGCAAGCCTGTGGGAATGGCTGAAGTATCGCTTATTTTTGATAACACCACCGGGTTATTTCCTTTAGATTATGAAGAAGTGGTTATAACCCGTCGGGTCTATCGGGACGGCGAAGGCCAATTTTTTATCAACCGGACACCTTGCCGTTTAAAGGATATTCAAGAACTTTTTTTGGATACCGGTTCGGGCAAGGAAGGTTTCTCAATTATCGGCCAAGGCCGGGTGGAAGAAATCTTGAATCTTAAAGCAGATGAGCGCCGTTTACTAATTGAAGAAGTTGCGGGGATTAGCAAGTTCCGGCTGCGTAAGAAAGAAGCACTTAAAAAGCTGGACGATACGGAACAAAATATTAGCAGGCTTAATGATATTATTAGCGAAGTGGAAACCAGATTGGAACCGCTGGCTCAACAAGCCGAGGTTGCCAGAATCAGCAAAAATTTTACCTCGCAATTAGAAGAAACGGAAATAAAGCTTATTGTTAATGAACTTTCGGATTTAAAGCAAAAATTAAACAAATCACAAGAACTGTTGGAACAATTAAACTTAGAATTAACCGCTTTGACTACCAACATCACTGAAGAAGAAGCTTTAAGCCTTAAGGAAAAATATGCCCTAAACCAATTGGAACAACAGGTTCAAGAGGCGCAAACCGACGTTTACACCTTGGAAAATCAGGTTAAAGAAGTTGAGCACCAGTTATCACTAATAACTGAGAGGCAGGGTTTTGCCCAAGAACAACTTAGCCGGCTGGAAAAGGAAATTAATGCGGAAAAGGAAAAAATAAAACAGACCGAGGAAAAGCTCAGCCTGCACACCAAACGTGAAGCCGAACTTAGCGAAGCTTTGCAGGAAATTGCCGGAAGGCTTAAGGAAAGAGAGGCCAGTTTACTTAAACTGCGTAGCAGCAGTGGAGAGAACCGTCTCGAAGAGCTTAAAACCGAAATATTTGAAGCATTAACACTAAAAAGCAAATTAACGAACGAGCTGGCGGAAATTGAAAATCAGAAAGCGTCTTGCCAAAAACGGGAAACACAATTAGGTAAGGAACTGCAAAAGAAAAGGGAAGAAAAAGAAGCTCTAAGCCAGGAAATAGAACAGTTCGATAAAAAAAAGCTGGAAATTGAGAAACAGGAACTTGAAGCCCAACAAAACCTGGAAACCCTGAAGCGGGAAATTGACAGCATCAAAGCTGAAAAAAACCGCTTGGAAGAAAAGGTTGCAATACTAGCCAGGAAAAAAGAGCAGCAAATTGCCCGCCTAAATGCACTGCAGACATTGGAAGATAATTTGGAAGGTTATTACAAAGGAGTGCGGGAGACTATTTTTGCCTACCGGAGGGGGGAAATCAATTGTGGCTCCCTTTATGGCACGGTAGCCGAAAATATTGAGGTTGAGCCGGAATATGAACTGGCGGTAGAAACCTGCCTAGGCAGCGCTCTGCAAAACATTTTAGCCAAAACCACAGAAGATGGTAAAAAGTGTATTGAATACCTGAAAAAAACCAACAATGGACGGGCTACCTTTCTGCCTTTGGACGCTATTAAAGGCGGAAGATATCCCCTTACTTCGCAAACCCTTAACCACCCGGGGTTTATTGGCTTGGCCGTAGACCTGGTGACCTATAATAAGCGATTTCAGGCCATAATGGAGTTCTTGCTTGGAAGAATTATTATTGCCGATGATATGGATTCGGCGGTGGATATTGCCAAAGCCAATAATTATCAGATTCGAGTGGTTACCCTTAAAGGAGACCAGGTTAACCCCGGGGGCTCTCTGACCGGAGGCAGCACCAGGAATCAAAACACTGGGCTTTTAAGCCGGGCTCGAGAGATTGAGGAATTAAAGGAGAGTGTTAAGGTATTAAGTTCGGAGCTGGAGGTCATAGGTAAAGCTGTTTTAGAGAAAAAGAAACAAATTGAGAATCTTTATCTTGAGAAAGAGAGACTGGAAAAGACCTTAAAAGAATTTAGTGAAGCGAAAGGAATTTTGGCTGTAGAAAAAATACATCACGAAGAACGCTATAACAGCTTGACCGAAGCGCTTTTGGCCCTTACCTATGAACTTCAAGCAATAAAAACCCAGTTTGCCGAACTCTGTATCCGGGAAGAGGCTGCTTATGCCAACCTTGAAAATATCGAACAAAAAATTAATGACTTAAAAGATGAACAAAAAAAAGTTGGGGATTTGATTCAAAAGAACAATAAGGAAATCGAAAAGATATCTGAACAAATAACCAGTGCCAAAATTGAGGCTGCCACCTGGGAACAGCAGCTTAAACAGGTCAAACAACTTATTGCTGAGGAGAACGAGCGCTTTGAGGCAAGCACTAAGCTTGTGGAAGAAAAGAAAGCCGAATTGGATAATATTCAGCAATTAGAAAAAGAATTAGCTCGTTCTCAGGCTGAGACCGGAGATAAGATCCAGACCGCAGCCGAACAATTAAATGAACGAAAGTTAAAGCTAATGGAATTACGGCAGGAAAGAGAAGCCTTGGCAACAGCTGTTATTCGTAAAGAAGAAGAAATTCAACGTAAAAATCGACGGGCTAAGGAATTGGAACAGCAACTTCACCAGGCTGAACTGCGAATTACCCGCTGGCAAACAGAATTGGAAACAAACACTCGCAGACTTCAGGAGGAATACGGTCTAAGCTGGGAAGAAGCTTTTCATTATCAAACTACTGAGAAAAAAGAGTTTTTACAGGAGAAAATATTAAACCTCAAAAAACAAATTGAGGAACTGGGGCCGGTTAACTATACGGCTTTGGAAGAATACCCGGAAACACTAAAGCGTTATGAATTCCTTACTACCCAGAAAAAAGACTTGGTAGAAGCAGGTAATTCTTTACGTGAGCTAATTGCCGAACTTGATAAAAATATGATTGAACGTTTCCAGATTGGTTTTAAAGCCGTCAATGAGGCTTTTAAAGAGGTTTTCAGTCAACTGTTTAATGGGGGCTATGCGGAACTCCAACTAGATGACCCGGAAAACCTGCTGGAAACAGGGGTTAATATTATTGCCCAGCCTCCAGGCAAAAAGCCCCAGCTTTTGTCGCTATTATCCGGCGGAGAACGTTCCTTTACCGCTATTGCTTTGCTTTTTGCTTTTCTAAAAGTAAAACCAAGCCCTTTTTGTTTACTGGATGAAATAGAAGCGTCGTTGGATGAAGCCAATGTTAAACGTTTTGTCCATTACCTCCAGACCCTGTCCGACCATACCCAGTTTATTCTTATCTCTCATCGCCGGGGGACGATGGAATCCGCGGATAGGTTATATGGGATTACTATGGAAGAATCCGGAGTGTCAAAGCTTTTAACGGTAGAATTGGAACAAAGAGTTAGTTAAAAGGTAAAAGGGAAAAAAGAAACATTTCTTCTTAAGCCGTCTTTAAGGAGTCTGGAGCAAAATTTGTGCAGCAAGGTGAAATATGGTAAAATTTCACTAGCCTATAGGAATGTTCAGAATTTATTTTACAGTTAATCCTATAATCCCAATAAGACAATGACCATTAAAAAATAATGGTTATTAAGTTTAGACCTAAAGGAGAGAAAAGTAAGTGGCCGGATTGTTCAGTAAGCTGAAAGAGAGATTAACGAAAACTCGCCAGGGTTTTGTGGATAAAGTTGGAGAGATTTTTAGCGGTGCAAAAAAAATCGATGAGGATTTGTATGAAGAATTAGAAGAAGTATTAATCCAGGCTGATGTTGGTGTTAATACAGCTCTGGAACTGGTGGAAACGCTCCGCAAAACAGCCAATGAACGAAAAATTTCGGAACCGGCCGTTTTGCAAGAAGTATTAAAAGAACAAATTACTGCTATGTTGGGGGAAGAACGAGCCTTGCAATTTGCTCCTGCCGGTCCTACCGTCTTTTTGGTGGTCGGTGTTAATGGCGTGGGGAAAACAACCACTATCGGTAAACTTGCCAGCAATCTCCGGGCTCAGGGTAAAAAAGTTCTGCTGGCGGCAGGAGACACTTTCCGGGCGGCAGCGATTGAACAGCTTGAGGTTTGGGGAGCAAGAGCCGGGGCTGAAGTAATCAAGCAAGGGGAAGGAGCCGACCCGGCCGCTGTAGTTTTCGATGCTTTGCGGGCTGCGAAATCCCGCCATATTGATGTTTTATTAATAGATACCGCCGGAAGGTTACACAATAAGGTCAATCTCATGAATGAGTTAAGCAAAATCAAAAGAGTGATTGAACGAGAAATCCCCGGAGCACCACATGAAGTTTTGCTGGTTTTAGATGCCACCACTGGCCAAAATGCGCTGCAACAAGTTAAAATTTTTCAAGAGGCAGCGGATGTTACCGGAATTATTCTTACCAAACTTGATGGTACAGCCAAGGGAGGCGTAATTCTGGGTATTCAGAGTGAAGCCAAAGTGCCTGTAAAACTAATAGGTATCGGTGAAGGGATTGAAGATTTAAAACCCTTTGAGCCTCGTGAATTTGCCAAGGCTTTATTTTCCCTTGCGGAGGAGGGATAAGTATGGAGTGGGCATTAATAGGTGGGACCGGAGTGGAAAAGCTGCCTTTAAAGCACAGTTCTTCCCTTAGAGTAGATACTCCTTACGGTTTAATTTCACTAGAAACGGGCATGTTAGGAGAAAAGAGCCTTGTTTTTCTAAAAAGGCATGGAGAAGGGCACAGTGTTCCACCGCACTTAATTAATTATCGAGGCAATATTTGGGCTTTAAAAAAAATGGGTGTAAAAAAGATTTTGGCTACCGGAGCAGTAGGTTCAATTTCAGCGGATTTTCACATTGGAGATATTGTCCTTGTTGATCAGTTTCTTGATTTTACTAAATCCCGTCCCCAGACCTTCTTTGAGGGAGGAGAGCAGGGGGTTCTGCATGTTGATGTTTCCGAACCTTATTGCCCAATCTTAAGACAGAGAATTGTGCAATGTGCAGAAAACTTAGGTTTAACCGTTAAAAACGGTGGGGTTTATGTTTGCACTGAAGGGCCGCGTTTTGAGACTCCTGCCGAAATCCGGATGTATAAAACCCTAGGCGGTCAGGTAGTTGGAATGACCGGTGTGCCGGAAGTTGTCCTGGCCAGAGAATTAGGAATGTGCTATGCCACTCTGGCTTTGGTAACCAATGAAGCTGCCGGAATTACCCAGAAACCGTTGACACACAGTGAAGTAATAGCTACTATGAACATGTTGGGAGAAACTGTTGCTCAATTAATCGAAGCAATTATCGATAATGACATAGAAGATCAAGGTTGTTACTGCTCAACCGGGAATAAGGAAGCAGGTATGTTTTAGAAAGGCGGAAATAAAGTGAAAGCGCTTGCATGGCAAGGTGATCATCTACTTATACTTAATCAGACTAGGCTCCCTTTTGAGGAACAATACCGTGCAGCCTACACTTATACGGAGGTTGCGGAAGCTATTAAGAATATGGAAATTCGCGGCGCCCCGGCTATAGGAGCGGCAGCTGCTTACGGTTTTGCCCTGGGAGCCTTAAATTATGAAGGCGAAGTGGAAGGCTTAACAGAACATATGGACAAAGTACGGACTGTGCTGGCTGCTACTCGCCCGACAGCAGTTAATCTTTTTTGGGCTTTAAGGAAAATGGAAGATAAATATCGAGAGCTGCAAAAGCAAGATCTTGTCCAGATTCGGGAAGCTCTGGTGGCGGAAGCGGAGCAAATTGCTGAGGATGACCGGCGAATGAATAAGCTGATTGGGAAATTCGGCAATGAGCTCGTTCCTGAGAATGCCAGGATTTTGACCCATTGCAATACCGGTACTTTAGCTACGGTAGAATATGGGACAGCACTGGGAATTATCCGGGCGGCTCACGAAGCAGGCAAAAAAATACATGTTTATGTGGGTGAGACCAGGCCATTCCTGCAGGGAGCGCGCCTTACAACCTGGGAACTTTTGCAGGAGGGGATCCCCCATACTTTAATCACCGACAGCATGGCCGGATATCTGATGCAGCAAGGTAAAATTGATATGGTTATTGTCGGGGCCGACAGGATTGCCGCCAATGGGGATACCGCCAACAAGATCGGAACTTATTCCTTAGCCGTTTTGGCCGCGGCCCATGAGATACCTTTCTATGTAGCTGCTCCGACTTCGACAATTGATTTAAAAATTGCCGGGGGCGAGGATATACCGGTTGAAGAACGGGACGGCAAGGAAGTAAGAATGTTCATGGGCGTAAAAGTTGTGCCCGATGAAGTCCAGGTTTATAACCCGGCTTTTGATATCACTCCTGCTAAATATATTGCCGGGATAATTACCGAGAAAGGGATTATCTCCCCCCCATATTCCGTGAATTTAGTAAGGATGTTAGTAAAATAAATTTTCTTTTTAGAAGATCAAAAAGTAATTTATAAAATTATTCGGCTCAGGAGTCTCCCGGTTAAGTCCTCTGAGCCGAGTTTTTTAAAAAGACTAGTTGAAAAAACTAGGCGAAATACCAGGTGAAATACAGGCAAAATACCAGGCAATTATTTTACTTGAAGATCGAATTTATATTCTGGAAAGAGATTCTTAAAAAGAAATATTTCTCAAATAAAACTCTCCAAGAAAGAAGGGCTAAACATGACTAAATACTTAATTAAAGCGATGATCTTACCTATGACCGGACCGGAGGACTTTTTTGAACAGGGGGAAATTGCTATCGAGGGAGACCGGATCGTCTGGGTTGGGGAAAGGGGATCCCACCCGGTGGACTTTAAACCGGATAGAGTATTGGACTTGCAAAATGACGTGGTTATGCCCGGACTGATTAACACCCATACACATGCGGCGATGACTTTGCTCCGCGGTTATGCTGACGATATGCCCCTTATGCCTTGGCTGGAAAAAAAGGTCTGGCCTTTTGAAGCCCGTATGACCCCGGAAGATATGTATTGGGGCAGCCTTTTGGCTCTCTGTGAGATGATTCGCTCCGGCACTACTACTATGGTCGACATGTACATGTATGAAGACGAAACAGCTCAAGCAGTGCTGGAAGCGGGTACAAGAGCGGTTCTTTCTCGGGGGATGGTCGGGTTTGACCTTCAAGCTGCCGAGAAAGCTTTGCAGGAGAACATTGATCTCTTTAACAATTACCAGGGAGCGGGAGAAGGCCGTTTGCAGATTATGTTTGGCCCTCATGCTCCTTATACTTGCCCCGGTGAATTCCTGCAAACTGTTAAACAAGAGGCTGACAAGCTGCAAGCGGGTATTCATATCCATGTCGCCGAGACTAAAGCCGAGTTGGCGACAATTCGCGAACGGTATGGTACTACCCCTGTAAGATGGTTGGAAGAACAGGGTCTTTTTGGCGGTCGGATTATCGCTGCCCACTCAGTTTACCTGGATGATGAAGAATTGGCTATTTATAAAAAATATGAAGTTGGTGTAGCCCATAATGCGGAAAGCAATATGAAACTAAACAGCGGGACGGCACCAATTGTTAAAATGCTTAAAATGGGCATTCCGGTTGGTCTCGGAACGGATGGAGCATGCAGCAATAATGACTTGGATATGTTTGGTGAGATGCGCAGTGCTTCCTTGCAGCAAAAATTGGTAGGCTCCCCGGAGGATCTTCCAGCCTATGAAGTACTTGAACTTGCCACTAACGGCGGTGCCAAGATTACAGGTTTTAAAGACATTGGCAAGTTGGCTCCGGGATATAAGGCTGATTTAATATCTCTGAATTTTAAACAAGCGCACTTCTATCCAAGGTTTTCAATACCTTCTCATTTAGTTTATTGCGCCCGGGGCAGTGACGTCAGGACTGTCATGGTGGACGGCAAAATTTTAATGGAAAATTATCACCTTACGACCCTTGACGAAGAACAAATTTGCGCTGAAGTAGAAAAACGGGCGAAAAGAATTGCTCTGGAAGTCTAAAGAATATTTGCCGCCGAGGTAAGTCGCCATAGTTTATTGGCAAAAGCAGAAGCCAAAATATGATTAGCTTAGTTCTTGACAAACTGGGTTTTTCAGTTTAAAATAACAAGGCGTAAAGCAAAAATACTTTACAGTGAGGCCGGGAAATAGAGATGAAACAGATTGCCGAAACGGCATTGTTGTTTGACTTTTATGGGCCTTTACTAACGGCTAAACAGGCGAAAATCTGGGATTTATATTACCAAGAGGATTATTCTCTCTCTGAAATTGCCGAACAGGAAGGGATCAGCCGTCAGGCAGTTTATGATTTATTGAAACGAACGGAGCGGATTTTAGAAGGTTATGAACAAAAATTAGGCCTTGTCAAACGCTTCCTGAAGGAACGGGACAAACTGACGCGGATTGAGGCTTTGCTTGATAGTATCACGAAGAATGATTTTGCCACTGAGGCTGCCTGGCAGCGCCAGCAAGAAATCACAGCCCGTATTAAAGAAATAATTGTTGATACCTTGGAAGATTCGGATATGCAATAAAGCGGCTTTGAAACTTTAGACTCTAGCTTCCAGGTTGATGTAAGCTACGAAAAAATATAGTGAAATGGTTTGCGATTTCTAAAAGAAAGATTCCTTAAAGAATGATTTTTTAATGGAAAGAAGGAACAAGCATGGCAATGTTCGAAGGCTTAAGTGAAAAACTTCAGGCTACTTTTAAACGGCTGAGAGGTAAAGGCAAATTAACCGAAGCTGACGTTAATGAAGCCATGCGTGAGGTTCGGGTAGCCCTGTTGGAGGCAGATGTTAGCTTTAAGGTTGTTAAGGATTTTATAGCTCGTATTAAGGAAAGGGCTGTAGGTCAGGAAGTACTGGAGTCTCTTACTCCCGGTCAACAGGTCATTAAAATAGTTTATGAAGAAATGATTAATTTAATGGGAGGCTCTGAAAGCAAAATTCAAATCGCCCCTAAACCGCCTACTGTTATAATGCTGGTTGGATTGCAGGGTGCCGGTAAGACCACCCAGGGAGCCAAACTGGCCAATTTGCTCAAAAAACAAGGAAAACGTCCGCTGCTTGTGGCCTGTGATATTTACCGCCCGGCAGCTATTAAGCAGCTGGAAGTTTTAGGAGAACAAATTAAAGTTCCTGTCTTTTCTGAGGGGCAAATTTCTCCGGTAAAAATAGCCGAAGATAGCCTGGAGTGGGCTAAGAAAAACGGCAATGATGTTCTAATTATCGATACCGCCGGCCGTTTGCATATTAATGCCGAACTGATGGAGGAGTTAACAAAGATCAAGGAAAAGGTTAACCCCCAGGAAATCCTGCTGGTAGTTGACGCCATGACCGGTCAGGATGCCGTAAATGTGGCTGAAGCTTTTAATAATCAATTGGGGCTAAGCGGTGTTATCCTTGCCAAGCTTGACGGTGATACCCGAGGCGGTGCCGCCCTTTCAGTTAAGGCTGTTACCGGTTGTCCCATTAAATTTGCCGGGATGGGCGAAAAAATAGATACTTTGGAAGTATTTCATCCCGATAGAATGGCTTCTAGGATTTTAGGGATGGGTGATGTCCTGACCCTAATAGAAAAAGCCCAACAAAATTCTGATGAAAAAAAAGCCAGGGAAATGGAAGAAAAGATCCGCAAGCAGGAACTGAACCTGGAAGACTTTTTGGATCAAATAAAACAGCTTCGCAAGATGGGACCTCTTTCTTCCATTCTAGAAATGATTCCTGGGATGGGAAAACAACTCAAAGATGTGCAAATAGATGAAAAAGAATTTACGAAAATAGAAGCAATTATTTGTTCCATGACTCCGGAAGAAAGAAGGAAACCGGAGCTGATTAAAGACTCCCGGAAAAAGAGGATTGCCAAGGGTAGCGGCACAACTATTCAAGATGTTGGCAAGCTTCTCAAACAGTACGAGCAAACTAAAAAAATGCTGAAACAGCTTTCCGCTCTTCCCGGAATGGGCGGGGGTAAAGGAATGCCCAAAGCTACCGGTAAGAGCTCTAAGAAGGGCAAGAAAGGCAAAAAAGGCGGACAGGGTAAAAAACCATTTTTGAAGTTCCCTTTTCCTTTTTAATGCATAGCTTTTGTTCTATTTGACTAACATTGTTAGACCTTGCTAAGGAGGTGAAATACATGGCAACATCAATTCGTCTGCGTCGTATGGGTGCCAAAAAGAATCCTTTTTACCGTCTGGTAGTCTGTGATTCAGCTTCCCGCCGTGACGGAAAAGCTATTGAAGAAATTGGCTATTACGACCCCACGAAAAATCCTCATGAGATTAAAATTAATGAGATTAAAGCCTTGGAATGGTTGCATAAAGGAGCTCAGCCTTCAGAAACAGCCAGATCCCTACTCAGTCAAGCCGGGATTATGGAAAAATTTCATAAATCCAAGTAAACATGGGGGTGACTCCTGTGAAGGAAGTTGTAGAAGTGTTGGCTAAAGCTTTGGTCGATAATCCGGATCAGGTTATCGTCGCACAAAACACTACTGAGAGGACTGTTCATCTCCAACTAACGGTTGCTCCTGAGGACATGGGGAAGGTTATCGGCAAACAAGGCAAAATTGCTAATGCGATTCGAACCATAGTTAAGGCTGCCGCTGTGAAAGATGGCCGCAGGGTTATTGTTGATATTGACCAGTAAATTTAAAAAGGGCTTGCAGCCCTTTTTGACTTTTACCCATTTATGAGGAAATAATATTATCAGATCCAGTTGAAGATAAAGAAATTTTTTTGCGGTGTTTTGGGGCCAAGCTGAGTATTGGTATTATGGCTAAGACAGAAAGGACGTTACCGATGGAAACTGTTGTAGTAGGCGAAATCCTGAAACCGCAGGGAATTAAGGGTGAAATTAAGGTTTATCCTTTAACAGACAACCCGACCCGCTTTCAAAAGCTCCAAAAAGTATTTCTAACCCAGGGGAAAAGCACGGTTTGCTATGAAGTGGAGAGTGCCCGGATCGATCCCAAAGGTATGGTTTATTTAAAGCTTAAAGGTTTGGATACTCCCGAGGATGCTGAAAAATACCGGGGATTTCAGGTGAGGGTGGACCGCTCGGAAGTTCCTCCCCTCAAAGATCGTTGGTATTATTTTGAATTAGAAGGCATGAAGGTCTATGAAAATGATGCTTTTTTAGGTACTTTACTCAGGGTCCAAGAGACTGGTGCTAATGATATTTATATTGTCCAAGGTGAAAAAGGCCAGTTTTGTATTCCGGCTTTAAAATCAGTGGTCAAAAAAGTTGATGTTGAGGCCAAAAGAATGGATGTTATCTTGCCTCCGGGGCTCTTGGACGATTAAGCCGGGACTTCTGATTTTAAGCTTGGGGACGAGGGTTAAAGAATGAAGTTTACTGTACTGACAATCTTTCCCGAAATGTTTGCTCCGCTCAAGGAGAGTATTTTAAAGCGGGCTCAAGAAGCCGGCCTAATTGAAATTAGCCTAGTCAATTTTCGGGATTATGCCGCAAGTAAACACAAAAATGTTGACGATATCCCCTATGGCGGCGGAAGTGGGATGGTTTTAAAACCGGAACCGATTTATTTTGCTCTTCAGGATATCCGCAAAACTAATTGCAAGCAAAGAATAATCTTGTTATCTCCTCAGGGGAAAATCTATGATCAAGAAACAGCAATGCGGCTAACCGCTTTCGATGAATTGATTTTTCTCTGCGGCCATTATGAAGGGTTTGACGAGCGGATCAGGTCTTGGGCGGATGAGGAACTATCTATTGGCAATTATGTGTTGACGGGTGGAGAACTGGCCGCGATGGTCATTATTGATTCAGTAGCCAGGTTAATACCCGGGGTTTTGGGGAAAGAGTCATCTTTTGAACATGATTCCTACAGTCAGGGGCTATTGGAATATCCGCAGTATACTCGGCCCCCGGAGTTTATGGGGATGAAGGTACCGGAAATCCTTCTTTCCGGGCATCATGCTAAAATTGAAGCTTGGCGGCGAAAAGAATCTTTGCGCCGGACCTTTCTGCGGCGCCCGGATTTATTTGCTAAAGCTGAATTTATGGCCAGTGACTACGAGCTTTTAGAAGAATTGGCTCAAGAGTATCCTGAACTCGCAAGGCATCGGGCCAAATGGGAGCGCTTTCGGCCCCGGCCAAAACTTAAACGCAGAACTAAAGCTTCTGATCAGGCTAAGCCGGATTCTCAAGGAGAATAATACTTATTGTGGGGGTGCCTTATGGGTGAACTGTACGTGGCATTAATACATGCGCCTGTCTATAATAAACATATGGAGACAATTGCTACTTCGATTACTAATTTAGATCTGCATGATATAGCTCGAAGTTCGGCAACATTTGGGGTAAAGGCTTACTATGTTATCCATCCGGCACCTGCTCAACGGGATTTGGCCCGCCGGATTATGAGTTTTTGGCTGGAAGGGTACGGGGCAGAATATAATCCTGACCGTTATGAGGCTTTCGAAAGGGTACGACTGGTAGCCACCTGGCAAGAAGCCTTGGCTGACATCAAAAATGAACAGCTCGGGAAGAAAGTATACTCCGTGGCTACAGATGCCAGACTATATCCTAATACTATTGAATATCGTGAGCTCCGTGAAAAACTAAATAGTGAAGAGGATGTTTATGTGCTCCTTTTTGGTACCGGGTGGGGGCTTTTAAAAGAAGATGTGGAAAAAGCAGACTATATCCTGAAACCAATTTATGGGCCGGGGGAATATAATCATCTTTCTGTCCGTTCGGCTGCAGCCATAATTTTGGATCGTTTAAGAGGGCAGTAAATACTTAAAGTGAGTTCTGTTTTTTATTCTGCAGTGTTGCGAATTTTTTAGGTCTATGGTAATATAGTACAGTGTGTAAAACGGATGGTCCTCTGGCTTACAGGAGTTCAGAATCCTAGAAGAAGTTAACGAACATCTAGGCAAGGAAGGGGGGAATAAATAATGGATTATATTCGCATGGTCGAAGAACAGCAATTAAGAACTGATATTCCTTCATTCCGTCCCGGGGATACAGTCAAAGTCCATGTCAAAATTGTGGAAGGATCCCGGGAACGTATCCAGGTTTTTGAGGGCTTGGTAATTAGAAGAAAAGGTGATGGATTAAGGGAAACATTTACCGTACGCCGAGTTTCTAACGGTGTTGGTGTGGAAAGAACTTTTCCCCTTCATTCTCCACGTATAGAAAAGATTGAAGTTGTACGTAAAGGTATAGTTCGCAGAGCAAAACTTTATTACATTCGCGATCTTTATGGAAAGGCAGCCCGTATTCGGGAACGCCGCTAAGCAGAAAAATACAAAAAGGAGCTGGAGAAATTCAGCTCCTTTTTTAAACTGTTGAGGTACATGTACATATTATGGTAAATCCTTAATTGCCAAATATTAAGTGCCGGTTCAATTGAAAAAACATTTAACGCTAATTTAGGGGTCTATGATGAATATACAATGGTTTCCCGGTCATATGACCAAGGCAAAAAGAAAACTCGAAGAGCAACTGCGTTGGGTTGACGTTGTGTTGGAATTAGGAGACGCTCGTCTGCCCTTAAGCAGCCGTAATCCTCTTTTGCAGAGCTTATTGGGGAAAAAGCCCAAGCTGTTAGTGTTGAATAAAGCTGATTTGGCAGACAGCGCCAAAACTGAACAATGGCTCCTTCGTTTAGGAACGGAAAGCCCGGTTATAGCCGTCAGTGCTCAGACCAGAGCCGGGATTAACAGAATTGTTCCTTTGCTGGAAAAAATTATGGCCCCAAAAGTGGAGCGCTTAGCTCTAAAGGGAGTCGGCGGAAGGCCGCTAAGAGCAATGGTGGTGGGTATTCCGAATATCGGCAAATCATCCCTTATTAATCAATTAACCGGAGGAGCTCAGGCCAAAACTGGTAACAAACCGGGTGTGACCAAGGGCAATCAGTGGATTCGCATCCATTCCAAGGTAGAACTGTTAGATACCCCGGGGTTGTTGTGGCCTAAATTCGACGACCCTGAAGTCGGTCGCAAATTAGCGGCAACCGGAGCCATTCGCGATGAGGTCTTTGATCAAGAAGAACTTGCCAATTGGCTGTTAGGATGGCTAAATTTGAATTACCCACAAGAACTCCAAGTTCATTATGGGCTGGCAGGCGGTGAATTGAACCTGGAAAATATTGGCCAAAAAAGAGGTTGTCTTCTTAGTGGTGGCCGGATTGATACTCTAAAAGCTGCGCAGATTTTTTTGCGTGAATTTCGCAATGGGAAAATAGCCAAAGTAACAATGGATTAGAAATAAGAGGAGGAAGTCCGGAAAGGGAGTTGTAATCCAGTGGATGAGTCCACGAGAATAAGTAATTTGTTGCAAATCGAAAGTATGCTCTACCAAGAAGGTTACAATTTGATCGCCGGGGTTGATGAAGCCGGCAGGGGACCTTTGGCTGGCCCGGTAGTTGCTGCTGCTTGTATTCTGCCAAGGAAAATTGACCTTCCTGGCTTAAATGATTCCAAAAAGCTCACACAAAAGAAAAGAGAAGAACTTTTTTCCAAGATCAAAGAACAGGCTTTAGCTTATTCCATAGGCTCGGCTTCACCTGAAGAGATCGATCAGCTCAATATTTTGCAGGCTACTAAACTTGCTATGAAAAGAGCCTTGGCTAAGCTAACTTTAAGCCCTGATTATGTTCTAATCGACGGCCGGGATGAATTGGCTATTAGTATCCCTCAAAAAGCCGTTATTGACGGGGATGCGCTTAGTGCCAGTATAGCTGCCGCTTCAATCCTGGCTAAAGTAACAAGAGATGAATTTATGTGTAAAATGCATAAGCTTTATCCCGAGTATAGTTTTGATTTACATAAAGGTTATCCAACAAGACTTCACCTTGAAGCCCTCAAAAAATTTGGCCCTTGTCCCTTGCATAGGCGAAGTTTTTCCCCTCTTAAGGAGAAGGCGACCGCTTCCGGGGAACTTGGTTAAATATACTTTCAAGCTGAATAATTAAACTTTTAAAATAAAAGGCTGGTTTCTTTAAGTCAGTCTTTTTTTTTGTTAGCTATCTGGAAATAACAGATATGGAAGTGCAGGATAATTCATGTAAGTCAGAAGGAAAAATTTGACGATAAGTTTTATCCTTTCTGACTAATTATGACAATATTTACCAAGGATATTTTCTTTACAACAGAGAACTATATAAAACTCGCTTTTCCATATAATCTCTTGCTAATTATAATTTGCAAAGGAGATAAAAAGACCATGATTCCTCTGCTGTCCGTATTTAATAGTTTGCCGGCTGGGGTAATAATCACTGATCTTCAGGGTAAGATTATGTATGTCAATAAAGACATTGAAATTATTTCTGGGTACAGCAGACCGGAGTTAATCGGAAAATCACCTGAAATTCTCAATGCTGAGGAAAACGCCGCAGCCATCCAACTTGAGATTTTGGAGACTATTAGGCGGAATGAGATCTGGAAGGGAATTTTGAAACAGCGCCGGAAGGATGGAACGATCTATTGGGGAGAGTTTGAGGTTTTTCCTGTTTATGAACCCCGTGGTGGGACAATTGCTTGGGCTAGTCTGCAAAGAGATGTCTCAGAGCGAATTAAGCTTCAGCAAGAGCTTAAAACAAGTGAAGACAGGTATCGTAAGCTGGCGGAGCTTTCTCCGGACATTATTCTGGTACATAGCGAAGGAAAAATTAAATATTTGAATCAAGCCGGCGCCAAATTTTTTGGTACGGGCGAACCCCAGAATTATCTTAACCGGGAAATAATGGATTTTGTCCATCCTCAGTACAAGGATGTAGTAAGGGAAAGAATTAATCAAGCATTGGAAAGCCCTGAAGCTGTCCCTTTGAACGAAGAAATTCTCGTTTTCCCCTATGGTTCGACACTGGTCGGTGAAACCAAAAGTGTTTCCATAGATTTTAACGGAAAAAAGTCTGTTTTAACTGTTGTTCGGGATATTTCCGAACGCAAGGCCGTTGAATCAATCCTAAACCGGCAAAAAGTAGAGTTGGAAGAACAGCTTAGATTTGCTCAAGCTTTAACCAAACTGGCTGAGGTCACAATCAGGAATGATCAGACTGGTATTATTCTAGATTCTATGACTCGCATTATTGTCGAAACTCTTGTGGCAGATCTCGGCATAGTTTTTGAAATTAATCTCAAGCAAAACAAATTAATAATGAAATGCCAATACACCGAAGAAAAGAAAAATCTAGTGTTAATTCCTTCCCATTTTTTGAATTGTAACGAAGCAGCCGTAAGATTTTTTGTCAAAAATAAAACAAAACTGGAAAGCCATTTGGATGATAATCGCCTGGAGAGTATTAATGCACAAATGGCAAAACATATTCACCATAACTTAAAGATTCAGAGTTTCTTTTGGTATCCTTTTGCTTTTAATAGCGGGTGTTATTATGCGCTGGTTTTAAGCCAGTTTAATCGGCCCCGGCGCTTTTCCCCTCTGGAAGCCGAATTTATTAATTCAGCGTTGCAACAAGTGGAGATAGCTATGCAGAAAATTACTTATGTGGAAGAGAACAAGAGAGCGCTTAAAGCGATTAAAGAAAGTGAAGAAAAGTATAAAGATTTATTTGAAAACGCTTATGACATTATCTTTATCTCCGACTTGAAATGGAAACTTTTATCCTGCAATAAAGCGACGCTCAAAACTTATGGCTATACTGCCGAGGAAATCAGTCAGCTGAAACTCTACCAGATTATTCATCCCGATTTCTGGCAACTATGTCGGGACAAATTAGACGCCAAGCTTTCCGGTAGCACAACTGAAATCAGCCCATATCCGGTCTTGACCCTGACCAAACAGGGAAAAAAAGTCTGGATAGAAGTTAGTATCAGATTGATTTACCAAAATGGTCTGCCGGTTGGCTTTCAAGGTATAGCCCGTAATATTACCGAACGCCAATACATGATTGATGCTCTGAAGGAAGCTGAAAAAGAAAAAGACTTGATTCTTAGTTCAATTTCGGAGCTCGTTGTCTTTCATGATCTTAATATGAAAATCAAGTGGGCTAATTCCGCGGCAGCCGGAAATCTGGGACTTAAAGCGGGGAAATTGGTAGGTCGTTCTTGTTATGAATTATGGCAGAGAGCAAACACTCCTTGCCCCGGGTGCCCCGGGATAACAACTTTAAAAACCGGGATGCCGGATCAGAAGATAATGACCACACCGGACGGTAAAAGCTGGCAAATAAAGTCTTTTCCAGCCTTTGATAACGAAGGTAATCTGTTGGGGGTGGTGGTAATCGCCAAAGATGTTACCGAAGCCGAACAAATGAAAAAAGAAATGGCTCGCCTGGAGAGGCTGAACCTGATTGGGGAAATGGCAGCCGGTTTTGGCCATGAGATTAGAAATCCAATGGCTACGGTAAGAGGTTTTCTGCAAATTCTGCAAGTCAAGCCAGAATGTTTGCCCTATGCCCACTACTTTGAACTAATGATTGAAGAGATTGACAGAGCCAATTCCATTATAGGAGAGTATCTTTCTCTGGCTAAAGATAAGATGATTGATTTGCAGGAGTATAATCTTAATTTACTGATTGAGGCCATCTACCCCCTAATTTTAGCCGATGCTATTCACAATGACCAAACTATTGAACTGGAATTAGGGGAGATACCCAAAGTTTTAGTTGATAAAAAGGAAATGTATCAATTAATTTTAAACTTGGTGCGCAATGGTTTAGAAGCTATGCCTAAAAGAGGATGCCTCAGGATTAAGACTTATTCCCAGAATAACGAAATAATTATGGCCATTCAGGATCAAGGGCAAGGGATTGCTCCCCAGATAATTAACAAGCTGGGGATGCCTTTTGTTACTACTAAAGAAAATGGTACCGGGTTAGGTTTAGCTATTTGTTTTAGTATAGCGCAAAGGCATAAGGCCAGGATTGAAGTTGAATCCACTGCCGAGGGAACAACTTTTTTGTTAAGTTCCCAAGCTCAGAACTTTAATGAATTTTGTTTAGTATTGAGTTATGCCAAGTTGAAGGTCTTTAGTTACTGAGCGGAGAAATACCAATCTCCTATATAATAAATTATAATAAATAATAATATGACATTAGATATTCAATGATATTAATAGTATGGAAAAGGTAAACGTTAAATGGATTTTACGCTAAATAAGCGCCCAGTTCATAGTTTAAAGAAAAAAGAATTAGGCCAGATGGGGGAAAGCCTTGCAGTGGCTTATTTGCAGGAAGCCGGTCTGCGGATCATCCAGCAAAACTACCGCTGTCCGAAAGGCGAGTTGGATATTGTGGCCAGAGACGGCGAATACCTTGTTTTTGTGGAAGTAAGAACAAGGACTTCGGCGAAGAGAGGAACGGCTGAAGAAAGTATTAGCGGTAAAAAAGCTCAAAAATTAAAGACCCTCGCGGCTTATTATCTTCTGGAAAGGGGATTCAAAGAATGGCCGCCACTCAGGTTTGACGTCGTAGCCATTAATGTTATTTCCCGGCAGCCGGTGATTAATTGGATAAAAAATATCTTCTGATGGGTATTGAGAGAGAAATATGTTTTCTGAAGATTCTTTGTGATAATTCTTGTAATAATTATTTGGATTAAAAGGAGTTTTTGTCTAAAAGGTAGAATTATTTACCTGAGGTGAGAGAATGTTTGCTTCGGTGTGCGGGATGTCGGTAGAAGGATTATCGGCCCACTTGGTTAGGGTTGAGGTTGATATTTGCAGCGGACTTCCCGCCTTTGATATTGTGGGGCTGCCTGCTGTAGCTGTTAAGGAGGCTAAAGACCGGGTAAGGTCGGCTCTCAAAAACTCAGGCTTTCAGTTTCCTTTGCAGAGGATTACGGTTAATTTAGCCCCGGCTGACTTGCGGAAGGAAGGCTCGAGTCTTGATTTGCCTATTGCCGTCGGAATTTTAGCTGCTATGGGGGAAATCGACCCGGCCTTTGCTGCCTCTTATGTTTTTGCCGGTGAACTTTCTTTGGAAGGGATTTTAAGGCCAATACCTGGTATCCTAACCATGGCAGTTAGCTTGCGCCAGCTCAAAACGGAATTATCCGAGCAAGTTAATACCAGGCAAGACTTGTTTATCAATGAGAATATTGTTTTCGTTATTCCTCCGGGCAATCTTGCCGAAGCCAGGTTGGTACCCGAGTTGCACAGTGAGAGCACGGTTACGCTTATTGAACTGGTTAAAATATTACGGGGTGAACAACAGTTTAATGTAGTACCAGTGTCTGATTTATCTTCCGAATATGATAAGCCCATTGTGGATTGGGCAGATATTCGTGGCCAAACTCAGGCTAAACGAGCCTTGGAAATCGCTGCTACCGGGGGCCATAATTTGCTTATGGTGGGCCCACCCGGTTCGGGTAAGACTTTACTGGCCAGGGCTTTTGCCGGGATTTTGCCCCCCTTAACAACTGAAGAAAGTTTGGAAGTAACCCAGCTGTACAGTTCTGCAGGTCTTCTTCAAACCCAGGGGCGACTGGTGACTCAAAGACCATTCCGTAGTCCTCATCATACTGCTACAGTGACCAGTATGATTGGCGGAGGTCAAAAGCTGCGCCCGGGGGAGTTAGTCTTAGCTAACCATGGTGTTCTTTTTTTGGATGAATTGCCGGAGTTTTCCCGGGAGGTTTTGGAAGCGCTCCGTCAACCTTTAGAGGATAGGAAAATAACAATAACCAGGCTGAGAGGAAGTATGGAATACCCGACAAGGGTAAGTGTCATTGCCGCGATGAATCCATGCCACTGCGGATACTTTGGCGATCTCGGGAGAGTGTGCACTTGTACGCCCCTGCAAATTAACAATTACCGGAGCAAAATATCCGGTCCTCTTTTAGATCGGTTTGACCTCCAGATAGAAGTGCCAAGGCTCAGTTATGCTGAGCTGAAGGAAGAGAGAAAGGTAGAAAATTCAGAGCAAGTCAGAGAAAGGGTTGTTGCAAATAGGCAAAAACAATGGCGGAGGTTTAAAAGCAGTAAAACCAACGCTGAAATGACCGGGCGGGAGACCAAAGAGGTTTGTATCTTAGACAGTGCCGGCGAATCTTTGTTAAAACAAGTTTTCGATAAGAATCTCTATAGTGCCAGAGCCTATGACCGGATCTTGAGGGTAGCGAGAACAATTGCCGATATGGCAGGTTCTGAGGTAATAAAGGTAGAGCATCTTGCTGAGTCGCTACAATACAGAGCTTTAGACAGGCAGGCAAATTTTGGTTGATGATTACATTGAAAGCAAAGGATTATAATTCGTCATAATTCTAAGTTGCTAGCAAAATAAGTGATAATGAATGAGAAAAAGGCTATTTACAAAAGCAACAATTGCAATAATTAATTTTTTAAAAGAGTTAATAATAATAAAGACAAGGAGAAATGAAAAAGATGGGAAACATTCGCAACAAAGCTTGGGTGGTTTTAGTTGCTGCTACCTTGTTTAATTTTTTGGCAGGATTGCTTTACATCTGGAGTATTATCAGCAAAGCAATGATGACCGAATTTCACTGGACAGCCTCACAGGCCTCTTTACCGTATACCGTGGCAACGGTTACCTTTGTTTTTTCTATGGTGCTGTTTGGTAGGCTGCAAGATATTAAAGGACCGAGATTATGTGCGACAATATCCGGTTCGTTAATGGGTAGTGGCCTAATTTTATCAAGTTTAACTCAAGATCCTTTAGTAATGATTATTACTTTTGGAATTATTACCGGAGCTGGTATTGGAATTTCCGGAGTTGTTACCATACCTCCGTCTGTTAAATGGTTTTCTCCCCAAAAGAAAGGTTTAATTTCAGGTGTTGTCCTGGGCGCAGTCGCGGTATCATCCGTATTTTTCTCTCCATTGACTAATTATTTACTTAACCGCTTTGGGATATCGAAAACTTTTTTAATTATTGGAATTGGAGTTGGAGTAATAATGGTTATTCTGGCTCAATTCCTGAATAATCCTCCCGCAAACTATAGACCTGACTCCCTAAGACAACAGATGGAAAACGGCAACACCCCAAATAATCCCATTAAAACACAAGATATAGATTTAAATTGGCGGGATTTGTTAAAGTCTTTAGGTTTTTATAAACTTTGGTTGATGTTTGCTTTCTCTTCCACTACAGGTTTAATGATTTTCGGTCACGCCGCTAATATTGCCAAATTTCAAGTCGGCTGGGAAGGCGGATACTTACTGGTAATTTTCTTAGCCTTATTTAACTGTGTCGGCAGGCTGAGCGGGGGAATAATATCCGATAAAATTGGTCGTTTTAATGTTATGCGGATAATTTTTGCCGTCCAAGCGGTGAATATTTTGCTGTTTTGCGTTTATCATTCTGTTCTTTTGCTTATTGTCGGTGTTGGCATTGCCGGAATTTGCTTCGGAGCCGCATTTCCTGTATTTTCAGCCACTGTAGCTGATTTATACGGCATGAAAAACTATGGGGCCAATTACGGCTTAATGTTTACAGCGTGGGGAGCAGGCGGGATTATCGGCCCTATGACTGCGGCCAGTATTTTTGACGCTACAAGTAGTTATAATAATGCCTATATTGTGGCCAGTGTTTTACTAGTGATAGCTTTGGCCATAGCTTTTACTTTTAAGAGAAGTGTACTTCATCAAAATAATTCTTAAAAATTTTAAAAAATTTTAACTAACTATAAATTCCCAACTTTAAAGTCAGTTTCGTAAGAACTTAAATACCAAGAATATAATATAATTTGGCTGATTGAAGAACGGTTAGCCTGAAGCTAACCGTTCTTCAATCAGCCAAACATATTTCATAGCCTTTTCATTATTTTGAAGGCCGTCATACCACGGTAGGCCAAGGGTTGGTTTTTCAGAGAAGTAACGGGCTTTAAAGATCAGTTCAGGACGATATTCGTAATGCATGATATCAAAGTTTCCCCATTTGCCGCCCCAGACAAAGCCGAATTTTTCGAAAGCGCGCACTACTTCCCGAGGGTAGGAGTTTAATCGCTTTTGGCCTTCTTCCCGGGTAGCCCAGCGCCAGTAATCATATTTATTGCTGTTGAGATCAATGGCTATACCGAAGGCATGAGAACTGAGCCTGTTAGTACCGCCGATCAAGCGGTAATTGTAGGTGCCATTACAAGGAAAAGCTGCGGCATATACTTTATGATTTTGGCGGGCAAGGGGCAAAAGCTCTTTCATTACGGATTGCAGGGCAACAGCGGCATTATTTTGTTTATTAAATTCCACAAATCTATAACCTATACTAACTTTAACCAGGTTGGCTTGAACCTGGCTTTTGTTTGCTCCGTACACTTCTTTTAAGAGAGGGTAAATACGAACACAGCCCGGATTATAATTGTCTGGCAATATTTCTGTAATATCGTTAAGGGGATAGATTTGTTCCATCATATCCTGAATATCAGGGTTTCCTGCTTTTTGCCAGCGGTTTTTTATCTTTTTATCATCATAAAGGATCTTTTTACCGGAGTTTAGGATTACATAGACTTTGTTATTTTCTTCCCGAGTAACGTCTTTAATATATTCGGGGTAAGAGATCATTAAGGATAAAATATCTCTTTTCATCACGGCTTCATAGAGGGGGTCTTCGATCTTAAAAGCAAGTTGATTTTTTTTGTATATATATTTATTAATTACAAATACACAGCCAATGATAATAATTATTGCCATTAGCCCCAATACTTTTCTAAGTCTCATTTTCGTTACCATCCTCCCGGGAGAGTTACTTAGAAAAGATCTATAATTAAAATCTATGGTCGTAGACCTGAAATTATTAGAGAAACCCGAAAAATTAAGCTGGATTTTTTAAAGACTTTGAACCTATAAATTCATTGACATGATAGTGAAAAGCAGGTTAATATATGAATAGGTATTCAACTATTCAACTATTCAAGTATGCTTTATTATGACTAAGGTTTTTTGAGGGGGGAAAGGGTGAATTGGAGAAAATCAAATGCGACTGTACTGTTATTCATGAGGAGATCGTAAATAAAGTTAAAGAATTTATGCCTGCTGAGGATACTTTAACTGGTCTTGCTGAGCTGTTTAAGGTTTTTGGCGATACTACCAGAATAAAAATCCTTTGGGCTCTGTCGGAATCTGAAATGTGTGTCTGTGACTTGGCTTTTCTGTTAAATATGACCCAATCGGCTATTTCCCACCAGCTAAGGCTCTTAAAGCAATCTCGCCTCGTCAAAAATAGGAAAGAAGGTAAAGTAGTGTTTTATTCCTTGGCTGATGAGCATGTTAAATTAATTTTTAAGCAGGCGCTGACCCACGTCTTGGAATAAGAAAAAGAAAAACGCATGACAAGGAGAAAAGGTATGGAGGCAAGGAGAAAAGAAGTTACCCAAGGTTATACTATCCGGAAAATCTATTTTCTTCAGGGGCTTGATTGTGCTCATTGTGCTGCCAAGATTGAAAGAGAGCTTCAGGGTTTAGATGGGATAGCCGGGGCTAAGCTTGAGTTTGTCACCGGCAAAATGACGGTGGAAATTGAAGAACCGGATAGACTGGAAGAGATTATAAAAAGGGTAGTTACTGTAGTTACAAACATAGAACCTGGAATAAAAGTAGAAGAAGCAGAAAATAACCCCTTCAAGCCGGCTGTTAATCTGGAAATTGTTCCAGATAAAAAACACGAAAGAGAAAGTGACCGGATGCCCATACAGGAAGAAAGTAAATTGTTTAAGCTTAAAGTCGGACTAAAAGCAACGCCAAGAGCTGCTTTAATTGTAGGTGTAGGAATTTTTTTGTTTGTATTAATTTTTAACCTGTCTTTTTGGGCTGAATTGGTTTTTTATCTAGCAAGTTATGTCCTAATTGGCGGTGAAGTTATTTTTAAGGCTTTAAGAAATATTGTTCGCGGTCAGGTCTTCGATGAAAATTTTTTGATGTTTATTGCCACCATTGGAGCTTTAGCTATCGGAGAATGGCCGGAAGCGGTTGCGGTTATGCTGTTTTACCAGATTGGGGAATACTTTCAGAATAAAGCAGTTAACCATTCCCGGCAATCCATAAAGGAATTAATGAATATCCGGCCAGATTATGCAAATTTGCTGGAGGGAGAGCGGGAAAGGCGGGTTTCTCCGGAGGAAGTCGCTGTCGGCCAAATAATAATAATTAAACCCGGGGAAAAAGTTCCCCTTGACGGTATAGTGTTGGAGGGAAGTTCAGTTATGGATACCTCCAATCTTACCGGTGAGTTTGTTCCCCGGTCAGTGGCGGCTGGCAGTACTATTCTGGCAGGATTCATTAATCATACCGGCGTACTCAAGGTAGAGGTATCTAAATGCTATGAGCAATCAACAGTGGCCAAAATTTTGGACTTGGTGGAAAATGCCAGTTCCCAGAAAGCTCCTACGGAAAACTTTATTACTAAGTTTGCCAGGGTTTATACCCCAGCCGTAGTGCTGGCAGCAACACTTCTGGCAGTGATCCCGCCCTTATTAATCGCAGAAGCTACTTTTAACGAATGGTTGCGCCGTGCCCTGGTTTTCTTGGTGGTATCCTGCCCATGTGCTTTAGTTATTTCCATCCCCTTAAGTTTCTTTGGGGGGATTGGGGGAGCGTCCCGCCAAGGAATTCTCATTAAAGGAAGCAATTATCTGGAAGCCTTAAATAGTGTCCGTACTATGGTTTTTGACAAGACCGGAACTTTAACTGAAGGGGTCTTTGAAGTAACCAGCATTTCCCCCCACGGAAAAATGAGCAGGGAAGAATTACTGGAAACAGCGGCTTTGGCTGAAAGCTATTCCAGCCATCCTATCGCAGTTTCCATTTTAAAGGCTTACGGTCGGGAACCGGATAAGAGTAAAATAAGCGAGTATCAAGAGATACCCGGCCGAGGGGTAAGAGTTGTTCTTCAAGGCAAGACAATTCTAGTTGGCTCCAGCAGCTATTTACAGGGTGAAAATATCTCCTTGAAAAAAGTACAGGAAAACGGTACTATTGTTCATGTTGCGGTAGAAGGAGAGTATGCCGGATATCTTGCTATTGCTGACAGGGTACGTTCCGATACCCCGCAGGCTCTTCAAGGGTTAAGAAAAATTGGAATTAAGCAAATTATCATGCTTACCGGTGATCATAAGCAGACCGGAGAGAGAATAGGGCAGGAGTTAGGGTTTGACCAAGTTTATGCGGAATTGCTTCCAGATCAAAAAGTAGTTGTCCTGGAAGAAATTGAGAAGCGGCAAAAGGCTGGTTCCAAGGTTGCCTATATTGGAGACGGTATTAATGATGCGCCGGTGCTGGCCAGAGCAGATATTGGCATTGCGATGGGCGGACTGGGTTCAGATGCTGCTATTGAAGCAGCCGATATTGTTCTGATGACTGATGAGCCTTCCAAGATTGTTGGCGCTGTGCGGATAGCCAAAAAAACAAGATCTATTGTCTGGCAAAATATAATTTTGGCCTTGGGGGTTAAAACCGGAGTATTGTTCCTCGGAGCATTGGGAGCAGCCACTATGTGGGAAGCAGTTTTTGCCGATGTAGGAGTGGCTTTGATCGCTGTCCTTAACGCTTTGCGGGTTTTACGGGTAGAGTATCCGGAACTTCTACCTTCCAATGAAAGTTGACAGGACCTTG
Source organism: Peptococcaceae bacterium (assembly GCA_012839895.1). Classification (GTDB taxonomy): domain Bacteria; phylum Bacillota; class Desulfitobacteriia; order Desulfitobacteriales; family Syntrophobotulaceae; genus DUML01. Next base: position 19,155 of record DUML01000082.1, on the reverse strand, counting down.
TATCTCTTCTTGAATCTCTTAAAGTAAGTATTAAGTAATTGTTCAGCAACCCTATATCTTTTTGAATAAAACTAAAGTTTTAATCAAAGCTAAAGAAAACTGTCGGGATGAACTCAAAGGTAGAGGGTTCACCTAGACAGCTTTCTTAGTTTACTTGGTATATTAGTTTACTTTACATAGATGTTTAAAAATGTTCACTTATCATGAATCTTGTTTTATCACCTAAATGGCAAGCACTAAGGTTATCATGCAGCAAATATTCCGCCTTAGCTTTGCGTTTTAAAGGAGATCAAAAAAAACTTTAATTAAGCCCTAAACCTTTGCGTTTAGCGAGGATATGTTTTTCAATCTCATTGGCGGCTTCGACAGGATTATCGCCTAAGGCAATTTTGCCGCCGGTTAAGCCTTCAATATCTTCGGTCAAAAGTTTGACCAGCTTGGGGGCGCCGGTGACAAAAGGCGTAGGCGAGAGATGGGTATAGGCTCCATAAGCGATAGCAAAGACGGCGTCAATAGTAGCTTTTTGTTCCATCCATTCCGGAGCGGTTACGGCAATAGGCAATTGGGGTATATCCACATCCAAATGGTCAGCCAGAGCGGTTACCAGCATGGAAATCCGCCCTGTATCCGTACAGGTGCCAAAACTTAAGACCGGCGGAATACCCAAAGCTTGGCAGACCTCTTTCAAACCATTACCGGCCAGCATTTGAGCTTCTAAAGAGCAGAGACCGGCAACTTCCAGAGCATGATTACCGCAGCCTGCGCTGACCACTAAAATATCCTTCTTAATTAATTCTTTAGCGATATTGACTGTATTCCAGTCATGGGGACCGTTTCTCAGGCTGGCGCAGTTGACTAAAGCTACGACGCCTTTTATTTTGCCGGCGGCTATCACTTCCACCAATGGATCAAGTTTGTTTCCCAAAGCTTTGAGTACTGCTTCGGTGGAGAATCCGGCAATTGCCTTTTGGACTTTGGCAGGGACTTGGGGTTTTACAGTAGCTTTTCTTTTCTTAAAGTTTTCAATTCCCAAGTCGATTAGCTTCTCGGCCATTGCCTCCAATTCGGCAGGGTTATAGGGGATTAGATGCTTAAGACCAGGAAGATTAATGATGGTACTGACTGAAACCAAGGTAATTTGGTATTTTTCGGCGTACATATCTATAGCCGGTGGGGAACAGTTTTCTTCCATGGCCAGGACGTCTACCGTACCGGTGGCCAGTAACGGTTCGATTGCCAGCCAATTGCCCATGAGACCTACAAAGACATCATCAATAGGAAATCTCTGTAACAGTTCTTGGCCGGTTTCAATTGACCCTACAACTCTTAAACCCTTCGCACCGGCAGCCTGGGCTTTCTTTTGGACTTCCTGGGTACGGGCTTTTTGAATGGTAGCAACTCCTGCCCAAGGCTGGTGACCGTTAAAAACGATGTTCACATAGTTAGGATCCATTATCCCTAAGTCTACATTGACTTCATGGGGCTCTGGAGTGCCAAAAAGTATATCTTGAACCATCTCCAGGCCGATTTGAGCGGTATAAATAGTTGACAGCCCCAGGCGCAGCGCTTTTTTGGCCAGGGATACATAATCGCCGTCAACATTGGTTAAGCAGCTGGCTACGCAGTTTTGTTCTTCGTGGATAACACCGCCCGGATAGATATTGAGGTCTTTCCATATTTGTTTTCTCTTTTTGGGAGCGAAGACTTCTACCATTTTACTGGGCTCAGACGGGTCTTTAGCCATTTCGGCTTCCAGAAAATCCGCTAACTGGATAGCCATCTGATTAATATCCTGATTGGTATTTATACCTACTTGACTGCAAAACCATTTTAATTTTTCCACATCAGTAATTTTAAAAGGGGTTTTTCCTTGGCCGGTTGCCCTTAAAGTCCGGAAAGCTTCATAGGCGTGATGACTGTAAGTCCCAGCCCCCATAACGTTTCTTAACAAAACATTACGCATGGCCATGGCGTCCGGCCCAATACCGCACACTCCCGCTTCCTGCCCGGTTTTTTCACTTATACGGCAGGGACCTTGGGTACAAAGCTGGCAGCTTAACCCTTGCAAACAAAAATTGCATCTAATTTTTTCCTGTTTCTGGTAGCGGTCAAAGACATTGGATAGTCCGTCTGCCCTGATTCGGACAAGCATTTGTTCCACAGAATCATGGTAACTTACCCGCCCTTCGGTTTTTTCCAGGATATTTTCCGGCATTTGCTAAACCTCCTATAAAAATTATTTGCGACTTTATTACTGTTATGAGTTTGACCATTAAGACGGATAATATGTATTTTTTATGAAAACAGGCTTATTTGATATTGTACTCTTTTCCAGCTTCTAAGCTTTCTTCTGTTTTTCTGGCAGCTTTTGCTTTGGTAGGTTTCTTTTTATTTTCTTGCTTCTTTTTGCTTTCTTTGAGGCTGGCTTGTAGAGCTTCCATCAAGTCGATAACTTTGCGTTGTGGAGCTTCAGGGGCAACTTTAATCTCTTGACCGGCAATTTTTTTGTTGATTAATTCCCTTAAAGCTTCCCGGTAGTCATCCTTATATTTTTCCGGTTCGAAAGGTGCCGTAAGGGTATCAATAAGTTTGGTTGCAATATCCAATTCCTTGTCATTGATAATTTCTTTCTCAGGTAATCCGGGAACTTCACTGACTGGGCGAACTTCATCAGGATAAAAAATTGTTTCCAGGACTAGAATATTTTTGTAAACCCTGAGAGCAGCCAGGGTTTGTTTATTGCGGATTGTCATTTTAGCTATGGCAATTTTACCGGTAGCATTCATTGCTTGCCTTAGGAGAGTATAAGCTTTACTGCCGTTTTCCTGGGGAGAAAGATAATATGATTTATCAAAATAGATGGGGTCAATTTCAGACAAGTTTACAAAATCGAGGATTTCAATGTTGCGAGTATCCACTTCTGCTTTTAAGGTCAAAATGTCTTTTTCCTCAATAATAATGAAATGCCCGGTTTCATATTCATAGCCTTTAACTATTTCTCCTTCAGACACTTCTTTATTGCAAGTAGGACATACTTTTTTGTATTTAAGGGGAGTATGGCATTCTTTGTGTAAATAACGAAACTTAATATCTTTATCCTCCGTCGCAGTAAACATTTTAATAGGGATGTTTACTAAACCAAAGCTGACGGAACCTTTCCACATGGTATGCATGATATAACCTCCGGAATTTGGCATATAATGAGACAAACCTGCTAAAATTATAGTTTGCAAGTTTTGTTTTACTTTATTCTTTTTTTAAAAATGCCAGTTGGTAAATGCCACTTGAACAATTCAAAGAAAAAGAGTAAAATCTAAATACTATTTTACTTTGATAATCAAAGTAAAATAGTATTATTCATTATTTCCGCCGGAATACCCAGCATGTTTTGCCCGATTGTAGTCCATTTTTTGCGTGCTTATAGTAGATTTATTTTGCTCAGATATTCTAAAAATCTAACTTAATATTTAACTTATATTTATAACGTTTGGAGGGTTTTATTTTGAAATTTCCACATTTACAGATTGGAAATCTCCGTCCGCAATATCCAATTATCCAAGGTGGGATGGCTGTCAGAATCTCTACTTCACGGCTGGCTGCGGCTGTAGCCAATGCAGGAGGTATAGGTATTATTGCCGCTTCAGGGATGGATCCCCGAGAACTAAGGGAAGAAATCCGGAGGGCTAGGGAACATTCTTCCGGAATAATCGGCATTAATATTATGTTTGCTGTCAGCCGTTTTAAGGAATTGGTATTTACAGCCTTGGAAGAAAAAATCGATTTAATAATCCAGGGGGCAGGTTTTTCTCGGGATATTTTTAAATGGTGTACCGAAGCTCAAACACCTCTTGTTCCTATTGTTTCATCTCCTAAGCTGGCTAAAATTGCGGAAAGTCTAGGAGCTTCAGCTGTCGTGGTGGAGGGAAAGGAAGCCGGAGGACATCTGGGAACCAATCATTCTGTACGTGTTTTGCTTCCTCAAGTTAGAGAGGCAGTAAAACTTCCGGTTATTGCAGCCGGGGGAATTGTCGATAGCCATGATCTCATGGAAATTTTTAAATTGGGAGCAGATGGCGTGCAAATGGGCATTAGGTTTGCAGCCAGCGAAGAAGCTAATGGTGCCCTAGCCTTAAAAGAATTTTACTTACAAGCTAAACCGGAGGATATTGTATTAATTAATAGTCCCGTAGGTTTACCGGGGCGAGCAATTAAAAACGAGTTTGTTACTAAAATTATTAATGGCCAAGTCCATCCTCCCAAGAATTGTCAAAACTGTTTAAAAAAATGCCGTAAAAATTTTTGCATAATGGAAGCCCTGAATAATGCTCAACAGGGGAATTTAGAGCAAGGATTAATCTTTGCGGGAGAATATATAGAAAAGATCACCGAAATTTTACCGGCAGGTAAAATAATCGCTGATCTTGTAGAAAAGTATACTAACCTATAATTACACCAAAATTTGGTTATTTATTTTCAGTCAAATCCCGGGAAGGGGAGGAATCCGCAACAACAGATTCATTACTAAGGGCGTGGTTCTGAATCTTTAGCATTTTCTCTAACTTACTAACTCTTTCCTGCAAGTCATTAATTATTTCGGCAATAGGGTCAGAAAGGCGATGATGATCTAAATCTACTCCTTTGGCCGGGTCTTTACGTGCTTTAACCCTGCCCGGGATACCAACAACCGTACAATTGGGGGGGACATCTTGCAAGACAACTGAACCCGCGCCTATTTTCGAATTATCGCCAATAACAATATTTCCTAGGACTTGAGCATCAGTACTGATAACTACATTATTGCCTATGGTAGGGTGCCTTTTGCCTTTTTCTTTACCTGTTCCGCCCAAAGTTACTCCCTGATAAATAGTTACATCATCACCAATAATTGTTGTTTCGCCTATAACAGTACCATGGCCGTGATCAATGAATACTCTGCGCCCAATTTTAGCCCCGGGATGAATTTCTATCCCTGTTAAAAATCTGCTGAAATGGGAAATAAGCCTAGCCAATAAAAATAATTTCTTATTATAAAAGAAATGGGCGATACGGTGAATAAGAATAGCATGTAGTCCAGGATAGCATAAGAGAACTTCAATTGTACTTTTGGCTGCAGGATCTCTTTCAAACACTGTAACAATATCTTCTTTTATATTTTTAAGAAAGGACATAAAAGACTCCCCAATCTTATATTTTCCGATGAAAATAGTAGGAATTAAATTTATGCTTAATAATTATAACGGATGACAGATTTCTTTGGCAAGTAAAATACCAAAAAAAAGAGGGCCAACATGGCCCTCTTTTTTATCCTGTAATACTGTTCATATTTTTTTCGGCAAATTCGACCATTTTTTTGACCATATTGCCACCTATCTTACCGCCAATGCGTCCACCAATTCTTCCGGCATCCCTGGAAGTGAGGTCTCCATTATAACCTTTATTCAAATGGATGCCTAATTCATTAGCAATTTCAAACTTGGCGTTATTAATATACTTGGAATATTCATCCTTAATGCTTCTCGCAGCGCTGTTCCCTTGAATTCCTAATTCGCCTGAGACTTCAAAATTGAAATCCGCAGGATCCGTTTGAATATATCCTAATTCCTTCGAAACTTCATATTTGAGTTGCTCTAAGGCAGAATTTTTCCCCATCCTTTTCACCTCTTATAAAATTTCTATAATAGAAATTCTATTTTAGTTTTGGCAGTTTAAAAGCTAATAATACGAGAAAATTTCAGGAATTGTAGCTTGTTTTTATTATTTTGATTATTTAAAGCCAAGGAAATAAAAGCAAGATAATAATGAAATTAAAGATAAATAACTTTTATTAAGTTTATTAATTTAAATTATCAATTTTTTCTATTTGTTTGTTATTAATTTATTTTAAAATTATTTTATTGCAATATACAAAAATATGGTATTAGGGCGTCAAGCCTTGATTTTACAAGAAAATCAAGGCTTTTTTTCATTAAATAGGTTTCGTTGATTTCAATTGAATAAGCGAAGATGTTCAAAGATAATTAAAAATAAATTGAATTTTCAGTAAAAAGTGCCTTCCTTATTTTGTATTTTCTTTTGAGTATTGTTCTGGTTTGAAATATTGTGCTTTAGGTATTAACTGCATTGGTAAGAAGCATGGCTTATTCAAGGCAGTTAATATAAATCGGTGATCGGCTCACCATTATAAAAGGAGGTGATTATGTACTGCTCCCAACTTGAATAGGAACCGAAAAAGAATTTATTTTAGAGAAAATTTTAAAAAGAAATAATATATCGGTTCCGATGGTTCATCCATGCTGATTGCTAATTGTTGAAGGGAGGGCTTTTTTTGCAATACTTCCAAAATTATAATCCTACAGGCAATATTTATTTATCAACATTCCTCGCCGCTGTGCCTATTATAGTTTTACTTTACCTTTTGGCCTTACATCCGCATAAAGATAAAGAAGGACATAGGCGTTTAGGTATTTTTGCCCCATATGCAGCTATTATCGCTGCCCTTACCGCTTTTGCCGTTTGTTTATTTATGATGAAAATGCCGGTCCCCATGGCCGTTGCGGCATTTCTCTACGGCGCTTTAAACGGTCTTTTCCCCATCGGTTGGATTGTCTTCTCCGCTATCTTTCTTTATAATACTACTCTTATTACAGGGAAATTCGAAGTACTTAAAGATTCTGTCGCAGGTTTAACCCCAGACAAACGCCTTCAAGCCATCCTCATTGCTTATGGATTCGGTGCCTTTATGGAAGGCGCTTGCGGTTTCGGTACTCCGGTTGCGGTTTGCGGTGCTATTATGGTGGGTCTTGGTTTCCGCCCAATGACCGCAGCTGTAATTTGCTTGATTGCCAATACCGCCCCTGTTGCTTTCGGTGCTATCGGTGTTCCGATTCTTACTTTGTCCCAGGTTTCCGGGATCCCGGACCAATATATTAGTATGATGGCCGGGCGTCAATTGCCTTTCTTCTCGGTTATCATTCCGTTCTGGCTTGTTGCCACCATGGTCTTCATGGATAAGGGTAAATGGAAAGATGTTTGGGAAGTTTGGCCGGCAACCCTGGTTTGCGGCGGTTCTTTTGCCGTAGCCCAATTCTTCTCTTCTCAAATGGGCTGGACCATGATTGTTGATATTGCTTCCGGTATCATTTCTATGATTGTTACTGTATTTTTCTTAAAAGTATGGAGACCAAAAAGAATAGTCACCCACGGTATGACTTATGACGATGCCCATGCAGCCGAAACAGCGGCAGCAGCTCTTAATGTTAGGAAACATCCTAGGAATGAAGTTATTAAAGCTTGGCTGCCCTGGGCTTTCTTGGCTTTGGCAGTGTTCCTTGTCGGTCTCAACGATGTCAAGGTATTTTTGAACAGCTTATTTAATCCTACTTGGGATGTTCCCTTTCTGCATAACTTAGCTTACCATACTCCTCCTGTAGGTTCCGGCGAAACCCCCATGGCGGCAAAATATAGCTGGAACTTTCTGACCATGGGCGGAACAGCTATTATGGTGGCGGCAGTAATATCAGGCCTTTTCGTATTAAAGCTTTCTGCTGCCGAGTGGAAGAGAGCTTTCAATATGACCGTTGTGCGTATGAAAGTTCCTTTCACCGTTATTTGCACAGTCCTTGGGCTTGGCTATTTAACCCGTTATGCCGGCACTGACGCTATCCTTGGCTTGGCTTTCACCAAGACCGGTTCGGCTTATCCTTTCTTCGCTTCCATGCTGGGATGGTTGGGCGTGTTCTTGACCGGTTCGGATACATCCTCCAATGCTATGTTCGGTAATCTACAAAGAATCACAGCCGATCAGCTTGGTATGAACCCTGTACTCATTGTTACAGCAAACAGTACAGGCGGTGTTATGGGTAAGATGATCGATGCTCAGTCCATCGTGGTCTCCACGGTTGCTTGTTATGAAGACCACAACGAAGGTATGGCGGCGGTAGGACCTATTTTCAGGGCCGTTTTCTGGCACAGTTTAGCATTGGCCATCTTGCTTAGTGCTTTAGTTTGGTGTCAAGCTTATGTATTCCCCTGGATGCAGGTTCATATGCCCCCTCAATAAAAACCACGGAAACGAGTTCTTGCTTTCAAACTTATTTAAAATCAGTAATAAAATAAATCAATATGGTCTTCGAGTAGTTCTTAATATTAAGAAAGACCCCCTGTTTGACAGGGGGTCGTCTTTCTCGGAGTAATACCATCATCATCAACCAAATTTAAGCTTGGACATTTGTAAACGACATATAAAAACAAGTAGATGTGGATTAATTTATTTTATTTAAAAAATATATTGATCTAAACTGAACTGTCTTACCAGCTGTTTTTTAAATTGGGTAAATAAGAAATAAAAGTTAATAATGCAATAAAACACCGAGATTGGCAAGCACTTATTATAATTAAGTAAAGTAATAAATATGGAAAGCTGAGAAGATATGAGCATCGAATTAAAACCAATCAAAACAAAAAAAATATATGAAGAAATAATTGAACAGATTAAACAGCATATTCAGGAAGGGCGCTTAAACCCGGGGGATAAATTACCGCCGGAAAGGGATCTGGTGAAGTTTTTTAATGTAAGCCGGGCTTCGATCCGCGAAGCTTTGAGTGCCTTGCAAACTATGGGCCTTTTAGAGGTTCGCACGGGAGAAGGGACGTTTGTTCGCAAACCAATGCTGGAGCCTGGCGCTTTGCCCTTAAATATAATATTCAAGCCCGATGAAACAGTTATTAACGAAATATTTGAAGTACGTAAAATGATTGAGGCACAGGCTGCAGGAATAGCTGCCGAAAAAGCAACTGCCGAAGAGCTAAAGGACCTCGGCTTTATCCTGGAAGGTATGAAAAAAGAGCTGCGAGAAACACATACCTTAAGGGCTGAATTGGACAATAATTTTCATAATAAAATTATTCAAGCAAGCCATAATCAAATAGCTGCGAGCATTTTTCAAGCTATTAACCAGCCGATAAAACAGTTGCAAACGCATATAATGTTTAATAATTCTGCTAATTCTCATCTCTCTAAAATCGTTGGTGACCATCAAAAAATTTATGACGCTATTCTTAAGAAAGATAGCGTCAAATCCCGGCATTATATGCTAAAACATCTTGACAGAATGGCAAAACTACTGAAACCTTAAATGAGAAACGTAAGGAGGTTATCGACATTTCAGACCAGGAATTATTAGCTAAAATACAGCAAATAATTTATAAAATATTCCCCAACTTAGATGAAATACCGGTAAATTCTATTTCTTCTTCCATTGTTGGTGGGGGTTCTGAAAAAATTATTTATATTTTAATCGTTGGTAATAAGTTTTTAATTCAGCCCTTCCTAGACGATCATGAAAACAAAGCCAAGCTTAAAACAGTTACAACGGCGCAAAGAGGTCACAATAAAATAAATTACGATCTGATAATAGATTTTAATTTTTATTTTCAAAAGGGTAAGGGGTCATATAGACTTATTTTTCAAGCGTCCAATCCGGAAGTACAGGCTCAATACTTGGAGGCTTTAAAACAAGTTGAAATATTTAGGTTTATAATTGCTGATGAAAGAAAAGTAGTTAGAAAGACATTTGATGTTGATTGGTATTACTATAAAAATAAAAAGGTTATAGAAAAGGTTGAAAAATACAATAAATAAGAAACCCCTAAAGCTGCAAGTTGTTTGCAGCTTTTTTTATGGGTCATTATGTGGGTCCATTAATTTTAAGAAGTCATTTCAAAAACTTAGGCTGGAAAAAAAGGCGTGATTTTGCTAAACAATTCTAATATAATATCATTAAGTTAATAAATCATTCACAATAAAAAAAGTATTCGTAATAAAAGAAATTTTCTTAAAAACTTGCGGTTAATTTATTAAAGAGCTAAGAGAAATTTTATTATTGAGTGGAGATATCGATGGTAAAAAAGTTTTTTACATTAAGAATGCAAGTTTTTCTATTAGCCTCTATCAGCGGTGTAATACCTTTTATTCTTGCTATTGTTTTTTTGTATACAAATTTCACTAATTTCTTTGAAGAGCAAATCGAAAAAGAAGTCTTGGAAATAGCTTTGGGAGCAGCCGGTGATGAGCGGGTAAAAAAAGCATTTACTTCCGAAAAGCCGGATATCCGTCTTTTGCAGGAAATATCTAATGACTATAAGAACCGGACAGGATCTTATGTGATTTTTATTGATATGTCAGGAACGGCGCTTATTGACCCCTATCCTATTCATGTTCACACCCAGGTAATAGGGGAGGATAGAGAGATGATCTTGAAAGGGGAAGCGTATACATCAAGGTCTTCCGCTTATTCTACTCCGTCTATCAGAGCCTTTGCTCCAGTTATGAGTGATGATCGGCAAATTGGGGCTGTTGTAGCAGCATTTCTGGAACCGGATCTAAAATTAATATTAAACGAATTATACCAATCGGTGTATAAAGCTATACCTATTGCCATATTATTGATTCTAATCCTCTCACTCTTTTTGGCCAACAATATAAAAAAGAGATTGTTCGGTATGGAACCGGATGAAATTGGAACAAGGTTAATTGAAAGGGAGGGGATCTTGCATTCAGTAAAAGAAGGGATTATTGGTACAGATTGTGACCTTAATATAACAGTTGTTAATAATTCTGCGGCGGAGTTATTCCCTAAAAATACCAAGCTAATAGGCCGCAAAATTACGAATTTGATTGCCGATTCTCCATTACCGAAGATTGTTCAAACCAAAAAACCTGAGCTGAATAAACAGCTTTTACTCAATGATAAAATTGTTATTTCCAATAGTTTTCCAATATTTTCTCAGGGTAAACTTGTTGGAACGGTAATGACTTTTAGGAGCTTGGATGAAGCGAATCTTTTAGCCGAGGAATTGACGGGAGTCAAGAAAATAATGGAGGCGCTGCGGGCAAGAACACATGAGTTTTCCAATAAGTTGCATGTCATTTCCGGTCTTCTTCAGTTAGGTGCCATCGAAGAAGTCCGGAAGTATGTTGCCAGTGTGGCTATTACTGAAAGTGATTTGATTGGTTTTTTGTTGAATAATTTTCAGGTAAACGCCGTTAGCGGCCTTTTGATGGGGAAAGCCAGCGAAGCCGAAGAGCAGAGAATTAAATTTACAATTGATCCGGATAGTTGTCTTTTTTCTCTGCCGGAATATTTTGATGAACATGCCATGATTATAGTTCTCGGCAATCTTATCGAAAACGCCTTTTATGCAGTAAAAGACTCGGAAAATCCTGAAGTAATTGTTTCCATCAAGCAAACCGATACGGCTATTCAGATTCAAGTTAGCGATAATGGCAAGGGAATTCCTGAGGAATTCAAAGATTTAATTTATGAGTCTGGTTTCACTACGAAGGAAAATGGGACAGGTTATGGGCTTTATAATGTAAAAAGCAGAGTTGATGTTGCCAAGGGTGAAATAAGCTTTATAAGTTATGAAAAAGGAACAACCTTTATAGTTAAAATTCCTTTTGATACTATTTTAGATGAACCCGGAGTACTACTTTAGAAGGACAAGGAGGATCTGCTGCATGGATTTAATCCGAGTATTTATTATTGAGGATGACCCCATGGTCGCTTCTATTAATAAGCAGTTTACCGAGAAAGTTGCACCTTTCAAGGTTGTGGGAACCAGTAATTGCGAAGCTGAAGCTTTTCAGCGAATTTTGGAGCTAAAACCGGATTTAATTCTCCTTGATATTTTCCTGCCTAACGGTAATGGACTTAATCTTCTTAAAAATATCCGTAAAGAAAATATACCTACAGATATAGTAATAGTTACAGCAGCCAAAGACACAGGAACAATTCAAGAAGCTCTGCGCTATGGGGCTGTTGACTATTTAATCAAGCCTTTTAGTTTTGAACGTTTACAGCAGGCTCTACTTAACTACAGGAACTTAAGGCAGATGATTGATGAACACGCTGATGTCAGCCAGGAAGAGTTAGATCAATATAACCTCTCCGCGGATCTCGCCGGGTTAAATACTCTCTCTTCCTTACCAAAAGGAGTTCACTTTTTTACTTTAAATCAGCTCTTAAAGTTTTTGGATAGTCAAAATGATTCTCTTTCTTGTCAGGAGATTGCCGATGCCTTGTCCTTGTCGAAAATTACAGCTTGGCGCTATTTGGAGTATCTCCTTGAAAAAGGTAAGGTGGAAGTAACCCAAGAGTACGGCTCAATAGGTAGACCAACTAAACATTATAAAATTTGCAAATAAAACTTTTTTCTTAAAAAACTGTAAAAATAAAATAACCGCATATTTCAAGGCAAAACGAAAAATAAAAATGTGTTTAAAAAGGGTTAGTTTTTATTTGTCAACTGGCTTGTATTTTTAAGGATATTCTTAATAAATGCCATTGGGGAAATTTTTTTATTTGAAAAGTTTTTGGATAATATAAAAATTTAAGAAAATGTTTATTTTTTAAAATGCTTGAGGGGGTACCATACTTGAAAAAATTATTGGCAGCAGTCATTCTCTGTTGGGTTATGGTTTTCCTAGTCCATTTTGATTCTTTTTACTTTATTGAAAATGCTCTGGCAGACAAACTAACGGTTAAAGTACGCCCTGTTGACCCTCGCCTGAAAATCTTAGCAATTGATGATGACAGCCTTGAAAAGATCGGGAGATTTCCCTGGCCAAGGGATAAAATGGCCGAGTTAATTGATAAAGTTGCTGCCGCGGGGGCGACGGCAGTATGGCCGGATATGCTTTTTACCGAACCTAGTTCCGACCCAAAAGAGGATCAGGCTTTAGCTGAGGTTGTTAAAAAGTATGATAATGTGTACTTACCGGTCTATTTTGATTTTCAAGCGTTGCAAAAGCCAACAAGGCAAATGGAACAGGAATATCTGAAATTGCCGGTTATTAATATTCCCCCGGAAAGAATAGGGCATATTAATATTCTCCCGGACAACGATAATATCGTGCGAAAAATGTTGCTGGGCATTCCTAACCTTAAAGAGGAAATAGTACCGCTTATTGATGTCAGACTGGCCAATCTTCTTTTGCCGGAGGACAGTAAAATTACCTGGGATAAATATTATAACTGGCAAAGGGGTCAGGAAAAAATCGCCATTGACGAAAAGTTGCAGGTAAGTTTCGTTTATGCTACTTCTTCTGACGAATCCAAGTTTGAGGTTATTCCCGCTTGGCGGGTTATGGAAGGTGAAATCGATCCTGCTTATTTCAAAGGCAGTTTGGTTTTAATTGGCCCCTATGCTGCAGGACTGCAGGAGCAATACAATACCCCTATCTCCGGAAGCAAAATGTATGAAGTGGAGATCCATGCCAATATTATCCAAGCTTTGTTGGATAATGAACTTTACACTAAAACCAGTAAATCCAGAACTGTTATGATAATTATCTTGGTATCCCTTCTGAGTTTTGCCCTATTTACCTGGGCTAAGGCCAAACGGGGAGCAGTGGTTTTAGCACTTTTGATCTTGGGCTATTCCGGGGTAGTTTATTATTTCTATAATACTCAGCAGGTGCTCTTACCGTATTTTTACGTTTTGCTTGCTATTATAGTTGCTTATGGGGCAACTGTAGCCGGTGAATATATCCAAGGACAGAAAGACAGAAAGAAAATGAAGGAAATTGTGGGGCGTTATGTTTCCGATACAGTCTTTGAGAAAATTCTTTTAGCTAAGGAAAAAATTAGCTTCAGCCCGGTTCGGAAGGACGTCACCTTGATGTTTGTAGAACTGAAAGGTTTTATTAAGCTTTCTCAAAAGCTGGAGCCAAAAGAGGTAGTCGGAATTTTAAATCAATTTATTGAGCTTTGTACAAAGGTAATCTTTGAATATGAGGGTACATTGGTTAAGGTGAGTGCTTCCGGAGTCTCAAGCCTTTTTGGAGCCCCTTTAAATCAAGAAGACCATCCGGAACGGGCAGTTCGAGCTGCTTTAGACCTAAGGGAAAAAGCCGAGGACCTGATAGAACAACTACAGAACGAATATGGCCAAGAGCTTTCCCTGGCGATAGGTATTAACACTGGTCCGGTAGTAATCGGTAATGTTGGCTCTGCAGATCATTTTGAGTATTTGGCTATTGGCGATACAGTTCAATGGGCTGCTAGGTTGGGATCTGGCGCCAAAGGCGGACAGATTTTAATCAGCAAGGAAACATACCAGAGAATCGAAGAAATTTTTGAGTGTACTGCTTTAGACCCGCTTATTGCTAAGGGCAAAGAAAAAGCGGAGGAAATATATCAGGTTGAACGAGAATACGATGAATATGAAGATGAATATGACGAAGATGAATATGACGAAGATGAATATGACGAAGATGAAGATGAAGACGATGAATATTATGACGATGAAAATAATGATGAAAATATTTCAGAAGAAAACAAGCTTTCACCAAACCGTTAGCCGGCGGAATAGAATAGTAACAGGAGAGAGTTTAAACAGAATTTCGCTAAGAATAAATTTAAAGAAGTTAGCATAAAGAAATATTGGGAGAGTTGGTTAACGGAAGGGAGTTACAGTATTAATGCAGGTTGCCCTAACCTTTGAAGAAATAAAACAGAAAACACTGGTTCCCAAGCAAGTTATTGGCCTCACAGCAGCTCTTTTAACCGGTGCTGCTTTAACACCTATGAATCTCTTGTCTACCCAAGGGATTCCGGAAGTCTCGGCAAATTTGAATGATCAGGTTTCAAACACTGTTCTTGAACAAGATTTACAGCCTGCAGCCAATTTGAAAATAATGGAGGAAAAGGCTGGAGCGGGTAGTTTTAACTGTTTGACTGTAAGTAACATTGCCCTGATTGAAGCCCAAAAAGAGCTGACGGAGATGAGGGATAAAGTTATTGCTGCAGCCTTATCTTGGCAAGGTGTCAGTTATAGATGGGGTGGACTGACTAGAGAGGGAGTGGATTGCTCCGGTCTGGTTCAGAAAGTATTCAGGGAACTGGGTATTGAGCTTCCTAGGAGTTCCTACGAACAATTTAGAATGGGAGTGGGGATTCCCAAAGCTAATTTGGAGCCTGGCGATCTGGTTTTTTTCAACACTAATGGAGCGGGCGCCAGTCATGTAGGGATTTATTTAGGCGATGGCCAGTTTATTTCTGCTACCAAAAATTGCGTAGAAATTCAAGATCTTGATCATCCATATTGGGCCAATACCTATCGCGGAAGTAGAAGAGTAATAAATTAGAGGTAGAAAGTTGGGCGTTTTAGAATTTTAAGCGGACTTGACAATTAAAGAAGGAATAACTTATAATCGAAAAAAAATTAAAGGAAACAGCAGGAAGAGGAAATAAGTGGGAAATAGACAGTAATGCTGGCAAAAGTGTGGAAAAACGGAATAACCTCTCGTCCCTAACGGGATGAGGGGTTTGTTGTCTAATAGTGGACAGGGGGTCAAATAATGAAAATTCTTGTTAGCAACAAAATAGCTGAGCCAGGAATTAATCTATTAAGAGCCGAACATGAAGTTGATACTTTTTGCACTTTGACTGAAAATGAACTTATTAAGATTATACCTCAATACGATGCCCTCGTGGTAAGAGGAGATACCAGAGTAAGCGGGGCAGTAATTGAAGCCGCTGATAATTTAAAAGTTATTGGTCGGGCAGGCTTGGAAGTAGAACATATTGATATTCGGGCGGCTACTAAAAAGGGAATTATTGTTCTCAATGCCCCTCAAGGAAACAGTACTTCCTCAATTGAGTATACTTTAGGGATGATTTTAGCCTTAAGTCGCAAGATTCCCCAAGCTTATAATTCGGTGAAAAGTGGAAGTTGGGAAAGACAAAAGTTCATCGGGACAGAAGTAAGAGAAAAAACTCTCGGCATTCTCGGTTTAGGGAGAGTTGGGACAGGAGTAGCCCGTAGAGCAAAGGTTTTTGAGATGAAGGTTTTAGCTTATGATCCCTTTATCAGCGAAGATAAAGCCCGAGAGATCGGAATCGAACTTGTGGACTTTGAAGTTATTTTGAAAAAGGCAGATTATATTACTCTGCATTTGCCTGCTACGGTTGACACCAGAGACCTCTTGGATAAAAAAGCATTTTCCAAGATGAAAAAAGGTGTGAAAATAATTAATTGTGCCAGAGCTGGAATTATTGATGAAGAAGCTTTAATCTGGGCATTAGAAGAAGGAATAGTTTCTGCAGCCGCCTTAGATTCTTTTAAAACTGAACCTTTAGATCAAACTAATCCCTTGATCTCCATGGACAATGTCATTTGCACTCCTCGTATTGCCTCGCGGACGCTGGAAGCAGAAAATGAAGTATCCATAGAGGTGGCAAAAGGCGTTCTTGCAGCTTTAAGGTCGGAGCCTGTAGCCCATTCTTTAAATATTCCACCTGTTGCCAAAGATGTAATGAAAACTATTAAACCCTATCTGAATCTCATGGAAAAGATGGGGGTGTTAGCTGTTCATCTTATTGAAGGCAGAATCAAGAATATAGAAGTTAGGTATAATGGACAAATCAGTACAGTTGATACCAAAATGTTAACTTTAGCGGTTATTAAAGGGGTACTTAACCCAATCTTGCAAGAAGCGATTAACTTTGTGAATGCTCCGGAGGTAGCTAAAGCCAGAGGAATAACAGTGAAAGAAGTTAAAAGTAAAGAGGCTAAGAATTTTATTGATTTGATTACAGTAACGGTTAAGACTGACAAGGGTGAACATCGAGTAGCCGGAACTTTATTTGGCAAGCAAGAAGGACGCATTGTGGAAATCGATAATTTCCGCGTAGATATTGAGC
Source organism: Peptococcaceae bacterium (assembly GCA_012839895.1). Classification (GTDB taxonomy): domain Bacteria; phylum Bacillota; class Desulfitobacteriia; order Desulfitobacteriales; family Syntrophobotulaceae; genus DUML01. The sequence goes on along the minus strand of DUML01000082.1, from coordinate 2,449 downwards.
CTGTTGGTTGGCTATTAATCATACCCCATGAGGATTATCCCGGGATGGTCGGCAAAGTGGGCACAATGTTGGGTGAAAATAGAATAAATATCACCAGTATGCAAGTAGGCCGAACGGAAGCAGTTGGAACCAATATTATGATTGTTGGGGTAGAAAACGAAATAACATCCGAGATTCTCAATAACCTAAAACAAATAGCCGGAATTCAAAATGTACAAAAGGTAAATTTTGATTTGGAATAGAGTTTGGAATAGGAGAGATACTTGTGTCTTTAAAATTTGGTACGGCAGGGGTTCCTTTATCTGCAAAAGATAGTACTACGGAAGCAGGGATAAAGAGAATTAAAGAACTGGGCTTAGATGCCATGGAAGTGGAATTTGTTCATGGAGTAAGAATGAAAGAAGATAAGGCTCTTAAAGTTGGGGTGCTGGCCAAAGAAGAGAGTGTCAGTTTATCTTGCCATGCCCCTTACTATATTAATCTTAATTCCCGCGAAAAAGATAAAGTTGAAGCCAGTAAGGCACGTATCCTTGATACAGCTAGGATTGCTAAGCTACTAGGAGCCGAGAGCGTTGTCTTTCATCCTGCTTTTTATGCTGATGATTCTAAAGAGGCGGTGTTAGCCAAAGTCATCCGTGAACTATCCGAAATTAGAGAAGTTTTGGCTGAAGAAAACAATCCTGTAATACTAAGACCTGAAACTACGGGAAAACCGTCGCAATTCGGGGATCTCAAGGAAACAATTAGATTAGCGCAAGAAATACCCGGGGTTTTGCCTTGTTTGGATTTCAGTCATCTTCATGCCAGAGATAATGGCAAATATAATAGTTATGATGAATTTTGCGCAATTTTGGAGGGAATTGCAGAAATTTTAGGGGAGCGGTGGGTTAAAAATGCCCATTTCCATATTTCCGGGATTGAATACGGGGCTAAAGGTGAGAAAAAACACCTCGTGCTTAAAGAGGCGGATTTACAATATGAAGAACTGCTAAAAGCGCTCCTCAGTTTTGGAATTGAAGGAACGGTGATTTGTGAAAGCCCTAATTTGGAGGAAGACACATTAATATTACAAAAAACATACCTAAATCTTTTAGCTGGGAAGTAAAATAATATTACCAAAATTTACATAACAAAGAAGGAAAAACGGCTTCGGTACAGAAAATGTATTCACTTAGGGGTGAGTACATGAGTTTAAATACCGAGAATATTTTACGAGCAGCTATCCTCCATATTCCGGGAGTTGGCAGTGGGAGGCTTCGACAGCTGCTGGCTTTTTATGGGACAGCAAAAAACGCTTGGGAAGACAGGGGCAATTCGTGTTTAGGTCTGAGCGAGAATGCTTGGTTTCAAAACTTTTGCCAAGCCCGGGAGAAAATTGACCCGGAAAAGGTAGCTTTAAAACTTGCCCAAGAGGGTATTTCTTTAGTAGCCCTTGGTGAAGACCGCTATCCATGTTTACTGGCTGAATGTCCTGATGCTCCCCCTTTGCTTTTTTATAAAGGCATGTTAAAGGCTTCACAAGAAGGCATTGCTATCGTAGGCTCTCGCCGGGCAACACCTTACGGGAAAGCAGCTGCTTCCTATTTAGCGAAGAATATAGCCGGCGAGGGTTATGTGATTGTCAGTGGTTTGGCAAGAGGCATTGATACTGCTGCCCATAGGGGGGCTCTGGAAGGAAACGGGGTTACTTGGGCTTTTATGGCTGGAGGCTTGGATACGGTTTATCCTTCTGAAAATCTTCAATTAGCCCATGCTATCCAGGAAAAAGGAGGCGCATTAATCAGCGAATACCCTCCGGGAAGACCTGTGGAACCCGGCCATTTCCCTGCCCGTAATCGTCTAATTAGCGGTTCGGCCAGAGGGGTTGTTGTAGTTGAAGCCGCGCAAAAGAGCGGTTCCCTTATAACTGTTGATTTTGCCTTGGAACAGGGACGGGAGGTATTTGCTGTTCCCGGTCCGATTTTCAGCGAGCAGAGCAAAGGAACACACCAACTTTTAAAGATGGGAGCCAAGCTTGCCAGCGAACCGGAAGATATTTTAAGCGAGTTACCGCCAAAGAGCTGTTTAAATATAGTTAATTCAGCAGTTAATGTTTCTCAGCCAAAAAAATTAGAAAGCACTGGGCAAAAGGACAGGAGAGTAAAGACAGGTGGTAAATGGCAGGAAATCCTCGATTGTTTAAGTGACGTTCCGCTTCATATTGACCGGTTGACTGTAATGTGTCCGCTTTCAGCCCAAGAGATCGCTCTCGGACTTCTGGAATTGCAACTCTCCGGCCAAATAATTCAGTTACCAGGTCAATATTATGTTTTAGAGCGAGTTTAATTAGGGATTGCTGAACAGATTTGATCTTTATCAATTAAGCTAGTCTGATCAGTCTGAAATAGCCTTTTATAAAATAAAGTATAAGAATCCGGAGTCTGTGCTCCAGGTTCATAACCAGCAACTG
>DUML01000081.1 GCA_012839895.1 Peptococcaceae bacterium | reverse complement strand
TCCCTTCTTTAATGTTTTGGTTCCAATGAAAATGTTGTAGGGAACGAGCTTTTTTCCTTTTCTAAATGACCGGTTTTGCGGGTTTTTCGTGACCATTTATGTCGATTTTATCATGGCCATTAACAAAACTAACCTTTCAACATAATTCTTTAATTATTTAAAAAAATGACGCAGTATAATTCGAGAAAATGGTGCTGATAATAAACCAATAATAAAGGCTAAGAATTATTCAAAAATAAAGGCTAATAAACATTCAAGGCAAGAAATGAAAGAAGCGGTGTAATTTTATGACTGACAAACTGTCCGAATACAACCGCAAAAGGAATTTTGCCAAGACATTGGAACCGGAAGGCAAAGTGAAAACAGGAGAAGGGGATTCTGATCAAGAAGATTCTGGACAAGGAGATTCTGGCGAAAAAGATCTAAGGTTTGTCGTCCAGTACCATCTGGCTCGCAGAGACCACTTTGATTTTCGCCTGGAATGGGACGGAGCTCTTTTAAGTTGGGCTGTACCCAAAGGACCTTCTTATAATACCCGGGATAAGCGGCTTGCCGTCCGGGTGGAGGATCATCCTTTGGAGTATAGGAACTTTGAGGGAACGATCCCCCAAGGTGAATATGGCGGCGGGGTGGTTATGCTCTGGGACGAAGGATATTGGGAACCTTACGGTGATGTAGAGGACGGACTACGGGAAGGGATGCTTAAGTTTACTCTCAGAGGCCAGAGACTAAAAGGCAAGTGGGCTTTGGTACGATTGCAAGGCAAAGATGGTGATAAGAAAGATAACTGGCTGCTGCTCAAGGAGAAAGACGAGTACGCTAAGGCAGACGACGGAATTTCCGGGTATACCACCAGCATTAGGACGGGGCGCACCATGGCGGAGATTGAAGCAGGAGAAGAGGAAAAGATCATGAAGAACCCCTTCAGCAGTACCGGGGTGCAGTTGGCCAAATTGGCGGACACCGTTCCAGATGGAGAAGAGTGGCTTTTTGAATTGAAATATGACGGCTACAGGATCCTGGCCTATATTGAAGGGGGCACTGTCCGGTTTCTCTCCCGAAACGGCCAGGATTATACCCACCGTTTCCGGACTGCCGCCGAAGCTTTACGTACTTGGGCCGGAAGCAGGGCTATGGTCTTAGACGGAGAAATGGTCGTCACAGACCAAAGGGGCAAGACAGATTTTCAGGCTTTACAAAAATATTTGAAAAAAACAGGGGAAGGTAACCTTACCTATATTATCTTTGATTTGCTGGCACTGGACGGAGAGGATCTTCGAGGACATCAGCTGCTGGACAGGAAAGAGAAGCTCATGGCTTTGCTCCAAGGTGCCCCTCCAATCCTCTACTACAGCCGGCATGTCAGAGGGAAAGGAAAGGAAAGTCTCGCTGCGGCTTGTGCAGCAGGCATGGAAGGGATTGTCGGTAAAAAAGCCGATTCTGTCTACAGCGGAACAAGAAACGGCGATTGGATCAAAATAAAATGCGGGAACAGGCAGGAACTTGTTATCGGAGGTTATACTATTTCCGCCCAGAGGATAAGCGGGATAAGTTCCCTGCTCCTTGGCTTCTATGAGGGAGAAGACCTGGTCTATGCCGGGAGAACCGGCACCGGCTTCAGCGATGTCTTAAGGAAAGAGCTTGCGGAAAAATTCGAACCCCTTAAGCGAGGGGAGTCTCCTTTTAAAGTCCCACCCAAACCCAGGGTAAAAGAGAAGATTATCTGGCTTCAACCTGAACTGGTAGCGGAAGTTAAATTTGCCGAATGGACGGGTGACAATTTGTTGCGGCAGGCCAGCTTCCAAGGCTTGCGGACAGATAAAAACCCAAAGGATATCTGCAAGGAAGAAGCGGGGGGAGAGAACCGGAAATCATTACCTAGTGAAGAAGAGAAAAGGGAGAGTCAGAGGTCATTACCCGGTGAAAAAGAGAATGGGGAGAGCCGGAAAGTATTGCCTATTGAAGAAGGGAGGAAAACCATGAAGGACAAGGACTTGGTTATCGAAGGAATTATAATCAGCAACCCGGACAAGGTAATCTTTGCTCAATCAGGAATCACTAAAGGGGATGTTGTCCGTTATTACGCCCAAGTGGCAGAACGTATGCTGCCGTATTTGAGCCGCAGGGTTCTCAGCATTGTCCGCTGTCCTAAAGGTATTTCCCAAGCCTGTTTCTATAAGAAGCATCCCGGTCCGGGCAGCAAAGAGGTGGTCACCGTCTCTGTTGCCGGCAGTGACGGTGAAACAGAGGAATACTTTTATATTGAGAATACAGCCGGTTTAATCAATGAAGCCCAAATGGGTACCCTGGAATTTCATATTTGGGGCAGCCGGGTAGATGAATTGGAAAAACCGGACCTAATGGTCTTTGACTTGGATCCGGACGAGGGAATGGATTTAAACAGGGTGCGCCAGGGGGTACGGGATTTGAAAAGCATCCTGGACGAACTGGGGCTGAACTCTTATCTCAAGACCAGCGGCGGCAAAGGCTACCATGTGCTCGTCCCTTTACAGCCAGCAGTTTCCTGGGACTTATTTTATGATTTTGCCAAGGGCGTGGCCAAGGTGATGGAGCAGAAGTGGCCGGATCGTTATACCAGCAATGTTCGCAAGGCTAAGCGGGCAGGTAAGATTTTCATTGACTGGATTCGCAACGGCCGGGGAGCTACCAGTATTGCTCCCTATTCTCTTAGAGCGAGAGAAGGAGCCAAGGTATCCATGCCCATCGCCTGGGATGAACTGGAGAAGGTCTCTCCAGACGGTATCGATATGGCAGAAGCCTTGCGGAGGATCGGCATGCAGGACCCATGGCAGGGGTTTTTCCATAATAAGCAGCAACTTAAATAGATAAGAATAGAGAAATAGCAATCGAAACTGCCAGTTGCTTAAGCATTAACAGGGAAAGGTGATTAATGTGTCCTTAGTTTATTTGATTTCTTCCGATAAAATAGGAAATCAGGATCCTGAACTGGGTCAGAAGTTAATGCGTAATTTCTTTTTAAAACTCTTAGAGGCTTCAAAAAAGCCTACACATATTCTTTTAGTGGAGAGAGGAGTAAAGCTTTTGCAGCCGGAATTTCTGGTTATTGATGCCCTTAAAGTGTTGGAGAAGGAATATGATGTAGAGATTATGGCTTGTATGACTTGTCTGGACTACTATGGGATTAAGGATAGAATTGAAGTCGGTAAAATCGTTGGGATGATTGATATCATAAATATCATGCACGGAAGCGATAAAGTAATAAACCTTTAGGAAAAAGTAAAAAACCTAAGGTACTATAAACCGGCTGATAAATTCAGAGACAATAGTCTCATAAGCAGGCCTATCAATTTCATAAGCCATGCCGTGGCCGGCACCTGGCACTAAATAGATTTGCTTGTCAACTTTGCAGGTATCAAATAGTTTCCAGGCCATTTCCACCGGCACAATCGAATCCGAAGCCCCGTGAATGAATAACATCGGGGTTTTATTCTTTTCCACTTGCCTTAAAGAAGATGCTTCGTGAAAATTATAACCGGCCTTAATGTCAGTCAAGAGGCTTGTTGCTGAGATAAAAGGGAAAGCAGGCAGCATGTAAATTTGTCTTAATTGATAAGCGAGCTCATCATAGACGGAGGTAAAGCCGCTATCTTCTATGATTACTTTTACTTGTTCCGGCAAGTTTTCTCCGCTGGCCATCATTACCGTAGATGCCCCCATGGAAAGGCCATGCAGCACTATTTGAGATTCCCTGCCGACTGAGTCAATTATTTTTTGAATCCAGAGCAAATAATCCTTGCGATCCGGCCAGCCAAAACCGATATAATTACCTTCACTGGCACCATGTCCCCTGGCATCAGGCAACAAGACATTAAAGCCAAGCTTTTCGGAATAGAAACGTGCAAATTGCTCCATCTCCATTCCCCGGCCCCCATAGCCGTGGGCCATAATAGCTGTCTTGGTGGTCGGTACCTTAGCCGGATAATAATAACCAACCAGGTTTAACTTATCTTCAGAAGCTATTGTCCAGGTCTCATAGAACTCACTTTGCGACCAGCTTTGGCTGTTTTCAATTTGCTCAAAGTTGATAGTTTGGTCCAAAGCAAGGGGCTCGGTTAGGGTCATAACGCTAAAAGCTTGTTCAGCTTGTATTGATTGTATTGTTTGGCTTTGTTCACTTTGAAGCAGCTTTTCAGCCAGTCTAAAGGTTTTGGTATATAAATCCGGGGTTTTTCTTTTAAACCCAATATCATATATATAAAAGCTGCTTGCTATAATACTTGCTAGAATAATAAGTAAAATTATAACAAAGGTAATTTTTAAAGCGGTCAAATTGGGCTTTTTTCTAGTCATATAATCACCTTGTTATAATTTTAACAAATATCCAACCCCAGCTACAATGGAAGTTGTCGGAAACGAATAGTGTTTAATTAGACTTAAGGGATTAGGCATTTAAGTGGTAAGGTATTCTTTCAATTCCCTTGGCCCGGCCAGAATGTCCCGGCCTATATACAAGGTGCCATCGGCTCTGGTTTTAGTACTCCATTTAACAAGGGTTATTTTGCCTTCGGATATTTCCAACCCTGTTATGGAATGAGGATGGACACAGCTTCCGGAATTAAAATAAGGTGGCTTACCTACCCTAGGCAACATAGGTCTATGAGTGTGCCCGGTTATTAACACTTGATTTTCCCTGGTAACCCATTCGGTCAGGCTTTTTTCAATTGAGTCTTTTTTACGGTAGTTTTTCGCTGTGCTGGTGGGGTCATTGAAACCAAGTATCTCTAATCGCCTCCAGACGTGTCTGACTAAAAACCTTCTCAAGCCCCAAAAAGTATAGTCGAGAGAACTGCCTTGATGGCCGTGAATCAGGAGGATTTTTTTAGCATAGTCCTTATACTGTAAGATTAAGCCTTCATGTATTTCGATAGTTTCAAATAAGGGGACGGATTCCTTTGTCTGGACGTCGTAGAAACGGTTTAAGCACTTTTGGACAAATTTTTCTTGGCATTTTTCCATATCGTGGTTCCCGTAGATAAAATGAAGTCGTCCTTCCTGATAAAATTTTTGCAGAAGCAAAAAGGTCTCTTTATGGACAGATACAATGTCAGCCATTTTTTTGAATTTCCAAAGCTCATCACCGTCACCCAGCTCAATATAGGTGAAATTGTTTTGGTAATAGTGAGTTAAGGCGCCAAAATAAAGATTTTCGTTTCTCAAAAAATCATCAGCCCAGCTGCCGTCGCCTCTATGCACATCACTCATTAAAATGAGCTTGCTGGAATCATCAATCGGTATTGTTTTGGCTGATTGAAAAACACGATCAACCCGCTTGACAGCATTCATTTGTAATCACCGCCTTGGTTCAGCTTGCTGCTACAATATATTCAGGCGGAAGGAAGATGCTAAATATAGATTGTAGAGATTGACACATCAAGGCGGGTTGATAATTGTTTACATAAATATATACCCTCAAGCTTGGAAACATGCCGTTTATCTTTTGCGAGACAGGGATCTGGCTCAGGATGCCGTGCAAAACAGTATGCTCAAGGTTTTTAACAACCTGGCGGGCAAAAAGATGACAGTGCCTTTGTCGGTTGGTGGCGGCGGATCTTAACTAATGAGATTTACCTTTTATTGCGGTTTAAAAACAGGGAAGTGCCGGGGATAATAGGGGATTTGCCGGGCGGAAGCAAACTGCCTGTGGAAGATGTCGTTACCCTAAAGCTGGAATTGGAACAGGCAATAAAAAATTTGCCTCTCGATCAGCAGGACAATGGCTTCAACTACACCTGCGGCGGGCCATTGGAAAGATCTGGGCTGCTTGCTGTCCCCGGAAGAATGGCGCCGGCAGGGCAAGAGTAAATAGTACTAAGGTTTGGTCTATAAGTAATATAAGAACTGGTTTTAAAAGTAAGATAAGAACTGGTTTTAAAGAAAGATAAGAATATGGTATCTTATAATCAAGGATGGCCGTTATCCCATCAGTATTATGGGATAACGGCCATTCTTAACACATTTTTGGCAGAGTAAAAGTAAGGTAAAAAATTATTAAAGCTACTACGATATCTGCGGCAAGAAACATAGCTAGTTATTCTATAAGTTCCCATGCTGGAGAATTTCCTGGCTCTTCATTTTGATTCCAATACTTTGCTCTGTACTGTTTACCGTTGTGCCAGACTATATCTCCATAAACATACGTGTTGTTTGGTCGCCATTCGTTGGTTATTTCTTGCCAGCTAGCAGATACTCCTGGTTCTTCATTATAACAATCATTTTTTGCTTTATACTGTTTGCCGTTATGCCAGACTATTTCCCCTCCCCAATACCTGTTGTAGGGCCTCCACTCGTTCGTTATTTCCTTCCAGGGATTGTAGGCACCATTCCCATAAGGATCAATCTCTGTTGGTCTTATCCCGGTGTTTGCATAATACCAGTTCTGAAAAACACGACCATCATAAAGAACATAAGAACCAAGCGGATAATCTTTACTTGGATCCCATAACGGATAGTCAGGATTAACCCTTACGGTACAAAAGGCTTGATAACCGCCATTTTCAGTTTCTGCCGTAATTGTGGCCGTACCTTCGCTAATTCCGGTCACAAGGCCATTGGAAGTCACACTGGCTACTCCCGGATTATCACTACTCCAGATTACATTGCGGTTTATTGCGTCGGCAGGGGTTATGGTTGCTATTAATAATTCACTGGCACCAACAGATAAAATTAGGTTAGTTTTATTCAAGCTTATACCGGTCACACTTCCCGGAGTTCCGGGAGTTCCGGAAGTTGCGCTTCCACCGGCGGAAACAATGGTTTCGCTTATCACTACACCGTTATGATTATGTGCATAAATATGAATGCTCTGAACAGAAGCAGTAGCTTCATTGGTTGTGCCTTTCACCGCAACAACGATTGTTCCAATAAGGTATTGTCGGTTATCTTCATTGCCAATATCCAGACCGTCATAAGTCCCAGCAACATAAACAGAGGGCTGGGGAAAGTTCTCAAGGTCGGCTCCTACTGCCGGAGCCGGGGTAGTCTGCATGGTTATTGGATTTGTGAGCTCTTTTCCAGTGCCAAAGGCTTGAGCTATGGAATTTTGAATATCTGATACCGGGATTTTTTTCAAAGACCAAAGATCAATTTTGCTTTCGGCATAGGCTTGGATCATTCGGACATTAGTGTCCAAACCGGCCTCTTTAGCCTGGGTTTTTATTGCCAAAACTTTGGGTACTAGCACCATAGACAGAATGCCAATGACGGCAATTACAATCATTAATTCAATTAGAGTAAACCCGGTATTTTTCTCTTTTTTCATCTTTAATCAACCTTCTTTGTTTATAAATATTAAAAATAAACCGGTTGAATTTTAGAAAAAGAGTTATTAAAAATACTTTTAACTAATGAATAATCAATATGACGTGATAATAACATAAATAGTTAAGTTTTATCGAATTATACTAATTTTTTGATCTTCTTACAACATCATTTTAGATAATTATAGTCTTAATTAATTGTATAAATTTTTAGCAAAATTTGACACTGAAATAGCTATTTATAAATAAATTGACACTTGCTTCAGGGAGTGCTAATATTTACTAAAAAGGGGAGCTGTGGAAACGGCTGAGAGGGAAATGTGTTTTCCGACCCTATAACCTGATCTAGGTAATGCTAGCGGAGGGATTATATTTGCAATACTATTAGGATGAAGCCTTCTGCTCTTTACCCGGCAGAAGGTTTTTTTTACAAAAATAAAAAGAAGGGAAGAAATTAAGTCCAATGGTTAATGCCAGTGTAGCTATTCAGGTGTTGCCTAAAGTTGAGGACCAGGAAGTCCTAAGGATAGTGGACGAGGTTATTGCTTATCTTAAGTCAACCGGTTTAAAAGTCTTTGTTGGGCCTTTCGAAACAACGATTGAGGGAGAATTCGAGGAGCTTATGGAGATTGTCAAGCGCTGCCAGTTGATCTGTATCAAACAGGGGGCGCCAAGTGTCATGTCTTATGTCAAGATTAATTATGTTCCGGGCGGCGGGATTTGGACTATCGATGAAAAAGTCAGCAAACATCAGCAATAATATTTATCCGGCATTATTATTAGCCACCTTGTTTGTTGCTTGGTATTTAGCGACTGCAACCGGCTTGGTGCCCGGCTTTATGTTGCCTTCGCCGCTGGATGTGCTGCGAGCCTTCATTGATTCCTTTTCGGAGCTGATGCGCCATGCGAGGGTAACTTTAACGGAAGCCTTTACAGGTTTGGGCTTAAGTATAATTTTGGCTTTTGTCATCGCCCTTTTGATGGATCGTTTTGAAGGCTTATATAAGGCTTTGCATCCTCTTTTAGTTATCAGCCAGACTATACCGACCGTTGCCATTGCTCCTTTGTTGGTCCTGTGGCTTGGGTACGATATGGCTCCCAAGATCGCCCTTGTGGTTTTAACTTGTTTTTTCCCTATGACTATTTCCCTTTTAGGAGGGTTTAAAGGCTCCGATCTTGATGCCATAAATTTAATGCGGGCCATGGGCGCCAAGAAGTGGCAAATCTACCGCTATATTAAGCTCCCTAACGCTTTGCCGGGCTTTTTCTCGGGTTTACGCATATCTGTTTCTTATGCCATTGTCGGTGCTGTTATTGCCGAATGGCTGGGTGGCAACAGCGGGTTGGGGGTTTATATGACCCGGGTGCGCAAATCTTATGCTTTTGATAAGATGTTTGCTGTTATTTTCCTTATAGCTTTCTTGAGTTTGTTCCTGATGAAAGGAGTAGAACTTTTGGAAAAGAGGGCCATGCCTTGGGTTTTCACAACCCGGGAAGAAGAGTGGCAGGAGAATTAAATAATGAGAGAGCTAAAAATCAAATAACAAGAGAAAATTAAGAAGCAAAAGGGGTTAAGTGGTTTATGAAAAAGATTTTTGTTTTTATGGTTGCATTATTACTTCTTTTCAGCCTGGCCGGTTGTGGGGCGCAGCCTCAGGAAAGTATACCGAACAGTGAGGAAAAGGTAAAGATTTCTTTTGTTTTAGACTGGACACCTAATACCAACCATACAGGACTATATGTAGCGAAGGATCAAGGCTATTTTGCAGAAGCCGGCTTGGAAGTAGAGATTATCCAGCCGCCGGAAGGTGGAGCTTTACCCCTGGTAGCGGCAGGCAAAGCGGAGTTTTGTGTGAGCTTCCAGGAGGAAATTGCAGCAGCCCTCACTTCTAACAATCCGTTGAATGTTACAGCGGTAGGTACTATTTTGCAGCATAATACTTCGGGTATTATTTCTCTAAAAGAAAAGGGAATCTTAGGGCCTAAGGATATGGAGAATAAAATTTACGCTTCCTGGGATACCCCTATCGAAAAGGCCATTTTAAAACAGGTCATTACCAAAGACGGCGGGGATTACAGCAAGGTGAAAATGGTGCCTAACACCGTGACCGATGTTATTTCCGCTTTGCAAACCGATGTGGATACCGTTTGGATTTATTACGGCTGGGATGGCATTGCTGCTGAAGTTAAAGGCTTGGATACTAACTTTTTCGCTTTTAAGGACATCGACCCTGTTTTGGACTTTTATACACCGGTAATTGCTGCCAGCCCCGCTTACCTTGAAAAGAATGAAGAGACGGCTAAGAAATTTCTTTCTGCAGTAGCCAGAGGCTATGAATACGCTATTGAGAATCCGGAAAAGGCTGCCGAGATTTTAGTCAAGTATGCTCCGGAAGTAGATTTGGAGATTGCTATAGCCAGCCAAAAATATCTAGCCGGCCAGTATAAGGCTGAAGTTGAGCGGTGGGGTTATATAGATCCCGGGCGTTGGGATAATTTCTACGCCTGGATGTATGAAAACGAGCTCATATCTAAGAAGTTGGAGCCGGGAACAGGATTTACCAACAAGTATCTGCCAGAGTAAAAGCCAATTAGGTGTTATTCAAGGAATAAATTAAGTGTCATCCTAAAGGAGAAAATCCTTTGCTTCGCAAAAATTATTTGTAAGGAATAAAAGATGAAGAAAGTTAGGCTTGAGACCCATAATATATGTAAAAATTACGCCGGGGAGTTAATTATCAAAGATATAAATATTTATTTAAGAGAAAACGAGCTGGTCAGTTTGCTTGGGGTAAGCGGCATCGGCAAAAGTACTCTTTTCAATGTCATTGCCGGGGTTACTGCCCCAGAAGCCGGGCAAGTCTTCCTGGACGGTCGGGATATAACCGGGCAAGCAGGAAAAGTCAGCTATATGCAGCAGAAGGATCTTCTCCAGCCTCACTTAAAAGTTTTGGATAATGTAGCTTTACCCCTTTTTATTCGAGGAATGAAAAAGAGTAAGGCCAGGACAGAAGCTTTAAAGTATTTTGAGGACTTTGGCATTGCCGGCACAGAAGATAAGTATCCGACTCAGCTCTCAGGAGGGATGCGCCAGCGGGCCGCACTCCTTAGGACGTACCTTTTTTCCCGGGATGTGGCTTTATTTGATGAGCCTTTTTCCGCCCTTGACGCTATCACTAAACGGGCCATGCACCGGTGGTACCTGGCTTTGATGGAGCGCATTAACATGGCGGCTTTGTTTATTACCCACGATATTGATGAGGCTATTTTGCTCTCGGACAGGATCTACATCATGACCGGGCCGCCGGGGGTCATCGCCAGTGAGCTTATCATTGAGCCGCCCCGGCCGAGAGGAGACGATTTCTTGGTGTCTGATGCATTCTTAAATTATAAACGGCAAATTATTAAGCTGCTTTCCTTGGCGTAAGCTCCTGAGTTTTAATTCTCTGTTTTAAGCTTATCCCGTAGTTAAGATTAATTCATTTGGCTGTCCATTATTTCTATTTGGGTGACCGTGGTCTTTGTAATCTTAGCTATCAGGGATATTTATTTTTTTACCGAATTATTGCAATGCTATTTTAAGGGAAGAAACAGTATAATAATTATAGTGAAAAAAAGAACGAATTAAATAACTATTAGTGAAGAAAATTAAACTTTTCGTAAAGTAATATATGCCGAAACTTGATATGTTAAAGAAGAGGAATATGTCGATGAATAAAGAACTTTAAACATATCAACATTGAGAAACCTGCCAACATAGAGAAACCTGACAGCATGGAGAGTGAAATGAGATGAACTGCAGAATAATCAGCCAAATCCCTCTTAAGGAGCAAGTTCCAAAAGTGAAAGGCTCTAAACCGGATTCCCTAAGTTATATGCCCGGTTTAGACGGGCTAAGAGCTTTAGCGGTCCTGGCTGTTATCGCTTACCATTTGGATTTGGCTTGGGCTCCAGGAGGGCTTTTGGGAGTGTGCGTGTTCTTTGTGCTGTCTGGGTATCTGATTACCTCGATTCTCCTCAGGCAATGGGAAAGTACCGGAAGTATTAATTTTAAGGATTTTTGGCTGCGGCGGGCACGCCGGTTGCTGCCTGCTTTGTTCGTGATGCTCGGTGGCGTGTTGGCCTGGGCGGCTTTTTGGGCGCCTGACCGCCTGCCGTCCCTGGGGTGGGAGGCATTGGCCGCACTCTTTTATAGCAGTAACTGGCGCCAGATATTCCATCAGGTTTCCTATTTTGAAAGTTTCGGCCCTTTATCCCCTCTAGGACATTTATGGTCGCTGGCGGTGGAAGGACAGTTTTATCTTTTCTGGCCGCTGCTTTTGGGTTTAGGATTACGGTATCTGCCGCGACGGAGTTTATTAGTAGGAGGAACAGTTGCCATAGCTTTAATTTCCGCTTTGGTCATGGCTTTGCTTTATGTCCCAGGCCTTGATCCCAGCCGGATTTATTACGGAACAGATACCCGTGCTTTTGCCCTGCTCATCGGTGCTGTATTGGCTTTAGTTTGGCCAAGTAACAGGCTGTCTGCAGCCTTGTCCGGCACTAAACGTTTAACTCTGGATTTGGCCGGGGGCGCCGGGTTACTTATTATACTGATAATGATGGTCAAAACTAATGAGTATCAGACTTTTTTGTATCAAGGCGGCCTCCTGCTCTTCTCTATAGCAGCGGCAGTGGTTGTGGCCGTGCTTGCTCATCCGGCAAGCCGCCTCGGTAAGGTTTTCGCTCTTCAGCCTTTACGTTGGTTAGGAGCTTGTTCTTATGGTATTTACTTATGGCATTATCCGGTTATTGTCCTTACCAATCCGGTTGTCAATACAGGGGGGACGGACATTCTACGCTCTTTGGCGCAAATTGCAATCAGCGTAGCCTTAGCAGCTTTGTCTTTTTACTTCATTGAAGAGCCTATCCGGCGCGGCAGGTGGAAGATATCTGGACAAAAGCAGTTGGAACCTGGATGGCGTTGGAAATCTTTGGTCGTTACAGGCAAGATTGCCCTGGTTAGTATTAGCATGGTCTTATCGGTATTTTGTTTGACTGTTTATGGGAGCATGCAGCTTTATCAAGATACTGGTTCTTTGCCTGCCCAAGAACAGGTGGGTGAGGTTGGGGCTATTGGGCAAATTCCTCAGTCAGGGCAAGATAAAATGCAAGATAGGAGTAGTCCTGAGGTAATTAGTGAAAATAATCCTGAAGCTAAGCCGGATATATCTTCGGGCGCTAAGCCTGAAATGTCTCCGGAGGCGAAGCCGGAGATGCCCACGCAGACTAAGCCGGAGATACCTCAGGAGAACCCTGAGGGGCCTCCTGCGACCAATCCCGAGCCTAACCAAGAGGACTCGGTGGCTGAAAAAAAAGAATATACAGGTCAAGGGCTTACACTCATTGGTGATTCCGTGATGTTGAACCTCAAGCCTATTCTGGAAGAGCGCCTCCCGGGTATTGTAATCGATGCCAAAGTAGGCAGGCAGATGTATGAGGCTATTGACGTAATTACGGAACTTCAAGCGCAAGGTAAAGTGGGAAAAATTGTAATAATAGGATTAGGGACAAATGGCTCTTTTACGGCGGAACAATTAACCAAGACTTTGGATTCTTTGCAAGGGGTGGAACAGATTGTGCTCTTAAATTCGCGGGTTCCAAGGCCCTGGCAGGATGTAGTCAATCAAACCTTGGCTGAAGTCGCAAAAACTTACCCGCGAACTAAACTTGTAGACTGGTTTACGGCCAGCAAGGGCCATAATGAATATTTTTACAAGGATGGCGTCCATTTGAACCCGACAGGGGCTGAGGCTTATGCTGAACTTCTTATTCGGGAAATATCTTTATGGGTTCAGTTGTGATAATGGTTAAACTATAATAATTACTCTGTGATATAAGCTATTGTTGAAGCGGCTAAGCTAAGGATGTATCCTAAAGATGATCTTTTTGGAAGTGGGGAGCCTAATGAGTGCTAAGAAAACCAAGGTATTGGTGGTTGAAGATGAAGACTCAATCCGGCGTTTTATTACCCTTAACTTGGAAGCTGCCGGCTATGAAGTGGGGGAAGCGGTAAGCGGAGAAGAAGCCCTTACGCAGTTGATGACTTTTGCTCCCGATGTTCTGGTTCTCGATTTGATGCTGCCGGGGATGGACGGGCTGGAAGTTTGCCAAAGGGTGCGTGATGTGGCCCCGGAAATACTTATTATTATTTTAACGGCCAAGAGTCAGGATTCAGATAAGATTTTAGGTCTGGAGCTAGGGGCAGACGATTACATGGTCAAACCTTTTAATCCTTTTGAGTTGATCGCCAGGATTAAGGCTATGCTTAGACGACGGGGATCCTTCCAGGGAAATACACCTGTCTATACTTATGACAGCCTTAGTCTGGATGTTGCCGCCAAGAAGCTGTATAAAAATGATCTGGAAGTGGAACTGACTCCGACGGAGTTTTCTTTACTAAAAATGTTTATGGAGAATCCGGGGATAGCTCTGAACAGAAATGAAATCCTCAACGCCATTTGGGGAGAAGATTACTTTGGCGATACTAAAACCCTGGATGTTCACATCAGAAGGCTAAGGGAGAAAATTGAGGACAATCCGTCCGATCCCAACTATATTA
Organism: Peptococcaceae bacterium; assembly: GCA_012839895.1. Lineage (GTDB taxonomy): Bacteria > Bacillota > Desulfitobacteriia > Desulfitobacteriales > Syntrophobotulaceae > DUML01. The sequence goes on along the minus strand of DUML01000081.1, from coordinate 33,239 downwards.
AAACCGTCTGGGGTTCAGGCTATCGTTGGCAGCCGTTGCCCGGCAGGAGAAGGTCATGAAAGGGATTCGAGGGAGACTTACAGTTTATTTCATGGTCGTAATAATTGTTTCGGTGGCCATACTGGAAGTGCTGCTTATTTATACCGTCCAGCAGAGTTACTACAGCAGCCTGAAAGGAGCTTTAACCAGTCAGATTAGAATCAGTGCCGATATGTATGCCAAATACTACTCCGATACCTCCTTGGAAGAAAACATCCTGTACAATGTAGATGCCTTTTGGAACCAAAGTAACGCTGAAGTACAGATTATTAACCGAGACGGGAGAATTGTCATGGATTCCCTGGGGACAATCCCGGAAGGAAGTGAACCGGCCAACGATATCAGAGAAGCTTTAAATGACCGAATGGGAGAATGGGTCGGAAAAATAAACGGCCAAAAAGTAATGGCTGTTGCTTATCCTTTAAAAGCAAACGGGCAAATTGTCGGAGCTTTGCGCTTTATTGCTTCTACCGAAGCTATAGATCATGATATTTACAGTACGGCGAAAATTTTTATCATAATTGGCCTTTTTGTAGTCCTAGTTGTCGGTCTGCTTAGCATCTTTTTGGCTAATACCATCCTTATTCCTTTAAAAGAAGTGACGAGTGTTGCCGAGAGCATGGCTGCTGGAAACTTTCAAATAAAATGCCAAAAAAAGCGGGATGACGAAATTGGCAAGCTGGCAGACACTTTAAACTACATGGCGGATGAAATTACCAAAAAGGAAAAACTGAAAAATGATTTTATATCTTCCGTATCCCACGAATTGCGGACACCGTTGACTTCGATTATGGGCTGGGCCATTACCTTGCAAAACGAAAAATTCCAGCAGAAAGAGATGTTAAACGACGGCTTGGGCATTATCGCTAAAGAAAGTGAGAGGCTTACCCATATGGTGGAAGAACTCTTGGATTTTTCCAAGTTTGTTTCCGGCCGGATTAAATTGGAATATAAAAAAGTCAGTTTGGTTAACCTAATGGAACATATCCGGAAACAACTCACACCGCGAGCCGTACGGGATAATATCCGGTTTACTGTGGAGTATCCGGAAAACCTGCCTGATCTCTTCACAGATGCCAACCGCCTGAAACAGGTTTTTATTAACATCCTGGATAATGCTTTTAATTTTACCGAGTCGGGAGGTTTAGTGAAATTTGAAGCTGAAGTCCTGGAAAAAGAATTAAAGTTTACAATCACCGACAGCGGGTGCGGCATCTCCGCTGAAGAACTGCCGATGGTCAAAGAAAAGTTTTATAAAGGCAAGGGTTCACAATCCAAAAACGGAATTGGTTTATCTATTTGTGAGGAGATCATAAGCCTAATGGGTGGTAAACTAGATATTAGGAGCGAGCTGAATGTTGGCACTACCGTTGTGGTTACTTTACCGCAAGAGGTGCGTTCCCGTGTTTAAGAAAAGCTTGCTTTACCTGATTGCGTCTGCTCTGATGTTTTTGCTTCTGGGCGGTTGTGCCAATTCACCGGGTGCTTCGGCCGGCAAGATTATCCCCCCGGCTCTTCAACATTGCCCCTTGGAAGGTAAGTGGGAGGTTATTGAGGAGTTGGGTAACGATGTGCATAAGGAAGAACCAACGCCGCAAGGTCGGGGAAGCAATGTCCAGTTTACTGTTGATGCCGCCTTCTTCGGCAGTCATGTTTGGGACAAGCCTTCTTATAAAATTAAGCGGGTCAATGTAGCTCAATATTTGCTAACTAAATATGTCTCCCTTTCTGATGCGTTCCTGCCGGATAACCAAGAGGTCGAAGTGGTAACCGTCTCTACGGCGACCAATTTTCTCGGGGAGTTTATGAAGGTCGATGAAACCAGGATGATTTCCTTTGTGCAAAACCAAGTTTTTCTTTTGCAAAAGGTAGCGGATAAAGCTGACAGTTTTTTAAAAACTGCCAAGGAAAAAGTAGACGGTGAGCTGGAGGAGAGTAATAAGGGAAAATCAGGCATCCTTCTGGGGCTAAAAATTCCTTCAAGCAACGGTTTTGCCTACCAGACTTATTGGGTGGCGGCCGATCAGCAGTCCCTTCACCCTCTCTTGGAGGTCCAAGGTATTTTTTTCCCGAGAAAGAGCGGCTTTTGGGAACTTAAGGATGTAACCACTAAGGCCCAGCAAATACAGCCTGTGGTGGTAGATACTATGGGAATCTTAGCCTTGGAAAGGCAATTAAGTAACGAAGGAATAGCAGGCGAAAACAGGGACAAGATTAATGCTGAGGCTCAGTTGGAACCTGCAGCTAAAAGCATTATGTATGTTGGCAATGATTATATGGCTTTTGAGGTGGAATCTAACGGGCGGAGGGATTTGCGGATATTGCCGGTTGATAAACTATCGGCGCCTGAAGGGATAAAAATTTCCGATCTGTTTGGGGATAAGGGACTGGAAGTTTATCGGGGCACAAGGGAACAAGTGGTTAGGGATTTACGCCAACAAGGAATAACTTGGATAGACGGAGATGACACCGGGGAAAATATCGGCCTCATGCGGAAAAACGGCCATTGGTATTTGGTAGGGAGGGTAAACTACCAAATAGGCGATAAGTTTACTTATGAAGACTTCCGGCTTAATATCATTCCACCGTCCAATTTGATTATCTACGATACTTTAACTTTAAGCTGGCGAAACATTAAAGACCGTGTTCCGGATGCCGTGGATGCTTATACTTCGCCCAATAAAGATATTGCGCTGATTAGAACGAAAAATAAAATATATGTTTTTGCCATAAGCGGCGAACATTTGGCTGGTAAACCTTTGACAGTGCTTGAATTGCCTGAAGGGACAACTGTAATCATGGCCGAATGGTCAACTGGGTCTTATGTCGACAGTTGGGAGAAAGCGTTCCTCGCTTATGGCGCAGTTGAAAAATAAAATAGCTATATTTGATACAGAACGCCGTTTTTGGAGTGAACCGCATGGGAAAGATAAGCTCTGCATATGTCACTGCAGCTATTATTCGCCAGGGAGACCGGATACTAATCTGCCGACGGGCTGAGGGCGGGAGCTGTTCCGGTCTTTGGGAATTTCCCGGGGGAAAGCTGGAGCAAGGGGAAAGCCTGGAAGAATGTTTGCTCAGAGAATGCCGGGAAGAGTTGGGGCTTCACCTAAAAATAAAGGACGTCTTTGCTCGTACTTCTTATAATTATGGGGACAAAGATTTAGAATTTATTTTCTTTAGTGCCGAGATTATTGGCGGTGAGCTGAAAATGAAAGTTCACCAAGAAATTGAATGGGTGAAGCCGGAGGAACTTAGATTTTATGCTTTTTGTCCGGCCGATGTGGAAGTCGCCCGGAGGCTTTCGGAAATCCAAGGGGATAATTGCACCGGAAAAGGATAAAATTAAGATATTACATATTTGAGGATATAATAAAAGTTTTTCCTTAATTAAGGAGTAGTTTAGAGATGTTATATGCCAAAGGCCGAAAAACAAAGAAAGAGCACAGAAAAAAGCCTAGGAACTTATTTCTAACAATTACCTTGGCGCTTTTGCCGATTCTGATTATTTCGGGAATCGCTTTCAGCGCTTACTTGAGCCGGCCTCCGGCGTTGCCTACGCAGGAGCAAGGCCGACAGGAAGAGGCTACGGATGTTACACCAGGTAATTCTCCTGTAAAAGAGACTAATGGGACAACAGAGGAAACTGCTGAAGAAAAGGAAGAAACTCTCACCAAGCCTCCTAGGCAGTATAAGGAAAATTTTTATACCTTTGTCCTGATAGGAACAGATTTTGGCGGTTATCATACCGATACCATTATGGTGGCTTCTTTTGATACGGCTGCCAACAAAGTCAATATTGTTTCGGTTCCGAGAGATTCCCAGGTAGATGTGCCAGGTGATTATAAGAAGATTAATATAGCTTATGCCAACGGCGGAGCGAAGGAATTGAAAAGGCAGCTGGAGTCCATTCTGGGGTTTGAGCCCCATTATTTCGTGCGGGTGGATCTGGAGGCTTTCCCTAAACTGGTGGATGCCGTAGGGGGAGTGGAATTTGATGTGCCTCAGGACATGGATATGGATGACGGCACTCAGAACCTGCACATTCATCTGAAAAAAGGATTGCAGCTTTTAGACGGGGATAAAGCCCTTCAACTGGTCAGATTCAGAGGTTATCCCAATGCTGACCTGGGCAGGATGCAGATCCAGCAGAAATTCTTAAAAGAGTTGGCTAAGAAGGTCTTATCTTCTGCCAATATTCCAAAGATAGGTACTTTCATCGAAATATTCAGCCAAAACGTTAAAACTGATATCGGATTGCGGGACCTGCAATGGTTTGCCCAGCAGGCGATTAAACTTAACCCGGAAACAGATATCACGGTACAAACCCTACCACACCTGGCTGATGGTAACTACAAGGGCCAAAATTACCTGTTTCTTTCGCCGGAAGGGGTGGTGGATATGGTGAATAGAACTGTCAATCCTTATACAACTGACATTTCTGTAGAAGATGTCAATATTGTCAGAATAGAAGACAGCCCAGCCGGAGAAGGGGAAAAAGGAAAACTAACAGAACAGAAAGTCTTAGAATACAGTACCAAGATGTTTCTGCTGGGTTCTGCGGTGAGCGTTCCAAATCTCCACGGAATTTATGTTTTTGCAACAGCTCATTTGACAAGTACGTATTAATGAATATCTTATTTTTAAATATATTTATAAAATTTTAAAGAAGTATACTTTATCTTGGTCCTACCCGTTGCGACGGTATCCTGCAAATTGTTAGAAAAATGAGTAGAATAAATGCAAGTGCGAAGCTATAGACCATAGCAGGAAAACATGTAGACCAAGGAAGTTGTCTAATGAATACGAAAATGGACAAGGCAGAGGATTACTGATGATTATAAGTGTCAGCAGGAGAACGGATATTCCTGCTTTTTTTACAGAATGGTTTTTTAACCGTCTCCGGGAAGGGTTTGCCCTGGTGCGTAATCCCTTTAATTATCACCAAGTATTTAAAGTAAAGTTAGATCCCTCGGTGGTTGACTGTATTGTCTTCTGGACAAAAAATCCCGGGAAGATTTTGCCCAAGCTAAAAGATCTTTCCCCTTACAATTACTATTTTCAGATTACCCTTAACGCCTATGATCAGAGGCTGGAGAGGTATTTACCTCCCAAGGAGGAAATTATTAAGTCTTTTCAAGCCCTTGCCGAAAAAATTGGCAAAGAAAAAACAATCTGGCGCTATGACCCAATCATTTTGACTAAAGATATGGATGTCCGGTATCATGCCGAGAACTTTGGAAAAATAGCCTCCCAATTAAAAGGATATACGGAGCGGTGCATTATCAGTTTTGTTTATGTCTATCAAAAGACAGAGCGAAACCTAAAGCCTATTAAGCCTAAGTTAATTACTGAAGCTAAAAAACTGGAAATTGCCAAAGTGTTAGCCGAGCTGGCTGGGGAAAATAATTTTAAGCTAATGACTTGCTGCGAGCAACTGGACCTGTCTTTCCTTGGTATTGAACATGCAAGGTGTATCGACGACAGTCTTATATCCAGGATTACCGGCCGGGAACTAAAAGTCCTCAAAGATAAAAATCAACGGGAGGTTTGCGGTTGTGTAGCCAGCGTTGATCTCGGGGCTTATAATTCCTGCCGGCATGGGTGCTTATATTGTTATGCCAATTATAGTGATAGTGCTGTTAAGAATAATGTTGCCAAACATGACCCCAATTCGCCTTTGCTTATCGGGAGTGTTGAACCCGGTGACAAGATTAAAGAACGCAGGTAAATTTTCAAGGAATGATGTAATTATTGCTAAGGTGCGAGGCGTCACTTGGTAAAATGTGGCGTTACCTATGGAGTGGGGCGATGTTTGAGACAACGAGAGAAACTGGAGTTAATGGGGCGATACTTGAGGAAAGTGAGCGGATATAATAAAATTAAGTCGTTTATTATTTGTTAATTGGTTTTTTTATTTATTAATCAATACTTAAGACAACTTGTTTTGACAGGAGAGATCAAGCGTGAGTGTTATTAATATCCTGGCAGGGCCTATTATTGGTTCCTTAATAGGCTATGTTACAAACTATATTGCCGTTAAGATGTTGTTTCGACCTTTACGCCCTATAATGATAGGGAATTTGCGGTTGCCTTTCACCCCCGGGATTTTTCCCAAAAGAAAAGAACAATTGGCTAAAGCTTTAGGGAAGGCAGTGGGCAATAACCTTCTAACCTGCGAGGATATCGAGAATATGTTTCTGGCTGCGGAGGTTAAAGAAAAAATTATTAGTCAGGTCTGCAGCTTTTTATCTGCCGAAAAAGAACAGACACTGAAAAAAATACTGGAAAACTATTGCCAGGAAGAAACTTATTTAAATGGAAAAGAGCAATTAGAAAAATGGATATGTGAAAAAATTATCTCCGGCATTTCTCAATTGGATCTGGGGGAAATCATCTCCAGGGAAAGCGCACGGGCAATTAAAGATAAAACACAGGGAACACCGCTTTCTTTTATAGCCAATGACAAACTAATTATTTCCCTCGCTGCTCCCATAGGCGCAAAGGTCCAAGCTTACATTGAGAGTAATGGTTTCAATACTATAAGGCCGCTTGTGCATAAAGAGCTGGAAACCCTTGAAAACAGGCCAATCAGTGATCTCGTTGCCGAGATGGGCTTTAGGAAGGAACAACTTTTTGAAGGCGTTGATAAGATATATACCTACTTTATTCGGGAAAAAGTAGCTGAATTTATCAAGGAGTTTGATATCGCCGGTGTAGTGGAAGAGAAAGTCAAGGCTATGGATGTCTTGGAGATTGAACAACTGGTTTTGTCCGTTATGAAACGGGAGTTAAACGCTGTTATTAATTTAGGAGCATTAATTGGCTTGATAATAGGGACTATTAATATATTCATTTAATAATCCATTAAATGTTTTCGATTAAAAAATAGATTCAAGAGTAAAGAGCTTGTTTAAAACAACCACTGTTCTAGGGCAGTAATTAATTTCCTTAAGCAGTGGTTTAGTTTTGTTATAAACTTTTTGAGTTGTAAATTAATAGAAAATAGTGGTATACTCGAGAAGAAATGAGCAGCGGATGTAATGGCGAAGAACGCTGCGGAATAATGGAATTGTTTAATGTAAGTAATATTTAATCAGTTAAAACCGGAGGGTATATGAAATTAGCTATTTTTGATTTCGATGGAACACTTTTTTTGAAAGATACGCTTCCATTTCTACTCTCGAGATGGAAATATTTAAAATGTTCCAGGTTTACTTTATATAAAACTGTCCTCTCTCTTCTGCCGCTTTTCGTTAAGTATAAATTAGAGAATGCGAGCAAACTATCCCGGGAAGAAATTAAGCTGCAGGCAGTAAGAAAGTTTAACCGGCTTTTTTATGGTAGGTCGGAACAAGAACTAAGAGAATATTTTGAAACTTGTGCTATGGAGATAGCAGGGCTCTTAAATGAAAATGTTGTAGCAGAAGTAGAGAAGGCTAAAGCGGATGGGTTTCATACGGTGCTCTTGTCCGGTGCCTATCATTATCTATTAAAAAATGTCGGTGACTATTTGGGTTTTGATACGGTTATCGGCAGCGAGATGCATTTCAAAGATGGTCTGTATGACCACATGAGTGAATTTCAACCCATTATAGGAGATATTAAAATGAGCAAAATACAAGAGGTTTTCGGGAATAAAGATGTTGACTGGCAAGCAAGCAGGGCTTATGCCGACAGTTATTCAGATTTAGGCTTGCTGCTTAAAGTAGGGAACCCGGTAGCTGTCAGGCCGGACAGTATGCTTAAAGAAGTTGCCGAGGAGAAGAAATGGAGAATAATTACCTAAGATAAAAAGATTATTAACCATAATCAATAGAAGTCAGCTTGCAAAGTAAACAGCGGCTGGTCTTTTCGAATTTATTTACGATTACGACAACGAAAATCAGATTATAGGAATTAAGCAGTGTTATAAACCTGCCTGGATAGTCAATAATCCTTTTAATGATGTTGGGAACAAGTTTTCTCTAGGAACGGAATTACCGGTAAAAGATGCTAAAAAACAGTTTACGAATACGCTTATTATTGAACTTGCCGATAAAACTAATAAATTTGTGAATGGTGATTTGGAAGAATAACGAACAATTCTAATAAAATTGATATATTTTCCATCTTTGGTAAGAGGATTTTGATAGTTGGTGGCGAATAAGACAAAGGTCTGTATATTTTAATACACCTTGTTAACCTAAAAATGCTATGGTTCAAGGGAAAAGAGGGAGGTTAAAAAAGTGAAAAAGAGGTTATTGGTATTTCTTGTTGCAATGCTTGTATTGTGCTTAGTTGCGGTGGGATGTGGGTCCAAGCAAGCTCCGCCAGGCAACCAGCAAGGTGAGCAGAAAGGTGAAGAAGAGCAATTAACAATGAAAGTCGGGGCAGATGTTACATTCCCGCCATTTGAAATGATGGAGAATGGTGTTGTCACCGGTTTTGACATTGATCTCATTAAGGCTATCGCTGAAGTGGAAAACATCAAAATTGACGGTGAGATTCAGACCATGGATTTCCAAGGGTTGATTCCTGCTATTCAGACTGGTTCCATTGATGTTGCGGTGGCCGGAATCACCATTAGAGAAGACCGTGCTAAGCAAGTTGATTTCTCCAAACCTTACTATCATTCCGGAATTACTTTGCTGGTAAGAGCTGATAGCGATATCACTGGGGTGGACGATTTAGTTGGTAAGACTATCGCCGTTAAATTAGGTACCACTGGCGATATCATGTTTAGTGAAAAAGAAGGTATTCAAATTAAACGTTTCAACAATATCGACGAGGCTTACCGTGAACTGGTGAACGGCGGGGCCGATGCAGTACCTTTTGATAACCCTATCCATCAACATTACATTAATACTGCAGGTAAAGGTAAAGTCAAAGTTGTGGGTGAGCTGTTAACCGGTGAGGACTATGGAATCGCCGTTTCCAAAAATAGGCCGGAACTTTTGGAAAAGATTAATTCAGGCCTAGATAAGCTGATTGAAAGCGGAAAATATGAAGAAATTTATAAAAAATATTTCTCCGATGAATACGGTTTAGTAAACAAATAATAATAACAAATAATTATATAGTTTTTAATTAAATAGTTGTGGTGTGTTAAGGTGGAATTAGCGCGCAGCCTCGGCTGCGCCATTTTTAAATGACCGGCGAAATGGAATGATTTACATCATAGGGAGTTGGTGAAAGATTTGGATTCAGGAACATTAGGAATTATTTTCGATGCTATGCCTATGCTCATTGAAGGTGTTAAACTTACTGTAATTTATTCTATAGCTGCCATTATTCCGGCGACTATTGTTGGTCTGATCTTTGCTCTTTTAAAACTCTCCTCTCTTGGTTTTCTAAGACGCATTGGTGAAGTGTATGTGCACGTTTTTCGCGGTCTGCCTCTCCTGGTGGTAATATTTTATATTTATTTCGCTGTACCTCATGTTTTGCCCATGCATGCCTGGTTCGGAGATTCCTACAGGTTTATTGCAGCGATAATTGCCCTCACCTTAAATGAAGGGGCTTACATTACCGAGATTATTCGGGCAGGTATTTTATCAATTGACCATGGGCAAACAGAGGCTGCATACAGCATTGGAATGAATAAATTTCAAGCCATGCGTTTTATCATTTTGCCGCAAGCTTTTAAAAGAATGATTCCACCTTTGATGAATCAATTTATCCAAACGATTAAAGATACCTCCCTCTTATCCGCTATTTCTGTGGCCGAGCTTACCAGACAAGGACAAATATATATTTCGACAAGCTTTGCCGCGCTCCAGATCTGGACTGCGGTTGCCATTATGTACCTAATTGTTATTCTCAGTCTCACAGCAATATCCACCAAATTAGAAAGAAGGTGGCAAATTGATAAGCGTTAGGAATATTACCAAAAAATTTGGCCATCTTACCGTTCTTACCGATGTTTCATTGGAAGTCGCTCCTCAAGAAGTTGTGGTAATTATCGGCCCGTCTGGTTCTGGTAAGAGTACTTTTTTGCGCTGTCTAAATGGCTTGGAGAAGGTTACGAAAGGAGAAATTTTCATTAATAACGTGGAAATAACCCACAGTAAGACTAACCTATCCAAAGTGCGCAAAGAAGTAGGCATGGTTTTTCAACGCTTTAACTTGTTTCAGCACTTGACTGCGTTGCAAAATATTACTATCGGCCCGGTGGAAGTTTTAAAGTTAAGTAAGAAAGAAGCTGAAGACAGAGCCTATGCTTTATTGGAGAAAGTTGGCCTGAAAGATAAGGCACATTCTTATCCTGATCAGCTTTCGGGAGGTCAACAGCAAAGGGTTGCTATCGCTCGTGCTTTGGCTATGAACCCAATTGTAATGCTTTTTGATGAGCCGACTTCAGCTCTTGACCCGGAAATGGTCGGGGAAGTGTTGGCTGTCATGAAGGATTTGGCCAAGGAAGGCATGACTATGCTTGTGGTAACTCATGAAATGGGTTTTGCCAGAGAAGTGGGCGACAGGGTCTTGTTTATGGATGAAGGCAGGATTGTGGAAGAAGGAAAACCCAGCGAGCTTTTTGGTAATCCCAAGGAAGAAAGGACAAAATTATTTTTAAGTAAAATCTTATAATACCTAATACTCAGGCCAAAACAAAACCAAAGAATTCAAGCAAAAGGCTCAAGTCAAAATAAGGTCATCAGTACCGATATTCAATATTGGTACTGATTTTTTTTGAGCTTTTTTGCGTTTCCGAATTGCTAATTGAATTGGTTAGTTCTATAATTATATATTGATAACAGCAAAATTCAGAGCTTTGGGCTTGTAGCTCAGTTGGTCAGAGTACCGCGCTCACATCGCGGGGGTCGGAGGTTCGAACCCTCTCAAGCCCACCATAAAACTTAAACTTTTATACGATAAAAGAACATAAAAAGTCCGGTAACACTGGACTTTTTTGCTTTGTATGGGGAATTTTCTTTATGTAAGGGTAAAAGTTATTTGTTGAAATACCAAGAATTAAAAATGGCAGTATTTGGCCCGTTTAATTTTTAAAATTTTTTGCTAATTACACCTTTAACTATATTGACATTCTTTGACCTTAGATGTATATTATTAGCAGAAAGGTCAAATAAGGTCAGAAGATCAAAAATGATCAAAATGATTATAATTTTGGAGGTGTTGTACTGTGTTTAGTTTGGTTCCTTTTAGAAAAAGAGGTTTGAGTAGACAAAGAGATTTTTGGGACATGGACAGCATCTTTGACAGCTTTTTTAACGATGCAATGTTTCCGGTCTACTTTGCTCCCAGTGGTCAGATGAAAGTTGATATTAAAGAGAATGAAAAAGAATATATACTGGAAGCAGAAATTCCAGGCGCTAAAAGAGATGAAATAAACCTGGAAATTGACGAAAGCAGACTCACTATATCCGTAGACAGAAATGAGGAAATTAATGAAGAACAGGACAACTACATCCGGAAAGAAAGACGCACCTGTTCCATGTCTCGTTCCTTCGCTGTTGAGAATATCCTACCGGAAAAGGCCACCGCAAAATTTGAAAATGGTGTTCTCACCATAGTCCTGCCTAAGAAAGATGCAACTGTTTCTAAGTACAGAAGAATAGAAATCCAATAAAAGATTATTAGTAAGCTTAATAAGCATATAAATAATGGTTGATATTATAATGGCCGGCCGGCACTAAAAATTAGAGCCGGCCAAAATTTTTTTTGAGGGAAACAGAATAATTTTGTTTTAACTAGGGAGGATATTTTTTTGAGCTGTAGAAATAAAGAAATAATTTTAATTGAAATTAATGAAATTAAATTAATTAATTTAGCCTATTTAAGAGTTTGCAGGAAAAGTGTTATTACTTATTCTGATATAAAAGGAGTAATTCATATGATTCACGTTGTTACGGATAGTTGTGTTGATCTTCCGGCTCACTTGCTTAAGCAGTACAATATCAGGGTTGTACCGTTGTCCATAAGAGTTAATGGCAAGGAGTTTATGGAAGGCGTGAATATCACTCCTAGGGAATTTTACCGGGAAATGGCTGCCTCTGTCCAACTGCCGCAAACCTCTCAACCTACGCCGGCTCAATTTGCCAACGTTTTTAAAGAATTGGCAGGGAAAGGAAAAGTACTCTGTTTAACTATTTCATCTAAGTTGAGTGGATCTTATGGGTCGGCTGTTCTTGGCAAGGAGATCGCCGGTAACAGCAATGTTACAGTTTTCGATACCTTGGCTGCTTCTATCGGCCAGGGACTCCAAGTTATTAAGGCTGCCCAACTAATTAATTCCGGCCTTTCTCTGGAACATGTCCTTGAGTTTCTCCATAAAATGCGGGAAGAAATGAAATTCATAATCCTCTTGGATACTTTGGAGAACATTGTAAAAGGTGGCCGGTTAAGCAAATTTCAAGGTTCCATTGCCAAACTCCTCAATATAAAAGTTATTCTGCACAATGTTAAAGGCAGTGTAGAAGTTTTAGAAAAAGTAAGGGGTAAAAATAAATCTCTGCAACGAGTTATTGACCTTCTCGGAGAACGTTGTGAGGATTTTTCTTCCAAAATTATTGGGATTACCCATGTGGATAATTTGGAGGATGCAGAGCATCTGGCTCAGGAGATAAAGGTTCGTTACCAACCTCAGGATGTATTAGTTCATGAAATGGGTGCCACTATCTCTACCTATGCCGGTAAGGCGGGACTTATTGTAGCCTTTTAGCTATAAAATCAAACTCTAATCTGAAAAACCGCTTTCTGTCAGATGCAGGGTACCATTGCGGTAAGAATAAATAAACCAAAATATTGAAGAAGATGTCTTCATCCTTTCAGGTGACCCCCAATTATTAGTTTCTGGTCTAACTTTTGGGGGTCAGTACATTTGTGGGGGCATCTTTTTTTGCCATTTAAATTATCATATAAAGTATGGGGATAAGAACCGGGATTCCGAGTGTGTTTGAACAATTAATGGTTTAAATTTAATTGAAGATTTGGCGTGACATTTAGTTTCCTGCTGCGTCTTATTAGATGGGAGGGAAAAGAAGTGAGCAAATTGAGGTTTCAAAAGTGGTGTACTCAGACTTGGCCTGAAATTTACCGCTATAGTTATTACCGGGTTCGCAATCGGGAAGAAGCCGAAGATGTGACTCAAGAAACCTTTGCCCGGGTTTTTTCCCAGGAAAGCTTTAAGGGCTGTTCTTCGGCAGACTTGACGGCTGAATTTCCTTCCCTTAATTATCTTAAAGTAACAGCCCTAAATATTATCCGTGATCGCTGGCGCCGGCGCAAAGCACGGGGGAACGAGGTTGGGCTGGAAGAAATACTGTTAAGCGAGGACGAAGATCTTCAGCGTTTGCTTGACAAAGCTGTCCTGGAGGAAATTTTGCAAAAACTTACCGAAGATCAGCAAATGGTTCTCAGATTGCGCATTATTGAAGGTTATTCCCGGGCTGAGACAGCCCGGAAGATGGCTAAAAGCGAAGCTGCAGTACGCGGGTTGCAATACCGAGCCATTCAAAACTTACGAGTGCTCTTTTTGGAAAGCTTGAAGGAGGGAAACGAGAGTGAAAACCAGTCCTGAAGAATTAAATAGACAAGCTGCTGAAGAAAGGCTTGATCGAATCATAGATCTCTTTAACCAAGAACGGGATCCTTCCAAGACCTTGGAAATTGAGTTGCACCCAGGAAGCGAGGGGGAGGGGAAAGATCTGGGTTTGGAAGATGTGGCAATAGTAAGGATATTACGCAGTTTGAGACCGCAGGCCGAACCAAGTCCCGGCTTTGGAGCCAAACTCGCCAAACTGTTTACAACTGAGCAAACTGGCAAAAAAGCGGCGCCAAAGAAGAACCCGTTTAGAATCGGGGTTTTTGCCGCCTGCATACTTTTAGTTTTTGCTTTTACTTTCTGGAACAACCTCTTTAAAGGAGATGTTGTCCTGGCTATGGAGAAGGCTGTTCAAAAGCTTTCCAGCTACCATGGCATAATGGAAATGACTACAGAAAATGCTCAAGGCGAAAAATGGTTAGTCCGGCAAGTGGAAATTTGGTACCAAGGGGATAAATATGCTTTGCGTCAGAATGGAGAGACCCTAACCGTCAATAATGGTAAGCAGAAATGGCAGGTAAGAGAAAGAGATAAAGAAGTGGCTATCCTTCCTTTAGTGCCGGACTATACTAAACAGGGTTTTGCTTTGCGGGATGAAGCTTTGCGAGCTAAGCAGTATCCGCATACTATTGTCGGTCAGGAACAGGTTGCCGGAAGGGAAGCCCATAAGCTTAAAATTTCCCCCCCGGGAGGAGAACCCTATTACCTTTGGCTTGATGTCGCCACGAATTTGCCTCTTAAACTTCAAACCGCCATGCAAAACGCTTTACAAACCACTTATACCTTTGTCTCTTTTGAAGCCAACGCTGAGATTAATCCCCAAATTTTTACCTTAAAAGTACCTGAAGGATTTAAGGTAATTGAAGAAGACCCCGGCCAATTAGTGGCTACTGTCAGGGAAGCGATTCATGTCAGCGAGATCACGCCGCTTCTTCCCCAAGAGGTTCCGCAAGGCATTTATGCTTTCCCCAAAAAGATTGTTCTAGATTATGGCGAGACTTCAATTATCGAAACACCGGCTTCTTTACCCTGGGAACCTGCAGGTTTCGGGGCTTGGGGCGAATTAAACGGCCAGCCGGTAGAGATAATAAGAGACCGGTTGCGCTGGCAGCAAGAGGGCTTGGAAATTACTGTTGAAGGTCCTCGGAGTTTGGAGCTAGCCCGTCAAATCGCTCCAGATATGATTCTGCCTGACAAAGATACAGATTTGTCCTCCCAGGCGCAAGTGAAAGTGCCGGTTGATATGGAAATAGTGAGAAATGACCAGAAACAAGTTGATGCCGGGCATACTCCTTGGCAGTTAGATCCCTTATATGTATCGGTAACCTTTGTCAACCTTCTAGTAACCCCGGAGGGAATTGTCGGGGAGCCAAAGATACCGTATGAGGATTTTAAAATTGGAAAAAATACCGGCAAAGAGGCAATAGTTGAGGTTTTAAGTGGCCCGGTCAGCAAAGTATATCTGAAACGCCTTGTCCGGCAGGATGAATCAGGTATTTGGACGGTAGTGGGCTACGACCAGCGTTAAGAGATTTTCTTGTCATCCTGGTTAAAAGATTTTCTTGTCATCCTGAAGGAGGAACGACTGAAGGATCTTTGGGGTTAATTATGATGCTAAGTAAGAGAAATAATTAAGAAAAAAAAGAGGGAGATATAAAAACCTGGAAAAACTAAGAATTATAATGAGTTTATGCCGCCGGCGATGAGGGCGGAAATGAGGCTAATGGAGCGGAGGTTAACAATGAAACAACTGAAATTTAAAAACTTTAAGACTTTTCTTCTTGGATTCTTACTGATTGGTTTACTGGTTGTTTTGGCAGGCTGTAAAGCAACGCCGGCTCAGCCGGGCGATCAGCAAAACAATGGCCAACCAAATGAAGTCCAGACTGGTGAAGAGTGGACAAAAGAAAAAATCGAATCCCTTTTAACTGTTAAGGATGATGTTTTTAAAATCACATGGTCACCGGATGAAAAAAAGGTTATCTATATTATGCAAGGTAAGCCTGAGAAGCAGGGAAAGGATGAAGCTTATCTTTGGACAGTCGGCCAGGAAGAAGCCAAGTTTGTCCGGGATGTTTCTCCAACTACGCACGGTTTTGCCTGGTCTCCGGACAGTAAGTATTTTATCATTAGTGAGAAGTTGGGAGATGGGGCGGTAAACAGTATAGTTCAAGCTGACACTTTGCAAGTAGAAGCCTTTCAACCTAAGAGCATTGGGATCCCTGTTTGGAGCCCGGACAGTACTGTTATTGCCTATGGCAATGAATCCCATGAATACGGCACAAACTGGGGATATCTTGAAGTGTATCAAATAGGTGCTGAGAAAAGCGAATATATCTTTAAAGCCAGAGATTATTTTTATAAAGTCCAATCCTGGGATATGGAAGGCAATATCGCCTATACGGAAATAAATATAAACGGTCAAGAAACTAAAAAGACAGTCCAGAATATCAGGCCAAGTATTTCCGGGGTTCATTTGGGGGATACCAAAGAACAAGTAAAAGCCGCTTTGGGCAATAATTATAAAGAAACCCCGCCCAGTGGTGAAACAGGGCACTTCCCAGAGCAGGTTTATCGCTGGGACTATGATGGATATAAAATTTTTATAGGCAAAGATTCAGGCAAAGTGTTGGAAATATATGCGGAATCCCCAAAAGCTGAGACCAATTTAGGAATTAAAATGGGGGATCCTGCTACGAAAGTGTTTGAAGTGTACCGGCCAAAATATATCGAGCCGGAAAGTATCCATGGCGGGAAAATTTATGGGCTTTTTAAAGTTGAAGGTGCCGCCGCCCTATTCTTTAACTTTGATCTCAAGGAAGGACAGACTCTTGAAGACATTAAGCCGGATAATAAAGTTATAAGGATGATTCTAACCTATCCGGAGATAATGGATGATTCATTTTAAAATAGCTAGAGATATAGAATAATATATTTTAGAATTTTTTAATCTTTTAAGATGGTTAGAAGTAAAATAGAATTTTTCAGAATTAAGAACTTCTAAGAACTCTTAGAAAAACAGATAGCATACAATAAATTTCTAAAAAAACCCCGAGAGCATATCACGAAAGCCTATATTGTGATATGTTTTCGGGTTTTGCGTTATAAATGCTTTTTTGAATTGCTTTTTAAAAATGCTTTATAGATTTGTAGTATAATATATACTAAAAATATACTGAAAACCCAAAAATAAGGGGCGACTTTCAGCAAAGCTTTAAAGCTTAATAGTTGTTTTAGGTACTTATTCTTGGGTACTTAGAAAAAATGGATTTGGAGTAAATTATTTATGAGTTTGAGATTTATCTATGGCCGCTCAGGCAGCGGCAAAACCTACCGTTGCTTGCAGGAAATAAAAGAGAAAATAGCTGCCGGAGCAGCTAATTCTCTAGTGCTTTTAGTCCCCGAACAGTACACCTTTCAAGCGGAACGAGATTTGATCAAGGTCCTTGAGACCGGCGGAATTCTCCAAGTTGAGGTCTTGAGTTTCCGACGGCTGGCTTTCCGAATTTTTAATGAAGCAGGGGGTATAACCTACCCTCATATCCATCCTGCCGGTAAAAATATGATTATCTACAGGATTTTAAGCAAAGCCCAAAAAGAGCTGAAAGTCTTTGCCAGATCAGCTGAACGGCAGGGTTTTGTCAGTACAATCTCGACTTTAATTACTGAATTTAAGCGCTATAATGTTACCCCCGAGGATCTGAAGGCTGTGGCCGATAAGTTGGAGGAGGGCAATTCTCTTAAAGATAAATTAAAAGAGTTACATCTTATTTATGCCCGTTATGAAGAAACTCTTGCCTTGCGGTACCGGGATAACGACGATGATTTGACTTTAGCTGCAGCCAAGTTGGAACAAACTGATTTGTACGCCGGTGCAGAAATTTGGATTGACGGTTTTGCCGGTTTTACTCCCCAGGAATATAAGGTTATCAGCAAACTGCTGCTTCTGGCCAAAAGGGTCAATATCAGCCTTTGTACTGATAAGTTGGAGGAAAGGGGCTATAATCCGGATACAGATATTTTCGCGGCAGTCAAAGCTGCTTACCGGCGCCTGGTCAAGATTGCCAGGGAAAGTGGAATTGAAATAGAACCGGCGGTTTTTTTGCATGGAAATACTTTACTCAGGTTTCAAACAAGCCCGGAATTATCCCATTTAGAACGAAACCTCTATGCCTATCCTTATAAAACTTTTCTTAAGCCGACCAAGGACATTTCACTCTTGGCAGCAGTCAATATTTTTGCCGAAATTGAGGCAGCGGCCAGGGATATTATTCGCTTGACCAGGGATGAGGGGTTTAGATTCCGGGATATTGGGGTTGTAGCCAGAAATTTGGCCGGCTATGAAAGATTGATTGAGGTTATTTTTACAGAGTATGAGATACCGTTTTTCTTGGACCGCAAAGTAAATATTACTAACCATCCTTTGGTTAGAATGATTTTGTCTCTTTTTGAGATCTTCATTGACAACTGGTCTTATGAGGCGGTGTTCAGTTATTTAAAGACTGGGCTTACTGGGCTAGAAAGAGAGGATATTGACCGTCTGGAAAACTATGTTTTAGCCTGCGGTATTAGGGGCAACCGCTGGGCCGCTGAAGAAGACTGGAGAATGAGCCCCAATTTTTTGCCGGATGAAAAGGATTTGGTCCGGCAGGAAAAAATGCTGCAGGAGATTAATAGCATTAGGCAAAGTGTCGTTAAGCCTCTTAAGGAGTTCAGGCAGAGGACTAAAGGCAGGAATACAGCTCTGGAATGGTGTACGGCTATCTATGATTTCTTAGTTGGCATTGGTGTGCCTGCCAGGCTGGAAAAATTTATCAGGAGGTTTCAGGACAGTGGCCAGCTCAATTTAGCTAACGAGTATTCTCAAGTTTGGAACATTCTTATGCAAGTTTTGGAGCAAACCGTGGAAGTTATGGGTGAAGAGACAATTGGGCTGGAAAAATTCGCAAATGTTTTGAAGGTGGGTTTGGCAGAATATCAAATTGGCTTGATACCCGCCTCTTTGGACGAAGTGCTGGTTGGAAGCGTAGATCGCTCCAAAAGCCACGAGTTAAAAGCTCTTTACGTCCTGGGGGTAAATGACGGGGTATTTCCTTCTTCATCAATGGAGGAAGGGATTCTTTCCGATGCCGAGCGCTTTATTTTGCACCAGGCAGGAGTGGAGTTGGCCAAAGACACGAAAACCCAGGCTTTTGAGGAACAATATTTGGTTTATAAAACCTTGACCATCCCGGGAAAATACCTGCGCTTGAGCTGGCCTATTGCCGATCAGGAAGGCAGAAGCATGCGGCCTTCCCTCATTATTTCGCGGTTGAAAAAACTCTTCCCGGCAATTGAAGTTCAGAGCGATTTGGTTGGGGAAAAAGAGCAAACCGAGCTGGAATTAATCGTCGCCCGGCATTCTGCCTTTAGAGAGATGATTACCGCTTTAAGGAAGAAGGCCGACGGGGAAGAAATCTCTCCCCTTTGGGAAACCGTTTATCACTGGTTTGTAGCCCAGGAAGCTTGGCAGGAAAAATGCCGGGCAGCCTGTACTGCTTTTACTTATAAGAATATTGCCCAGCCGGTCAGCAGGGAGAAGGTTACTGCATTGTTTGGCAGCCCTGTTTATACCAGTGTTTCCCGCTTGGAAAAGTATACTGCTTGCCCCTTTAGTTTTTATGTCCAGTATGGACTCAAAGCTCAAGAAAGGAAAATCTACCGCCTTAGTCCGCCTGATATCGGGACTTTCATGCATGCAGTTATTGAAAGGTTTTCTCGTCTCCTGGCGGAGCAAAAGATTTCCTGGAGGGATGTTGACCGGAAATGGTGTGAAGACAAGGTCTCCGAGATAGTGGAGGAGATGCTGGAAAAAATGCAGGGCTCCGGCCTGGCCGCTTCCAAAAGATACACTATGCTGGCCTTAAGGCTTAAAAGAGTAGTGGCCAGAGCCCTTTGGCTGATTGCGGAACAGATGCGACGTAGCAGTTTTGAACCGGTTGGCTATGAAGTCGGTTTTGGCGATAATGAAGATTTGCCGGCTATTGTCCTGGAACTGGACTCGGGCCAAAAAATCAAGCTAACCGGCAGGATAGACAGGATTGACGCTTTGAGAACAGAGGAAGGAACTTATCTTAGGATTATAGATTATAAATCGGGAAGTAAAGATTTTAAATTGGCAGATGCCTATTATGGCTTGCAGATTCAGCTCCTTACCTACCTTGACGCTTTATGGGAGAATCCGGGGCCAAATATTGAAGGCCAGGTCCTGCCGGGGGGCGTGCTTTACTTTAAAATCGATGATCCTTTGGTCAAAGGGCTTGGCAGTGAGGAAGAAATCGAAAAGGCTTTAATGAAAGCACTGAAAATGAAAGGACTTCTTCTAGCCGATGTCAAGCTGCTCAAAGCCATGGATAAGACTATGGAAGGCAGTTCCTTAATAATTCCTGCTTCTCTTACGAAGCAAGGCCAGATTGGAAAATCTTCTTCGGTAGCTTCCCTCGCTCACTTTAAAGTTTTAAGAAAATACTTGCGCAAACTCCTCAAAGGGTTGGGAGAGGAGATTATGCGCGGGAAAGTGGAGATAAGCCCATATAAAAAGAAAAGCATGACTTCTTGCCGCTATTGTAACTTTACTTCAATTTGCCAATTTGATCCTTCCTTAAAGGAGAACACTTACCGGTTGCTTCCGGAGCGAAAGGATGAAGAGGTCTGGAAGCTTATCACCGAGGAGCAAATAAGTATAGATAAGGGTGGACAGACAGATGGGTGAAATGAGCTGGACTGCCGAGCAGTTGGCAGCAATTCAGACCAGGAATTGTAATCTTCTGGTAGCTGCTGCTGCCGGGGCAGGAAAAACTGCGGTCTTGGTTGAGAGAATCATCCGGATGATAACAGCTGAGCCTCAACAAATTGCCGGGCAAGAATTTCAAACCGATGAGAAGCCAATTGATATAGATAATCTCCTGATTGTGACCTTTACTAAGGCTGCTGCTACGGAGATGCGGGAGAGGATCGCTGAGGCTATCTCGAAAGCATTGGAAGAGAACCTCAATGCCGAAAGGATGCGCCGGCAGCTGACTTTGTTAAATAAAGCAAGTATTACAACCATTGATTCTTTTTGCTTGGAAGTTATTCGCAACAATTTTCAAATGCTGGATCTTGATCCAGGCTTCCGAATTGCAGATGAGACCGAAGCTGTACTTTTGAAGCTGGAAGTTCTCCAGGAGCTTTTTGAAGAAAAATACGAAGAGACCGGCAGGGGGAGCCAGGTGTTTTTCGAACTTTTGGAAAGCTATGGCGGCAACCGGGACGACCGGGCTTTACAGAATATGGTATTAGATTTATATGACTTTATTCAGAGTAATCCTTGGCCGGATAAATGGCTGGATGAAAAGCTAACCTTATTCAATTTCCCGGTTTGGGAGGACTTAAGCGAATGCGAGTGGGGGCAAATCCTCATTAGGGCAGCGGCTTTGGAGCTCCAAAGACTTCATAATATGCTGGCTAGGGCCCTTCAAATAATTGAGAGTGACCCGGGTCTTATGAGTTATTACCCGGTATTTCAAGAGGAACAGTCCCAAATAGAAAAGCTGCTGCTTATTTGCCAGGCAGAAAAGACAAGTAAGCCTAAAAAGGAAGACTGTCTGGATAATATTTTGGATAATTCTTTGCAGGAAGGGGAGGCAGCCGGACCGGAAAAAGTTCCTAAATGGGATGTCATTTATGAACTACTTCAGAATTTTAGATTTGAAAAGCTACCCCGGGCAGGGAAAGACTGTGATCCTGAGCAAAGAGACTTCGTCAAGGAAATCAGGGATACGGTCAAAAAAAGAATCGGCTATTTACGGGAGAATGTCTTTATCGCTCCTTCGGCGGAAGCACGGCAGGATTTGGAGAAGTTGTACCCGCTCCTTAAAGGTTTGGTGGATTTGGTAAAAGATTTTACCGCCAGGTATAAGGCGAAGAAAAGTGCCAAAGCGCTGGTTGATTTTAATGATTTAGAGCACTATTGTTTAGAGATCCTTTCCGAGGAAGATGAGCAAGGAGAAAGAAGGCCATCGAAAATAGCTCAGAGTTACCGGGAGCGTTTCGACGAGATCTTAGTGGATGAATACCAGGACAGCAATGAGGTTCAGGAAACTATTTTCAGAATGATTTCCAGGGCTCAGCTTGGCCGGCCTAATGTCTTTATGGTCGGTGATGTTAAGCAAAGCATTTATCGCTTCAGGCAGGCCAAACCGGAGTTATTCCAAGAAAAATACGATAATTATCCTACATATTCTTTGGCGCAGCCCAATAAGAACCTTTATTGCAAGATTCTCCTCTCCCAGAACTTTCGGAGCCGCAAGGAAGTAATCGACGGAGTAAATTTTATCTTCCGGCAAATTATGTCCCAAACTGTGGGAGAACTGGATTATACTGCTCAGGAGGCTTTATATCCGGGAGCGGCTTACCCTGAAAGCGAAGATCCGGCTGTCCTTATCGGGGGAGAAATTGAGCTTCATCTTCTGCAGACCGAGGGCAATGATAAAAATAATTCAATTCAGCTTGAAGGTATTGCTGAAGCAGATCTTCAGGACTTAAGTGCGGATTCTTCTGAAAACGAGGCCGATAATCCTCCGGAGGAGGAGATGCTTGATAACATTCAATGTGAAGCTCGTTTGATCGCCCAAAGAATTAAACAACTTCTCCGGCCTGATGATTCTGGAAAAGTCTTTTGTGTCCTGGATAGAGATACAAAGAATTACCGGCCGGTGGAATACAGAGATATTGTAATTCTTTTGCGTACAACCAGGAACTGGGCGGAGGTTTTTGTAGAAGAGCTGGCCCAAGAGGGGATACCGGCTTTTGCCGACACCGGTACCGGTTTTTTTAAAACTGTTGAAGTCCAGGTTATTTTATCCCTTTTGCAAGTAATTGATAATCCTTTCCAAGATATCCCTTTGCTTTCGGTTTTAAGGTCGCCCCTTGTTTCTTTTACTACGGATGAGCTGGCCGAGCTCAGGCTTACGGCTCCCAATGGCTTACTTTTTGAGGCTTTACGAGCTCTTGCCCAAAAAGACGGAGGTACAGTTTCCCAAAAAGCTCGTAAGTTTTTAGGAGACTTAGCCAGGTGGCGGGAAACGGCTCTCTATCTGTCTACCGATCAGCTTTTGTGGCGGATTTATCAAGAGAGCGGCTATTTTGCCGCGATAGGGGCAATGCCGGGTGGAAAGCAGAGGCAGGCCAATTTGCGGATTCTCTTTGAGCGAGCCAGGCAGTTTGAAGAAACCAGTTTTAAAGGGCTTTTTAACTTTAATTACTTTATTGATAAGCTTAGAAGCGGCCAAGGGGATCTGGGCAGCGCCAAAATGCTTAGTGAAAAGGATAATGTAGTGCGGATTATGAGCATCCACAAGAGCAAGGGGCTGGAATTTCCGGTTGTTATTCTCGGTGGCTGCGGCAAAAAGTTTAACCTTCAGGATCTTAGGAAGAGTATCCTCTTTCATCATTCCTTAGGTTTTGGGCCAGATGTAGTGGATTACAGGAAGAGAACTGTTTACCCCTCTCTTCCCAAGCTGGCAATCAGGGAAAAACTTAAGTTGGAGACGTTATCGGAAGAAATGCGGATTCTCTATGTGGCTATGACCAGGGCTAAAGAGAAACTGATTATTACCGGGACAGTAAAAGATATAGCTAAAGCTACAGCCAAGTGGAACAAATACGGCCGAGCAAAGGAAGAAAAATTGCCCGCCTATCAGACCATAAATGCTGAAAACTACTTAGACTGGATAGGCCCAGTTGTGCTGGGTTCCGGCGAGGGGATAGCTCAAGTAGCCTGCAAAGACACCTTCTTTAAGCCGGAAGGCGCTGCAGGTTGGCTTATCCGCTATTGGCAGAAAACAGAACTTCTTAAAGGAAGCTCCAGAGAAGAAAAAGATGAGAAGAGCTTCCTGGAATGGCTTAAAAGTTTGGCGGGAAAAGCGGCACTGCTGCAGGAAGAAACGCTGAAGGAAGAACAATTGAAGGAAGAAACAGATCCGGCCGGGGCTCATAGCTTGGAAGCAGAAATTGTCAGAAGGTTAAGCTGGCAATATCCTTACTCTAAATTGACCAAATTACCTGCGAAATTAACCGTAACGGAGTTAAAGAGGCGTTTTCAGGAAAAGGATGAGGATAGCGCGTATTTAAGCCAAGGTACCCCGACATTAATTAAAAAACCCCTTTTCCTGGAGAAGAAAAAAGGTTTGAGTTCGGCCGAAGTGGGGACAATTATGCATTTTTGTATGCAGCGCTTGGAACTTAAGCCGGATAGCGTAAACAGTATCGAGGAACAGATTGAGCAAATGGTTGATAAAGAATTATTGACTGAAGAGCAGGCTAAAACGGTAGATATCCCTAAAATTAAAGAATTCCTGACTTCGGACCTAGGGCAAAGGATGTTTAAATCCTTGGCTGTCTATAGGGAAGTGCCTTTTAACATTGAGATCCCCTGCCGGGAGGTATATCCGGAACTTCAGGATGAACGCTATGCCCAAGAGACTGTTCTCTTGCAAGGTGTGGTTGATTGTTACTTTGAAGAGCAGGATGGGCTTGTTTTAGTGGATTATAAGACCGATTATGTACCGGAAGGCGGGGAGGAGATTATCATGGACAGGTACAGGCTGCAGATTGCTTATTATGCCCGGGCCTTAGAAAAATTGACCGGGAAGATTGTCAAGGAGAAATATATTTATCTTTTTTACAGCGGGAAAGCCCTATTAATTAATTAAATTTTAAAGAAATTTATATATTCATATGTTCATATATTTCTATTTCTTAATCATCTTTAATAACTGCCGATTTTTTCTAAGGAACCGTCCTTAAGCCTTTGCCAAAGCTCGGAAGGACAGAGCTTACGGGCGTATTCTTCGGCAGTTTCTTTATTGTTAAAGAGGATTTTAAGTTCTCTGTTTAAATTATCGGGAGTGACAACGAAGGGAAGTTCCGGGGGCTGATTAAGGACTTCGTGGAATTTATTAATAAAGGCTTCAGCTTCATATAAAGGAAGTTCTGTAAAGGGGCAAAAAACACCTATTTTCTTTGGCTCATGGTATTCAACTAATTTTTTTTGTTTTCTGGGATAAGCTTGAAGGTATTTATCAAGGCTTTTAACCAGATCATCAAGAGTTGTGACCTCAGCCAGAAAAGTATGCACTTTGGGTATATTAAGTAAGTAATCGCCTACAGATATTTGGGATTTTTTATCCGTACTGTCCAGCAGCCTGGCAACTGCTTTATCTAAGGCTTTTTGAGCCTCCCGTTCCCCGTAATTATTTACATAGGAAGCAAAATCCATAGGTATTTCCAGGTTTTCATTAATTCCTTGCTTAAAAAAATGAATATAATTTGATAATTGTTTGACTTTGGTAATCAGATAAACAACGGTCGCTATTTGTGTGAGGCGAAAGGAATCATTCATTTTTGGCTCCCTCTTTCTTTCCAAACTATTGGAATTAGCTTTTTCCATAATTATCTATATTATATTCCATTTGAATTTCATTTTACCTGCAAGATTAAAATCTAGATTACCTAAGAGCTATGGTTTGATTGATGTGTTTTTACGACAAAATATCCCGATAGGAGAGGAAAAGCAGTTTTAAAAACCCTAGGATTTTAAGTTTTAATATGCATTAAAGATTTGAGCATTTATTTAGTGTACACTAAATTAAAGCACTCTTTATTCATAGAAATTTAACCCTTGGTCTAATGGGGTGGAAATCAATTATCCCCTGATTAATTTTTCGAGGGGGTGACAAATTAATTGTACTATATT
The DNA here is from genome assembly GCA_012839895.1 of Peptococcaceae bacterium. Taxonomy (GTDB): domain Bacteria; phylum Bacillota; class Desulfitobacteriia; order Desulfitobacteriales; family Syntrophobotulaceae; genus DUML01. Next base: position 7,881 of record DUML01000081.1, on the reverse strand, counting down.
TAACATAGATTATGTTTAACAATTTTATTCTTATCTGATGCCTTCTATTTAGGAATAAAAAAGTTGCGATGGTTTGAGGAGGTAAAAATGACTATGTCCTATAGGAGAAAAATGGATAATTGTGGAGTAGTCATTCCTGATTCATTCTATCCAGTTGATAGTTTAAGGCAATATGTACATTTAGGTACTGTAAAAAATTATGCAAAGAATAGTTCTGTTATTATTCCCGGTGAGCCTACCAACGCTTTAATAATTGTACTAGAGGGTAGAATAAGAATTAATTTAATAAGTGATGATGGAAGAGAAGTGTTACTTTATTTTGCTGGTAAGAACTGTTTGTTAGGAAGATTGTTCCCTACTGAGGATAATATTCATGCTGTTGCTATTGAGAATAGCACGATATGTAGATTCACCAAAGATAACCTAAAAGAAATCTTTCGGGACAATGAAGAAATGCCATTTGACATTTTGAAGAATTATCTTGCCAAAGCAAGCTACTTTATGAGACAAGTTGCCGAGATAAATTCTTATAATCCAACAATTAGAATACTGAGATTAATTTATAGACTTTGTGTTTTACATGGAAAGCAATTGGAAAATGCTCATGAGATAGTTATTAAATTGTCACAAGCCAACATTGCAGAAATAACCGGGGCTCATTATGTAACTGTCTCCAGGGTTTTAAATTGTCTTAAGAAAGAGAAAATCCTTAATAAGAATAAAGATAAGATAATAGTCTATGATCTAGAAAAACTTAAATTACTTTCCGAACAATCTACCTATTATTAAAACTTTTTTTGTAGGAGTAAAGTCCGATAAGAAACTTAGAAGGTTTAGTATACTCTAAGGATTTTAAGACAATAATCAAATAGTATAATTTAATGAATTAGCTAAAGGAATTGGAGGAATTTGGTTGAGGTCAATTACTATTTTCAGAGAAATAACTATTAAACAAATTATTACTGAAAAGGCTAAAGAGGTTACCCGTCGACAACTGGAGGACGAGTTACTGGCTATATATAATAAACAAAGGGAATTAGAGGAAAAAAAAAATAAAATGATTACTGAATTTGCTCTTAAAGGCGCTGATGAATTTCAACTCGAGCAGATTCGTAAAAAGTTTGATTCCGAGGCAAGCGATTATCATAGAAGGCAGGATGAGATTAGAACTTGTCTGGCTGAGATAGATGATTTAAAAATTGGTGAGGAGGCTGTTATCGGGTCCATCGAAGGGCCTTATGAACTCAAAGTCGGAGATAATCTAGATTCAGCCGTTAAAGCGGAAATAATATTAAAAGACGGAGTTGTTATGGAGATAAGACAATGAACTTCCAAACAAGTACTTTCCTTAATGATGTTAAAGCACGTAATGCATTGATTTCTGGATTTAATCAAGTTGCCGATATGGTTAAACCAACCATTGGTCCTTGCGGCAAAAATATAGTAATTGAGAGAGCACTGGGTTATCCATTAATAACAAAAGATGGAGCAACAGTCGCCAAATACATAAAACTTACTAACCTGCAAGAAGATCTAGGAGCAAAGCTATGCCGGGAAGTTGCCATGAGGACTAATGAATTGGTTGGCGATGGAACGACTACTTCAATTGTGCTTGCTCAGGCAATAATAAATGGAAGTCTTCCTCTTATCGAAGCAGGTTTAAATCCCATTCAACTCAGAAAAGGCATTGAAAAAGCAGTAAATACTGCTATAGAAGAAATCGAAAATTTAAGCATTCCTGTAACGATACCAGATGGGGTATTTCAAGTGGCAGCTATCTCTTCGAAAAATACTTATATTGGCGAATTAATTGCTAAGGCTTTTAATAAAATTGGTAAAGACGGTACAGTTTTCGTACAGGAATCAACAGAGCGAAGTACTAGTATTGAAATATCCCAAGGCCTAGAATTGGATAACGGCTATATGTCTCCGTATTTTGCCTCTGAAGGAATGGATATCAGTCTTGAGAGTCCCTATATTCTTATTACAGATCATGTTCTGAATGAAACATCTGATGTCAAGCGTGTTTTAAGTTGGTGTTCCTGGGAGAAAAAGGCGCTTCTTATTATAACGCCAAATATCAAAAAAGATGTTTTAGGGGTATTATTCTCATATAATACTGCTGAAACTGGAAAAGTTGTTGCTGTCAAGGCTCCAGGGTTTGGAGATTTCCGTCAAGGTCTTCTGGAAGATTTGGCTCTAGTTACAAATGGAACATTTATTACGAAAGAATTAGGCATGTCACTTGGAAATATTGAAAAAGCCATGCTAGGGAAGGCGGAAAAGGTTATTGTTACACGCCATAAAACTACAATTCTCGGTGGCGATGGAAGTCGTCAAAACATTGACAAACAAATAAGGAAGGTAAAAACCCTTATTAGTCAGACATCCCAAACTGAAGATAGGGATAGACTTTTAAAACGTTTGACATTACTTTCTGGTGGAATTGCAGTTATCCAAGTGGGTGCTGATACAGATATGGCTTTAAAGGAATTAAAAGACAGAGTAATCAAAGGGGTCAAGGCTTCCAAGGCAGCAATTGAAAAGGGGATTGTCCCAGGAGGAGGAACAGCCTTTATAAGGGCTGCTCAGGCTTTGGATAAAATTAAAACAGACAATTGGTACGAGATGGCTGGGATTCGCCTAATAAAGCAGGCATTAGAAGCACCATTAATACAAATCGTTAATAACGCCGGTGGCAACGGCAAAAACATTGTTGAACTTCTAAAGAAGCATGATAAAAATACCGGGTATGATGCAGTGGCCGGAATTTTCGTAGACATGATCAATGTAGGAATAGTCGATCCAGCTAAAGTGACTATAACTGCTTTAAGGAATGCGATGGGAATTGCTTCGCTTCTTTTTACTGTGGAAGGGTCGGTAGGTAATAAATCTCGTAAAGGTGATAATAGAGAGTGAAATGTTACCAATAAATTGTATCACTGTTTAATGTATGCTAAAAATTTATTTTAGGTATTGAATTACAATGTACTCATATAGACTTCATCATCTTCTATTAACCAAAAAGGAGGTGAAAGGAATATGGGTACTTTTTTAGTTTTCTTGGCGGGCATGTTATTCATGGCTGCAATTTTTTTTATTAAACCTCGGGCAAAGCAGAAAGAAATTTGGAAGACAGTTCTCAACTGGGTTTTGTTTGTAGTATGGTATGCCATTACATGGATGGGGATTTCTTTTATCTATATTAATGCCTCAGTTGGTCATGTCAAGGCTACAAGTACTGCAATCTTTTTATTCTTAGGAATATCTGTTGTTCTTGGGTTTATTTTAGCTAGATTATTAGGATTTATTAAAGTTAAAAAAGTAAGTGATTCAGCTACATCACAGTTATAAAAAAGGGGGGTGAAAATATGGATAATAAAGAACAAAAGCAGACATATAAAATTAATCGCAGAGGTTTTTTGAAAGTTGGCGCAGCCGCAACAGCAATGGGTGTAATGGGAGCTTTAAAAGCATCTACAAAGGTAGCAAATGCAGCAAATGAGACCCTTAACTATGTTCCGGGAGAGAAGGGACAATGGTCGAAGCTTCATCCCAATCCTGACTACTCAGGGGCTGCGGTGCGTTATGTAGAGCATAATGATGAATGGTTGGGAACGACAAGAATAGTAGGTAAGATAAAAAATGTAAGTGAAGCCGATATGGGCTTTAACCTAGCGGCAAGAGGGTTACTTGGAGAAGAAGCGCAGAAGGAAGTACTTAGGTTTGTGAGTAAATATCCTCTTTCTGCAGCATTAAGTAAAGTTCTTTCAGCCATTGCTCCAGATAGTGCCGTAGAAGGTAAACCCGCGGAGAAAAAACTGCCAATTCCTGATCCGGAGCAAATGTCTAAGCACATTAAAGATGTTGCCTACTTCCTGCGGGCAGATGAGGTCGGTATCGGGAAAATGCCTCCTTACGCCTACTACTCACATAGAGCTACGGTCGGAAGGGATTTAATGGCATCATTGCCTGTTGAATCTTGGACTGTTCCTGTTGAAGAGAGATTGCCGTATGTAATTGTTGTAATGGTCGATCAGCATTTGGAGACAACTCTTGCTTCTACCGGTTATGATGGCATTAGTAGTGCTCAGTCTTTCCGTGGTTATCACGCTACCGGAAATATCGCCACTATCCTTGCTCAGTACATCAGAAACCTTGGATACAATGCCAGGGCACATCATGCCAGAAATTATGCAGCAGTCATGCCACCAGTAATTATTGCGGCAGGGCTAGGGGAACTTTCCCGTACAGGAGACAGTACAATCCATCCCCGTCTAGGATTCCGGCATAAAGTTGCTGCTGTGACAACGGATCTTCCACTTGTGCCTGATAAACCAATTGATTTTGGTTTACAGGATTTTTGTAGGGTATGTCGGAAATGTGCAGAAAACTGTCCGGCAGGAGCAATATCATTTGATGACGATTATGTTGAATACAATGGTTATCTGCGTTGGAATTCTGATTTTAGGAAATGCGCAGTTTTCCGCACAACCAATAAAGAAGGCTCTTCCTGTGGAAGGTGTATGAAAGTTTGTCCTTGGAACTCCAAAGAAGATTCCTGGTTCCATCTAGCTGGGACCTGGATTGGTAGCAGAGGAGAAATGAGTTCACAACTTCTCAAATCCATTGATGACATGTTCGGATATGGTACGGAAACTATTGAAAAATATAAATGGTGGCTGGAATGGCCTGAATTGTATTAAAAGTTCATTGCAAAGTAGCTCAATATCAATGTTCTAAGCGGTGAGTTTAAACTTGCCGCTTAGAAACCTACCCCATTAAGATGCGATGAAAGAAGGTCATTCTTAATGAAGAAATTCTTGCCTCTAATAGCAATTATAGTTCTTGTTCTAGCGTATGGATATGGGCATTATGCCAGTAAATTTGATGCCAATACCGTCCAGAAATATTACCGTCAAATGCTCCCTAGTGCAGACAAATTTGAACCGATAAACGATCGGATAGCTAAAGCAGTGGGTGCAGATGGTGACGTTTTGGCTTATCTTGGAATCAGCAGTCATGTTGGTTATGGCGGGCCAATTTTAGTGGGTACAGTTTTGTCTACAAGTGGAGCTGTGACAGATGTTATTATTTTAGAACACAAAGAGACTCCTTCTTATATTAATAAGATTATTAAAGCCGGTTTTTTCCGTCAGTTCGCCAATAAACAAGCAGGAGATGCTTTGAGTTTTGATTATGATATTGAAGGTGTGTCAGGTGCGACTTTATCCACTCGGGCAATAGCTCTTAGTGTCCAAGATGTAGCTCACGTAGTTGCATTGGAAGACTTAAAGGTTACACCAAAGAAAGCAGAAGTAAAATGGAATATAGGCATGCAAGAAATAATTATTTCTTTACTTTTTGTACTTTCTGTTTTTATGCCTAGATTCAAGCAATTATCCAGGTTTAGGTTCCAGTTTTTGATAATAAGTATTTTAATATTGGGTTTTTGGCTAAATAGATCTATTTCAATGGCTCAAATTAGCGCCTTATTTTTAGGATATTTGCCTTCACCAGGCGATAATCTTATTTGGTATATAGTGCTGATAGGTGTTATAGGTCCTATCCTGTTCACCGGCAAAAATATATATTGTAATTATGTATGTCCGTTTTGTGGTTTGCAGGAAATAACTCATAAAATTAGCAGAATTAATTTACCTATGGGAAAATACTTGAAGTGGTTTCGCTTGGTTAAAGAAATTTTACTATTCATAGTTCTGTTTTTGGCTTTTATATCCCTTAACCCTTCCGTATCAAGCTTCGAACCATTTGGTACTATGTTTGGGTTAAACGGCTCTAGTTATCAATGGTATTTGCTTTTTATAATCTTACTCGCCAGCTTTTTTTATCGTCGTTTTTGGTGTTTTGCTTTTTGCCCAGTAGGGACATTCCTTGACAAAGTAGCAGGTTTGACCCGTAAAATCAAAAGTATATTTTCGCGTACTTCTTCAATATCAAATAGGTCGGTGGATGTGAATAATGCAAAATAATACAGTTAATAATGAAAAACAAACAAAAGAGCGGTTTGATAAATCAAATATTCTACTCTTTGTTTTCTATAGTTTAATCCTGCTTTTTTCTTTTCTGGTTGTTCTCGAAGCATGGAATTCCTAATGTTATTATGAGGGGAATCAGTTATGCAGACTAGAATGCTCTCTGGCCATCAAGCAAGAATCGCACTTGCCGAAGGAATAAATATTATTGCGTCATGTGTTAAAGTAACATTAGGTCCAAAGGGTAGGAATGTAGTATTGGATCCATATATTGGAAGGCCCAGAATTACTAATGATGGGGTAAGTATAGCTAAAGTAATCACTGTGGAAAATCGGTTTCAAAACCTGGGATGTGAAATAATTAAAGAAGTAGCAGATAAAACAAATGATAGAGTTGGCGATGGGACAACTACTGCGATTATACTGGCGCAAGCAATGATCCAAAAAGGGATGAAAAATATTGCTGCCGGTGCTAACCCTACACTTCTTGTAAAAGGGATGGAAAAAGGGGTAGAAGTGGTTGTCCAAGCTTTAATGGATAGTGCTATAAAGATATCAGATATTAATGATGTAGCTAAGGTAGCAACTGTTGCGGCAGGAGACCGAAATATAGGACTATTAATCGCCGAGGTGGTAAAAGAGGTTGGCTTTAATGGCATTATTCAAGTCGAAGAAGGTAGAACCCAGAATACAGAATTTCAAGTTATTAATGGAATCCGTTTTGATAAAGGGCGTTTTGCCCCAAAAGTAGTCAGTCCTAAGGATAATCAAACGGAAGTTTTAGAAAACCCATATATTTTGGTAACAAATTGTAAGATTAGTTATATTTACGAAATTTTTGAAATAGTAGAGGTTGCAGTAAAATATAAAAAGCCTCTTGTAATCATTGCCGAGGATATTTCTGTGGATATACTTGCGCTTTTACTTCTGAACAAAAAAAGAGGTACGATGAATGTCGTGGCTGTGCAAACCCCAGGCCATGGGGAAAGGCGGGAGGAATATTTACAGGATATTGCGATTATAACTGGGGCAACTGTAGTTGCCGAGTCAGCTGGGCTTAAATTGGAAGAAGTTAAGGAAGAACATTTGGGTCAAGCGATGAAAATAGTAGTCAATAATAACACGACTACTATTATCGGGGGGTTAGGTGACCCCCAAAAAATTGCTATGCGCTTGGAAAAAGTAAGGAAGGAATATAATTCCCTTAAGCCTGGTTGGAGGAAAGATAAGCTTAAGGAAAGATTGGGATGGCTACAAGGGCGAGTAGCTTTTATTAAAGTTGGGGCTCCAACAGTACTTGAATTAAAGGAAAAAAAAGACAGAATAGAAGATGCTGTTAACGCTGTTCAGGCTGCTATCAAAGAAGGAATAGTTCATGGTGGCGGTATTGCCTTGATAAGAGCTTGTGAGTCTTTAGCTGAAGTAAAGATGAAGGAACCCGAAGCAGAAGTGGGCTTGCGGATAATAAAGGAGGCTTTAGAAGAACCGCTTCGCCAGATTGTCACTAATGCAGGGCATAATGGGGATGTTGTTATTGAAAAGGTAAGAAAATTGCCAAGAAATTGGGGGTTTAATGCAGCTGAGGATACATACGTTGACATGCTGGAAGCAGGGATTGTTGACCCAGTGCAGGTAACGTATACGGCGTTAAGAAACGCACTTTCCATTGCTTCCTTAGTGATCGGGACGGAGGGACTGATTATTGACAGTACCCCCAACCCTTTTAATTAATAAAGATTTTCTAAATGGAACAATTTTATAGTTATTGTCAATAGTTGTTTGCAAAAACCATACAGAACTCTTAATGGTAAGTGACAGTTTGATATTATGAAAGACTTTGGCGGGAATCAAGGGCGTGCGAAGCACGTTTATCGAAGGCGAAGCC
>DUML01000127.1 GCA_012839895.1 Peptococcaceae bacterium | reverse complement strand
CAATACTTATTTCAGGTGATACAGCAATTCCGCTCTTGATGCCATGCTTCTTTATTTTATTAATGCATCCAATAACATCTTTTACCATTTCAACGTGAAATGAAATGCTGTTAATTTTAAGCTCTACAAACCTATCGATGAAACGCTCTGGCTCAAGAGTCATTATATGGACATCTATTGGCATGTTTGTTATCTCGGTTATTTCTCTAACACTTTTAATGCTAAACCCAAAATCTTCAGTAAAATATCCGTCCATAACATCCACATGCAAATAATCAGCCGATGCTTTCCTGGCAATGTCTATGGATTTTCTTAGTTCTAATGAACTTGCCCCGAATAAAGACGTACAAAAATAAACCATAAACCGGCCCACTTTAGTTAATTTGATTCTTCTTTAACAGTATTTGACCCACAGCACCGCCAGGATGGATTACACTAAACTTTTCTCTTGTAAAACCCGTAATTTCGGCAGATGCAATTGCAACGGCATCAAATACCGCAATAACTCCAATTATGCTTGAAGTAGCCAAAAGGCCAGTATGATCAGCTTCTTCCTTAACCTTTATTTTTATGAACAAATCACTTTCTTTTGCAAGAACCGACTCTTCGTTCTCAGTTACACCTATGATAAAAGCCTTTTTTGTCTTTAATGGTTTAATTAAACTATTAATCTCTAAAGAAGCTCCTCCTTTTGAAAGCAGAACAACAACATCGTCACTGTCAACTGCACCAAGACCTCCGTGTAATGCATCCGCCGGTTCCAAGAAAAACGCAGGGCGTTCAACACAGCTTAATGTGTGTGCTATTTTCCTTGCAGCAGCTCCGGATGTACCACATCCGGAGAGTAAAATTTTTCCCTTGCATTGGCTGATTATTTCAACTAATTTTTCTATTGCAGCTTTGTCGATACTTTCAAACGCATCCATTATTGCTTTGCTTTCTTTATAAAGAACTTGCTTGACTGTTTCAAATACTTTACTCATTTTTTTCAACTCCAAATAATTTATATTTTGCCTTATTTTTGCCCATAATAAGCATCTGAGCCATATTTACGGTTATAATGCTTATTAATCATATTTTCATCCAGCTGAGGCAGAATCCCGGATGACATTACCATGTTACACCATGCCATTTTTGCTACATACTCCAATACAACCGCATTTGTAACTGCGTCATGTGCGTCACTGCCCCAGACAAAAGGCGCATGGCCATTTACTAATACAGCCCTCATTTCCAAGGGATTTATACGGTTAGAAAATGTCTCGACAATAACATCACCGGTATTCTTTTCATAATCTTTTTCAATTTCTTCTTTTCTTAATTTTCTTGTGCATGGGATATTTCCTTTAAAGTAATCAGCGTGCGTCGTTCCAAAGATGGGTATTTCTCTGCCCGCTTGCGCCCAGATCGTTGCATACATTGAATGGGTATGAACAATTGCTTTAACACCTTTAAAGTTTTTATAAATAATAAGATGTGTAGCACAATCTGTGGATGGCCTCAAATTTCCTTCAACTATATTACCATCAAGATCAACAATGACTATATCCTCAATACCCATTTTATCATAATCGATTCCGCTGGCCTTGATTGCAACAAGCCCGGTTTTTTCATCATATTCTGAAACATTGCCCCATGTCGATATAACCAATCCTTCCGATTTAAGCCGCTTATTTGCCTCAAGCACTCTTTGCTTGATTTTCTTCATACCTTTCCACCTCTATT